>NZ_CP050296.1:983750-1311666 GCF_014189455.1 Mesorhizobium huakuii
TCCGGAAGGCACGGCGCTGGCTGTCTTTGCGACGCTCATCGGTACGCTGCAACTGGCCCGCGCCGTCGAAGGGACGGAGTTATCGGATCGCATCCTCACAGCGGGCAAAGATGCGGCGCGGACGCTGATGCAATCGCGCTAGGACGACGCGCCAACCTTCAGGCGTCCGCACCTTGCTCTCAAAACTGCGCATCAGCCCTTGGGCAAAAACAGTACCGCCAAGATGATGGTCCGGCTGGAGATGACCGGGTGGCACCACGATCAGGGCGCCGCAGGTCGCGAAGCTGGTGGCCCAATACACCGGTCTCGGTTACTTTCAGAAGATGAACCTCCCACTTCGTCGCATCGTCCTCATCGTCGCGCTCCTCAACCTCGCCTATTTCGGGGTCGAGTTCGCTGTGGCGCTCACCATCGGATCAGTGTCTCTGTTCGCCGACAGTGTCGACTTTCTGGAAGACGCTTCGGTAAATCTCCTTGTCCTGCTGGCACTCGGCTGGTCGTTGCGCTCTCGCGCACGTGTGGGGATGGCACTGGCGCTCATCCTGCTCGTGCCGGGTCTGGCTACGCTTTTGACGGCGTGGGAGAAGTTCAACGTGCCAGTGCCGCCGCAGCCGATCGCCTTGACCTTGGCGGGACTTGGCGCTCTCGCCGTCAACCTCTCCTGCGCCTATATGCTCGCCGCCTACCGTCTTCATGGCGGCAGCCTCACAAAGGCGGCATTCCTGTCGGCCCGCAATGACGCCATCGCCAACATCGCCATCATAGCGGCCGGGTTGGTCACGGCTTTCGTCTGGCGCTCCGCGTGGCCAGATTTGGTGGTGGGTTTAGGAATCGCGGTTATGAACGCCGACGCGGCACGCGAAGTTTGGGGGCTGCCCGTGAGGAACACCGAGCGGTCGCCTGAGCCAGAGCTGTGGGCTACCGGATAGTAGCTCCTGCTAATTGAGGCGTTTCCTCGCAGTTATCCGCAGCAGCTGCCCTTGGCCGATGCAGCCATGTCCTTGAAAATCACGCAGTCCTGGCCGGGACCGCCGGCACAGGCGATGTTGCAGCGGGTCACAAAGCTTTCCAGCCGACGTTCGAGCAAGCGCAGTTCGGCGAGTTTCTGGCGGACCTCGTCAAGATGCACCTGGGCAATGTCGCGCGTCTCGACGCAATCGCGGCTGGTGCTGATGGATAGCTCCATCAGCACGCGCACCTGACCAATGCCGAAGCCAAAGTCCCGGCACTGCTTGATAAACGTCAACCGACCCAAATCGTCGTCGTCATAAATGCGTTGCCCTCCGGTCGTGCGAGGCGCGGGAGGCAGCAAACCGATCTCCTCGTAGTAGCGGATGGTCGGCGTCGTGACGCCGGCAGCCTTGGCGAGCGCTCCGATGGTGAGCACGCGGGCGTGAAGGTTCATCGCAATATACTCCTTGAACCTCAAGTTACTTGAAGGAGTACGCTATATTCGCACTGATCCAAAAGGAAGATTTCGTTGATGGGCTCTTTCGGAAATCGCGTCGCCCTCGTCCGTTGGACGTCGGCAATGCTGGCGATCTCGGCGCTCCTCTTCGCTGCCGCCGTCTTGATGGAAGGGAGCGGGCATCGGGAGCCCGCAAGCATAGCTGCGCAAAACGAAGCGGCCGGGGCTCAAGAACAGGGCGGCCATGATGAAGCGGCCGAGAGCTCTACTGCGAAACAAGGTGGCGAGAGCGCCGAAGTCGGCGAAACGGGCAGTCACCCCGAGCAAACGATCCTTGGCATCAACCTCGAAACCCCTTGGCTGACATGGGGGTTCGTCGGCATTTCGATCGTGCTCGCGGCCGCCGTTCTGAGGCTTGGCAAAGCGACCCTCTTGCTGGCCATTCTGCTGGCGGGTGCCGCGGCAATTCTCGATGGCCGCGAGGTCTTCCTGCAACTCGCTCGGGCCAACGCAGGCGTGGCGAGCCTGGCAGCGCTGACCGCCCTCGCTCACGCTGCGGTGGTCATCCTGGCCGTATTGGCCTGGCAGGCCGCTTCCACCCAAGCTGGCCCGGCAACAGGGAGAAATACGCGATGAGCAGCAGCAAGCCGATCGTTGCCCCTAGAACTCAGGCGGTCGGCGCTCTCCGCATCAGCCCTTTCGGCAAACAACTTGGTCCGGCACGCGATGCGCGCCAGATCCGCCATTCATCGGTATCCAGTGCCGCGACCGAAAGATCCGGCGTCCTTTGCCAGCACCAGTTCCGCATCGTCGGTGACATAGCGGACATAGCGATAGTCGCGGATGAAACTGATCCGCCCTTCCCGCCACTCCAGCCACATAAAATAGTCGGGCGTTGGGTTGGCCGGGTCTTCGAACACCGCGATCACCTCCCGGTCCTCAAGCCAGGCCGGCGTGAGCCATAGGCGATCGCTTCTTGCGTAAATTGTGAAGAACATGCCGACATCCGCCGCCCCTGAGCGCGGCGGGTGCAGGGACTGATGGAGTTTCACGTCGTCGGCAAGCAGCGCGCGCAAGCCGTCCCAGTCGCGCTGGTTGAACAGGGTGACATAGCGGACCACAGCGGCGGACGCGATGCGTGCATCGGGGAGCGCGGCAGCATCGGCATTGATCTCCCGAAGCCGGGCGCGACCGCGCGCCAGATGCCCCTTCACGGCATCGACCGTGATATCCAGCAGACCAGCGATCTCGGCCAGCGGCTCGTCGAGCACATCCTTCAGGATGATGACGCTGCGCTGGAGGATCGGAAGGTCCGCAAAGCGCGACACCGCGGTCTCTACGGCTTCCCTGCGCATCAGCGTCTCCATCGGGTCGGCCTTGGCGTCGTCGACAATTTCAAGGGCCGCCTCGATCGGCTCCGCGACGCGGATTGCGCGGCTGCGTAAGAGGTCCAGCGCACGGTTGTGGGCGATCCGGAACAGCCATGGTCGCAACTGCGGCACCTCGCACAGCTCGTCCAGGGCAACGAAGGCGCGGGCAAAAGTGTCCTGCACGACGTCTTCGCCGTCGATGACCGATCCCATCAGACGCGAGCAATAGCGGTGCAGCTCCGGCCGCAGTGCCGCGGCAAGGGCAAGCAGCCCCTCCCGTCGGTCGCGGTCCACTTCAGGCTTTCCGTCGCTCAAGCCGCCGTGTCCTCCATGATCGTTACGCCCGCGTCCCCATTGAGGCCGAAGACGACGCCTTCCGCATATTGCGGGTCCTCCAGCACGGAAATGACCCTGTCGCCGAATGCCCGGGGCGGCATCGGCGCGCCGAAGCGGGTCACGAATTGTTCCGGCGTGATGCCCAGCGAGCCGGCATAGGCCTCGGCCGCAACATCCCCGATTCCCGTGCCGAGGATAATCTGCCTTGGTACGATCGCCTGGAAGCGGATGCCGAGCTTCTTCTCCCGCGCCACGCCATTGGCATATTTGGCCATGAACCAGAGCATGCGCTTGGAGCCGCCATAACCGCCCGACATCTGCGACCCGCCAACGGCAGCTCCGCTCGATCCCACCAACACGCGGCTGCCTGGCTTGAGCGGCAGGTTCAGCGCCGCCTGCAGCCAGTAGAGGCCGGCTTTCACGTCAGTTTCCCAGGCAATGGAGAAATCCTCCCATTTCAGCTGATCCAATCGCCCCATGCGCTGCGTGGCACCAGCGTTCAGCACCACTATATCAGGGCGAACCTCGCCAAGGATGCGATAGGCCGCGTCCTCGTCCGTGACGTCGGCGGAGATCGTGGCGACCCCGAGCCGCGCACCGACCGCCTCCAGCGCCTCGGCGCCACGGGCGACCACGGTCACCTCAGCGCCATGTTCGACCAGTGCCTCGACCAATCCGAGGCCAAGGCCCCGGCTGCCGCCGGTAACCACGATTTTCTTGTCCTTAAGGCTCATCGACCCTGCTCCGTTGCTTCACTGTAGCTAAGACGTTTGGGGGAGGGAAAAGAGTCAGCACTGCAGTGAGATCCGGAGGTGGCGGCGGTCCGCGGCTTGCTGGCAGCGCTGGTGATAAGGCGGGGGGGAGAGGTTCGCGGCGAATAATACGCGCGGCCTCGAGGAGCGCATCGTCGCCTCTATCGCTTCCAGTCCGGCGCGCAGCAGCCCTGTCGGCCGATTGAATATGGCCCAAGGGTGACCTTCGTCTATTGCACGGCGAATGGCTGCTTCGCGCCGCCGGCGCATCCGCTCGGCTGGAGCGTGCCGCGCCACGTGCTACAATGTGATGGGTTGGGGATCCGCCATGGCACGCGTACGTCGCAAGCCGGAGGCTGCTCAAGCGAGACCGCGTGGCCTGGCTCGTAATCTGATTGCCTTTTTCGAAAAGTATCCTTTTGCGACCGCGATCGCCACGATCTCCGCCATCATCGTCGGCATTGTCGGCCTCCTGGATCTCCACGATCGCTTCGCTCCGGCTCCGCGGATCGAAGATGGACTGCATGTGAAGCTGGATGAGGAGGAGCTTGCGCCGCTGTCGGGGGGCACCATGATCAAGGTCGCCGGAGCCAGAGTCTTTTCGGAGGGCGTGAAGCTTCGCGCCCAGCTCTCGCTCAAGACTCCTGCCCCCGGATTGCCATCAACGCCATCGCCATCGCGCCGATCGACGCTGTGCCGCCCGAGGTTGTTGCGGCCGTGAAAGCAAACGCCGCCCCGCCCAATCGCAAGCCGGAAACCTGGGCAGGGGCGCGGCCGGTAAATACCTATCTCGGCGTCATAAAAGGCGGCGGGACCACGGTCGTCTACAATGACGCGAATGGGCAGTTCTTACCCTGTCGGCCGGAGAACCTCCTCGATTGCAAAGACCGGGCGCAAGTCATCGAGCTCAACCCGACCGATGCCACCTATACCCTGGACCTGCGGCTGCGCTATCTCGACGCCACGGTCAAGGGTCTCCAGATCATCGCCAGATACACTATCGATGGGGTTGATCATGAATCGCGTTCTGAGCCTCTGTATCTGCACAACTAGCCTGCTGGCGGGCGCGACATTGCCGGCCGTTGCCGGCATTGCCGATTGTCCGGTGGTTCGAAGCGAACAGCCGCTGCAGAACCTTGAGCATCTGTTCGACCTCAGGGCAGCATCGCCCTACGGCAGCCCCAACGAGGCGCCGTACCTCAACAACGAGGCGATGGAGGAGGACGGACCGGCCGACCAGAACCTCTTGAACATCTGGACGCAGCAGAACCCGGACACGCCTCTGCCCGTGGTGCGTTTTGGGGCCGCGGGAGCGCGACCGAAGTCGAGCTGCCGAGCGGCGACCTCGTGCTGCCAATCGATCGCTGGCCATGCATTCTTGCGCCGGGCGACGAAGCGATGCTGAGCGACGGCTTTACCGACCACTCAACCATGATCTTCCGGATCGAGGCCGACAAGAGGCTGGTGACCTTCATCGATCCGCGGGCCGAGGAGAACTTTCTTCTCTCCGCGAATAGCCTGCTGCAGGACTTTGGCGGCCGCTGGTTCACGGAAGGCGGCCGCAAGCTGTTCTCGGTCCCCTTCGACACCATGGACTCGGTTCTGAAGGAAGCGGTTCTCTTCCAGTCGATGGACGGAAAGACGATGATCGAAACCGCCGCAGCTCTGGCGCCGGGCGTCGCCAGGCCGGATCTCTACTATTGGCGCGACGCCGATTTCTTCGCCACGATGGACGCCTCGCAGGCGACAGGGGATATCGGATACCTCCTCGATCCACAAGCAAGCCCGCTGGTCGCCGCCCTGGGCAACTACGTCATGGCCCTTTCCGGGCTCACCAACCACCAGAACCAGGGGCTGATGGAGGGCTTCGATGAGGCGATCCAGGCCTTTCCGCACATCCTCTCGCGCAACCTCAACTTCCGTATCCTCTACGAACTGTACAGGGCAGGCGAGTACTCCCGCGCCGCCAGTTTCGCGGATTACTATCTCAAGGTGCGCGGCTTCAATGCGGACTTTGCGGTGATCGGCGCCGCCGCCTGCCATGAGATGGGCGATAGCGCCTGCGCGGAAGACCTGCGGGCCCAGGCCCGGGCCGAACTCGATCCGCGCCTGGGACGGATGTTTCGGGGCGAGACTTTTGCCGAAGACCGCGCCATGCTCGACCGGCGCGACTACGAGAACGCCAGCATCTACCTGATGCGCCGTCGCTATGAAATGCTCGAGAGCTGGTGACTTTGGGATGCTGCCCGTTCCCCCTGCGTGACATATCTTGTCGTCATTCTGGACAATTCCATCGCCTAGCGGTGCGAGCGGTTCCCGGTCCATGTGCTTGGAAAATTGAGGTTGCCAGCTTGAGACAGTCAGCCGACGGAGTTTGACTCAATCGCTCAAACCACCCGCACCCTCCCTGCAAAACTGCGCATCAGTCCCTTCGGCAAAAACAGCATCGCCAGGATAATCGTCAGCCCCGAAATCACCGGGTGGTAATCCGGCACCACGATGCGGGCCAGGTCGAACACCGCGTACATGACGAAAGCGCCGAGGATCGGCCCAAGCAGCGTGCCGGTGCCGCCGACCACGGTCATCATCAGCGGCAACAGCATCCAGTCGAGGTCGAAGACCGAATCCGGCCCGACATGGAAGATGTAGTAGGTGTAGAGGCTGCCGGCGACTCCGGCGATGAAGGCGCTGCCGGCGAAGGCGGCGACCTTGACCTTGAGCACGTCGATGCCGTTGGCCGACGCCGCCATCTCGTCGTCGCGCACGGCAATCAGCGCCAGCCCGTAGCGCGAGCGCATCAGGAGGCGGATGGCGAGTGCCGTGCCCACCATCAGGCCGAGCCCGACCAGATAGTGCGGCAACAGCGTGTCGAAGGTGCCGGCGGGCGCGATGACCCCGAAGGCGCCGCCGGTGAAGTCGCCGCCATTGATGAACATCACCTTGACGATCTCGCCGAAGCCGAGCGTGCCGAGCGCGAAATAGTCGCCGCGCAGTTTGGACAGCAGCGGCAGGCCGATGATGATGGCGGCGACGGCTGCGACCAGCCCGCCCAGCACCATCGTCACCGGATCGAAATAATAGATGCGCGGCCAGGCGTCATAGAGCGAGCCCCAGAGGTAATTGCCGCTCCACAGGATCGCGGTGGTGTAGGCGCCGAGCCCGAAGAAGGCGTGGTTGCCCAGGCTGATCTGGCCACCGAAGCCGGCGACGAGGTTCCAGCCTTGCGCCATGATGGCGTAGATGAAGACGAAGAACAGGAAGGAGAAGGCGTAACTATCGATCGCGCCGGGCAGCAGCGGCAGCAGGGCGAGCCCCGCGACGACGGCGACGGCTATCCCTATCCAGGCTTGTTTCGGCCATGCCCGTTCCAAGAAGACTTGCTTCAACATGGCGCTCAAGCCTTCTTGTAGGGCCGGCTGAACAGGCCTTCCGGCTTGAACATCAGCACCGCCAGGAACACGCCGTAGGCGATGGCATTGGTCCAGCCGCCGCTGATGAAATACTGCACATAGGCCTCGATGAGACCGAGGATGATGCCGCCGGCCAGCGCCCCGGCGACATTGCCGATGCCGCCCAGCGCCAGCGCCACCAGCGCCTTGAGGCTGAAGATGAAACCGGCGAACGGGTTGAACGGGAATGTGGTCGCCACCGCTACGCCGGCCGCGCCGGCCAGCGCGATGCCGATGGCAAAGGCGATGGCGTTGACGCGGTGCGGGCTGATGCCCATCAGCGTCGCCGCTTCCATGTCCTCGGAGGCTGCGCGCACCGCCTTGCCGACAATCGTCTTGCGCAGGAACAGCACCACCAGCCCGGTGCCGGCGAGCGCGATCAGGAAACCCATCGAGCGCGTGAAGGAGGTGCGCACGCCCAATATCTCGATGCCGCTCGCCGTGTAGGAGGTGACCACCGCGGCCGTGTTGCCACCCCAGACTACCGTCATCAGATTCTGGATCAGGAACATCAGGCCGACGGCGATGAGCAGCGAGATGTTGCGGTCCTCCTCGGCCGCCGCCCGGCGAAACAGGCCCTGATAGACCAGCCAGCCGACGCCGAGCCCGACCGGCACGACGATCAGCAGCGACAGGAACGGGTCGATGCCCAGACTGTAGAACAGCGCCCGCACGAAATAGGCGGCGAGGATGATCATCGCGCCCTGCGCCAGGAAGATCAGCCGCATGGTGCCGAAGATGAGGCTCAAGCCCACGGCGGCGACGCCGTACATGGCGCCGCCCAGCGCGCCGTTGAGCGACAGCTGCAGCAGGATGTCGGGAGGCGGAATGTTCTGCATCATTGCACCTCCAACACGCCCATATAGGCCTTCTGGATTTCAGGATCGGCGATCAGCTCGGCGCCCGTGCCTTGCATGGCGAGCTCGCCGGTCTTCAGCACGAAGCCGTAATCGGCCACTTTCAGCGCCTGATGGATGTTCTGCTCGACCAGCAGGATCGTGACGCCCTGTTTGTGCAGCGTCTCGATCAGCGCGAACATCTGCTGCACCACGATCGGGCTCAGACCCAGCGACGGCTCGTCGAGGATGAGCAGCGAGGGGTCCGACATGGTGGCGCGCGCGATCGCCAGCATCTGCTGCTCGCCGCCGGAGAGCGAGCCGGCCTTCTGCCCTGCCCGCTCCTTCAGCCGCGGAAACAGCGTGTAGGCCCTTTCGAGCGACTGCCTGAAGTGCTTACGCACCTTGGGCTGGAAAGCGCCGAGCTCGAGGTTCTCCAGCACCGTCATCTGGCGGAACAGACCGCGCCCTTCCGGCACATGGGCGATGCCCATGCCGGCGATCTCCTCCGGCGCCTTGCCGGCCAGCGGCACGCCCGTGAGAAAGATCTCGCCGCGCTTCGGCTTCAGCAGGCCGGAAATGGTCTTCAACAGCGTCGTCTTGCCGGCGCCATTGGCGCCCACGATGGCCACGATCGTGCCGGGGTCGACATGGATCGACACGCCCCACAGCGCGCCGACATCGCCATAGGCGACTTCCAGGTTTTTCACGTCAAGCAGCCGGTTCGCCAAGATAGGCCTCGATCACTTTGCGGTTGGCGACGATTTCGCGCGGGCTGCCGTCGGCGATCTTCTCGCCATGGTCGAGCACGATCACCCGGCTGCACACTTTCATGATGGCGTCGACCTTGTGCTCCACCCACAGGATCGAGACGCCGCGCTCAGTGCGCACACGGCGGATGACATCGACCATGCGCTGGATCTCGGTCGGGTTCAGCCCTGCCATCGGCTCGTCGAGCAATAGCAGCGCCGGGCTGGAGGCCACCGCCCGGGCGATCTCCAGCAGGCGCCGGTCGGACAGCGTCATATGCGCGGTGCGAACATCGCGTTTTGCGGTCAGCCCGACAAGCTCCAGCGCTTCTTGCGCTGCCGCCGTCGCATGCTTGACGCGCCCGCCTGATCCATAGACCGCGCCGACCATGATGTTCTCGAACGCTGTCATGGTGAGGAATGTGCGCACCAGCTGGAAGGTCCGCGCGATGCCCAGCCGGCAGATGCGATGCGGTGCCGTGCCGGTGATGTCCTGGTCGCGGAAGCGGATGCGCCCTTGCGTCGGCGTGTAGAGCGCGGTGATCAGGTTGAACAGCGTCGACTTGCCGGCACCGTTAGGACCGATCAGCCCGATCAGCTCATTGGCGCTGACGGCGATGTCGATGTTGTTGAGCACGACAAGCCCGCCGAACCGCTTCTGGACCGCCTCGAGGCGAAGCAGGGTTTCGTCAGGCTGCATCGTGTTTCCGTTTCTCCGGTGGACGTTGTCTTGTACGGAATTTGTCGAAGTCAGCGCCGCCCCTCACCTGCCTGCCCGTCCTCCACAGCAGCTGCCGTTGCAGCTGCGGAGGGTGGACCGGCATCCTCTCCCCGTAAACGGGGCGAGGAATGCTATCTCTTTCTCCCCGTTCACGGGGAGTTGAGGAACGGTCCGCGCAGCGGACGAAAAGCCAATTGCTTGGCTTTTCGAGTGACGAACACCCGGCAGGGCAATGAGGGGCAGCGCCGACGGCCGGACGAGTGTGCCCGCCCTCGTTCAGCGCTTGTCCCAGGCTGGCGCCGGTTTGTAGGTCCAGTTGCCGTCCGGGAAGATCAGCTGGTGCTTGCCTTGCCACCATTGCGTGGCGACGCTGGGGATGAGCGCAAAGCCGGTCTGGTCGAATTTGAGGTCACCAACCACCGTGTCCTTGAACTCCTGGCCGAAGATCGCGTCGTGGATCGCGCCGGCATCGGTCGAGCCGGCCTTCTCGATCGCTTGCGCCAGCACCTGTGCGTTGGCGTAGAAGGCGCCGACGGTCACGGAGTCCTTCTTGAACTCGGCCTCGTAGCGGTCGCCGAGTTCCTTGGCGCCATGATAGGGATAGCTTGACGACCAGAAGCCGTCGGTCAGGATGTAATCGGAATCCGCCCCGAGCGCTTCGTGGAACTCGCCCGTCCAGGTGCCCTTCCAGCCGTGCAGGTAAGGCACAGAGAAGCCGAGCTCCTTCATCTGGCGCAGCAGCGTCACCGTGTCGGCCGGCGAGCCGAACACCAGCATGGCGTCGACGTCTGCGGCCTTGAGCTTGGTGATCAGCGCCGAATAATCGGTGGCGCCGATCGCCCAGGGATCGTCGACGGCGAAAGTGTAGCCATACTTCTTGGCCGCCGCCTCGAAGGCGCCGCCAAAGCCCTTGCCGTCGGGCGAATCCTCGGAGACCAGCGCCGGGTTCTTCGGCTTCTCATTGGCCGGCAGCTTGTCCCAGATCTCGAACGGCACCTCGGCGCCCGGCCCCGGATGGAAGAAGAACAGCGCCGAATATTTCAGCTTCAGCGGCTGCCATTCGAACGGGAAGGCCGTCGTGATCATGTAGAATTTCTTGTACTTCTCCGCGACGATGGCGCCGGCAATGTTCATCGGTCCCGAATGGGTCGACAGCAGCGCATCGACCTTCTGCACCTTGATCAGGTTTTCCAGCGCCGACGCCACCTTGCCTTCCGAGCTTTCGTCGTCGGCGACGACGAGGCGCACCGGCAGCTTCTTGCCGGCCGACTTGACCATGATGCCGCCGGCCTTGTTGATGTCGGCCACTGCCTGCTCATAGGCCCATTTCTGCTCCTTGCCGTCGCCGGCCAGCGGCCCGGTCAAGGAGATCGGCGCACCGATGACGATCTCGGTATCGCCGGCATTCGCCATACCGGTGCCGGCCGCGAACGCGGCCGACAGGACCAGGCCCGCCAGCATTACTTTCAGACTGCTTCCCATTTCATCCTCCCAGGTTTTGGATCGGACGGACACCGTCGGTGTCCGCAGGCATGCCTCAGACGGTCGCTGCCGCGACCAGCCTGGTGTCGGTGAACTGCTCGAAACTGAGCGCCTTGCCGTCCTCCATTTCCCAGACATGGACGACGCGCGCCGACATCGGCTTGCCGGTCTTTTTGTAGACACCCGAATAGGTGCCGATGCCGACGATGGTGGTGCCGCCATCGACCAGTTTTTCGAGCTTCAGCGCGTAGCCGTCCCACTCCTCGCCGATGCGCTTGAAGACGCCTTCAATGACGGCGTCCGGACCGACATAGGTGCCGGCATAGGGAAAGCCCGCCATCTCGGTCCAGGCGGTGCGGCTGGTGACCGGCGCCATCATCGCCGCCAAATCCTTGGCGTCGGAGCCGGCATAGTGCGCCTTGATCGCTTCGTAGTTTTTGTTCATGGCGTTCCCCCGCGCGGTCAGACCGGTGCCTTGCCTTTGTCGTAGGCGGTTCTGGATTTCTTCTCGATGTGGGCGCCGGCCGGCTTGTTCTCGATCTTGCCCTGGCTTGTCACGCCGAGGAATTTCCCCGTCGAGAGCATGACGTCCCAATTGTAGAAGAACAGCGAGGCGACCGGGATGATGAACTCGCGGAAGCCGAACACATACTGGTTCTCGGCGAACTTCCAGGTCGTCGCCAGGTCGACGTCGCCATGGCCGCGCTGGATGCCGACGAGGTTCTGCCAGGCATAGCGCTCGGAAGAGAGATAGATGTGCTCGTAGATGTGATTGGGGCTGTATGTGTAATGCGCGGTGAGCCCGATCAGGTCCCGTGTCGGCGCCGGCGCGATGCCGGTCGGCGCGACCGAGGGATCGCCGAGCACGCCGGCCGACCAAATCTGCGCCACGCGCGGCTCGCCCGGGGCCTCGCCGGCTTCACGCACCCGTTCACGCACCGACAGCACGCGGCGCGTGCTGGTGTTGACGATGAAGGCCTCGTCTTCCGTTGGCCGGGCCGAGAAGATCATGTTGATGAAGAACACGTTGGAGGCGACCTCCAGCGCCTCGTACCAGTCGGCGCCCGCCTCGCTGCCTTCGCTCCACGCCACCGTGTCGAGCGATGTGAAGGCAAGGTCGATGGTGCGGCCGGTGTCGAGCGTGATCCTGAAAGTCTGGCCGCGCAGCGCATCCGTCGTCGCCTGCCGGTTGGTGGCGATGCCGGCGGCGAAATCGTCGAAATGCTTCCAGTCCGCCGGTCTGTTCTGGTCGTTCATCGCACTCTCCACATCAATCGGCAAAGGCCCCAATCAATCCACAAAAGCGAGCGTGGGCAGGTCGACGACGGTGGCGCCGCCATCGACGGTCAGGATCGAACCGTTCATCATCGCCGCCTCGCCGGATGCAACGAAGCAGATGACGTTGGAAACCTCTTCCGGTGTCGCCGGTCGGCCGAGCGGCACGTCCTTCGTCACCAGGCGATAGGCTTCCTCGATCGAGCCAAGCCCGTGCTTCTCGACGATCACCTCCATCTGCTCGTCGGCCATGTCGGTCGACACCCAGCCCGGGCAGATGATGTTGGTGCGCACGCCCTTGCGGCCATAGTCGCGCGCCAGCGATTTGCCGAAGCCGATGCAAGCATGTTTCATGGTGACGTAGCCGGCCGCATCCGGCCCGGCGAACAGGCCGGCGATCGAGGCGACGACGACGATGTTGCCCTTGCGCGCAATCAGGTCAGGCAGGCATTCGCGGGCGCAGACGAAGGCGGTGTCGAGATTGCTGCGCGTCGCCAGGCTCCAGGTCTCATCGCTCATCGAAATGGTCGGGCCGACGCCATGACCGCCGGCATTGGCGACGAGGATGTCGACCGGTCCGATCTTTTCATGCACTTCGGCAAGGGCCGCGCGCACCGCCTGGGGATCGGCGGCATCGCCCTGCACCACCAGCCCACCAATATCCCTGGTCACGGCCTCAAGCGGCTCGCGCCGCCGGCCCATCAACACCACCTTGGCGCCGTCGGCGGCCATGCGCCTGGCGACCGCCGCACCGATGCCGGTGCCGCCGCCGGTGATGAAGGCCGTCTTTCCAAGAAATCGCATGGTTCCATCCCGATTGCTGAGTGCGCCGGCTATGCGCCGATCTTCGCTGGGGATAGTGCGGCATCCCCGATTTGGCGTCTTGTCCGAGCGGGAACTTTGTTTTGACTGAGCGCGCACTTCGCGCCTGTCTGGTGTGACGTGCCGCGCAACCTTTCGATCGCGCGGCGGCCACCGCGCTAACTGCCGGCGGCCTATTTCTTCACCGCTTCGAGATCGATGACGATGTCGACATCCGGGCCGAGGCCGAAGCCGGACGCGGCCTTGGCCATCGGGAAGTCCGCGGTGCTGACTTTGCCGGTGGCGGTGAACGCCGCCTTGGTCAGTGTCGCATCCCACGGCGCCGGCGCTTCGTTGACCAGCGTCACGTCGAGCGTGATCTCCTTGGACACGCCGCTGATGGTGAGGTTGCCGGTGACCTTGCCGGTCTTGTCGTCGACCTTCTCGACCTTGGTGCTTTCGAAGGAGATCGCCGGGAATTCGGCGGCGTTGAAGAAGTCGGGACCTTTGAGATCGCTATCGCGCTGGTCATAGGCGGTGTGCACCGAGCCGACATCGAGCTCGGCCTTGACGCTGCTCTTCGACGGGTCGGCCTTGTCCATCACGATGGCGCCCTTCACCGCATCGAACTGGCCATGCGCGGTGCCATAGATGCCGTGCTTGATGGTGAAGGTGACCCAGGCATGCTGGCCGTCGATCTCGTAATTCTCGGCATAAGCCGCCGATGCGAAGGCGCACATCGAGGCAAAGGCAAGCGCGGCCGTCAGTTTTCTCATCGTCACGTAACTCTCCCCATTGTTGGTTGTCATTCCCTGGCTCAGGAAAAGCCAAGCGCGGCTCCGTGCGGCGCAAACAGCAGCGCCGTCAGGATCGCCAATATCGCCGGTATGGCGATCAGCAGACCGGCAACCAGCGGCCGCAACGGCCGGGCACCGGAAACAAGGCCCCGCAGCGGACCGGGCACCAAGGCGGCCACGGCAAGCGGCAAGGGCGAAAGCATGAGCGCCACCGGGTTCGCCTTCGGCGCCAGCAGCGCCACCTGGATCAACACCGTGGCGGCGGCAAAGATGAGGATCAGCTCGGCGCCCTTGCTCCAGCCGGCGGCCGTGCCGCCGCGCAGCACCGCGATGTACTGGACGAGGCACCAGCCGCCCGCGAGCGCGGCCAGCGATCCCAGCAATTGCCCGGTGACGATCGAGGCGCCGAGCACCGAGATGATCGCGCCGGCCAGGCATATAGCGAGCATGGCTGCAGGCACCAGGAACGGCTCCTCTGCCAGAGGCGATGGCGAGGCTTTCAGGGACAGCAGCATCGCGGCGCCGACGATCGCCAGCAGGCCGGCGATGAGCGCGGCGATCATCTGCAGGTCCAGCGCACCGCCGGCGATACGGCGCCAGCCGAGCCACAGCAGCGCGGCCGCAAGCATGACGGCGACAAGGTTGCTGGCGACGGCGGCGCTGAGCAGGCGTTCGGGCAAGAGCCCGGCGACGATGCCGGCAAAGGCGAGATAGATCAGCTTCTGGCTGGCCGCGACCGGCGGCACCACGGGCGGGCCAAGCGTGTCCCAGTAGAAGAACAGCAACAGGGCGGCCGCCACCAGCGAAAGCACGTGCGAGAACGGCGGCAGGGCAAACCGCGCCAGCAGCGCCATGACCATGCCAAGCACAAGCGGCAGCGCCGCCGTGGTGACCATCGGATTGCCCAGCAATGCGCTCAATGGCCGACACCTCTTTGGACATCTGGGAGGCTCGCGCAAAACGCGCGGCTTGATGCGACCTTGATCTAGGTCAACCGATCGCCGGGCGTCTTGTCCGAGCGGGAACTTTGTTTTGACTGAGCGCGCACTCGCGCCGCCTTCGGCTTGAAGCTGGCCGATACGCTCCATAACCCTCGGCATGACTGTTCATCAGCAATCGAGGAGGATGGCGTGAACGAGAGAATTGTGCCGCCGATCAGCGCCGCAGCAGCCGCCTTCCTGGCGCGTTCGCACCGGCCTTACATCAATGGCCGTTTCGTCGACGGCCTTTCCGGCGAAGGCCTCGCTGTCGACGATTCCGCCTCCGGCGAGATCGTCGCCCGCGTCCCCGAAAGCGGCCCCGAACTGGTCGACCAGGCGGTGCGCGCGGCGCGTGCCGCGCTCGAAGGCCCATGGGCGTCGATGCGGCCGGTCGACCGCCAGAACCTGATGCTGAAACTCGCCGATGCCGTCGAGGCCGACGCCGATCTGCTCGCTGAAATCGAAAGCATCGAGAACGGCAAGTCGCTCGGCGTCGCCCGCATGCTGAGTGCCGGCGGCACCGTCGACTGGCTGCGCTATTATGCCGGCTGGGCGACCAAGATCGAGGGCTCGACTTTCCAGGTCTCCATTCCCGTGCCACCTGGCGCCAGGCACCAGGCGATGACGGTGATGGAGCCGGTCGGCGTCGTCGGCGCCATCGTGCCATGGAATTTCCCGCTGCTGATCGGCATGTGGAAGATCGCGCCGGCGCTGGCCTGCGGCTGCACGGTGGTGCTGAAGCCGCCGCAGGAAACGCCGCTTGGCCTGCTCAGGCTCGCCGACCTGATCGAGGCATCGGGCTTCCCGCCCGGCGTCGTCAACATCGTCACCGGCAGCGGATCCGTCACCGGCGAGGCGCTGATCCGCCATCCCGGCATCGACAAGCTGACCTTCACCGGCTCGACGGAGGTCGGCAAGCGCGTCGGCCACGCCGCGGTCGACCGTGTCGCCCGCTTCACGCTGGAGCTCGGCTCGAAATCGCCGATGATCCTGCTCGCCGACATGCAGGAAGGCATCGAGCCGCTTATTGCCGGGCTCGGCATGTTCTTCAACCAGGGCCAGGTCTGCACCTCGGCCTCGCGGCTGCTGATCGAGAAGTCGATCTACGACCGCACGCTTTCGCGGCTGGCCGAGATCGCCGACGGGATGACGCTGGGTGCCGGCCGCGACGCTGGGGCCCAGATCAACCCGCTTGTCTCGGCCAAGCACCGAAGAAGCGTCGAGGGCTTTGTCGAGCGCGGCCTGGCGGCGGGCGTCGAACGGGTCAGCGGCGCACGGCCGGTGCCCGGCAAGGGCCACTATGTGGCGCCGACCATCCTGCATAATGTCCGGCCCGACATGGAGATCGTGCGCGAGGAGGTGTTCGGGCCGGTGGTGGCGGCGATGCCGGTCGCCGATCTCGACGAGGCGATCCGCATCGCCAACGACACGCGCTATGGTCTCTCGGCCTCGATCTGGACCCGCGACATGGGCAAGGCGATGACCGCCATCCACGGCCTCAAAGCCGGCACGGTATGGGTCAATTCGCACAACACGCTCGACCCCAACGCGCCGTTCGGCGGCTTCAAACAGTCCGGCATCGGCCGCGAGCACGGACGTGCGGCGATTGAGGGCTATCTCGAAACCAAGACCGTCATCATGCGGTATGCCTGAACCAAGACCGTCATCATGCGGTATGCCTGACACGATGAGCGCTGCGTACGACTACATCATCGCCGGCGCCGGCTCGGCCGGCTGCACGCTGGCCAACCGGCTGGTCAATGCCGGTAAGCGCGTGCTGGTCGTCGAGGCCGGCCCGGCCGACAACACCAGGCTCATCGACATGCCCGCCACCTTCGCCAAGGTGATCGGCACGGCGCGCAGCTGGATCTACGAATCCGAGCCCGAGCCCAGCGTCGGCGGCCGCCGGCTGCCGGTGCCGCAAGGCCGCACGCTGGGCGGTGGCTCTTCCATCAACGCCATGCTCTACATCAGGGGCCAGCCGCTGGATTACGATGGCTGGCGCGACCTCGGCTGCCCCGGCTGGGACTGGGACGAGGTGCTGCCTGTGTTCCGGCGGCTGGAGCGCAATGAGCGCCTGGCCGGTGAACGCCACGGCACCGAGGGACCGCTGCCGGTCTCCGATCCCCGCCACCGCCACCCGCTGTCATTGGCCTATGTGCAAGCCGCGCAGCAGGCCGGCTATCGCTACAATGACGACTTCAACGGCGCCGCGCAGGAAGGCGTCGGCTTCTACCAGACGACCACGGCGAATGGGGAAAGACAGTCGGCGGCAAAGGTGTTCCTGCGGCCGCTGGCCGGCAATGCCAACCTCACCGTCATCACCGATGCGCTGGTCACCGGCGTGACGCTGGAAAACGGTGCCGCAAGCGGCCTCGCCTACACCACGGCGGACGGCCAGAACCACGCGGCGACGGCAAAGGCCGAAGTGATTCTCACGGCAGGCGCGCTGGCGACGCCCAAGCTGATGATGCTATCGGGCCTCGGCCCGGCCGAGCATCTGACCGGGCTCGGCATTCCCGTCATCCGCGACATGCCCGCGGTCGGCCGCGACCTGCAGGACCATGTCGCCGCTCCCGTCTATGCGCTGACGCGGCAGCCGATCTCGCTGCTGGGCCAAGATCGCGGCCTGCGGGCGCTGCGCCATGGCTTGCAATATCTGATGTTCCGCACCGGCCTGCTCACCTCCAACGTCGTCGAAAGCGGCGGCTTCTTCGACACCGATGGCGATGGCCGGCCCGATATCCAGTTCCATGTCCTGCCGGTGATGATCGAAAGCGCCGAGCACGGCTCGATCGAGCGCCACGGCATGGAGCTCAACCCGTGTGTGCTGCGGCCAAAATCGCGCGGTACGGTCAGCCTGCGCTCGCGTGATGCGGCGGACCCGATCCGCTTCACCACCGGCTTCCTCTCCGACCCGGACGATCTTGCCTTGCTGCTCGCTGGCATGAAGATCGCCCGCACCATCCTGCGCCAGCCGGCACTGCGGGCGGTGGTCGCCGAGGAACTGTCGCCGGGCGCGGACGCCGACCTCTCCGACCAAGCGATTACAGACCACATCCTCGAACACGCCAAGACGGTCTATCACCCCTGCGGCACCTGCCGGATGGGCAGCGATGACGACGCGGTGGTCGACCCGCAACTGCGCGTGCGCGGCGTACCGCGCCTGCGCATCTGCGACGCCTCGATCATGCCGCGCCTGATCAGCGGCAACACCAACGCCCCGGTGATTATGATCGCCGACCGCTGCGCGGATTTTATTTTGGGCGGGTAAAGCGGCTGTTCAAGCCCTGCCGTTCGCAGCCTGTGCCGGCATGTTGAGCAACTGGCTCGTATTGTCGATCGAGAACTGCACACGTCCGCTGGCGCTCCGATGGCCGCCAGCCTGCTGTCCCTGGTGCCGGTCATAGTGCTAAGCCTGCTCGCGCAGCGCTTCATCGTCGATACGCTACGCGAAAAGCAGGGATCATGAGCACAGTCATCGTTATCGGCCATGTCAATTACGACCAGGTCTGGTCGTTGTCCTCGCCCCTCGCCTCGGGCGCGCGCATCGTCTATTCCGGCCGCAGCGTCAGGCTCGGCGGCGGCGGCTTCCACACAGGCACCCAGTTGGCCAGGCTCGGCAACCAGGTCCGGCTGATCAGCAATCTGATGGATGACGACCATGGCCGGGCAGCGCTCGCCAAATTGCAGGCGAGCGGCATCGATACCGGCTACGTTACCCTATGGGCCGGCGAAACGCGGTTCACCGAAATCCTGCTCGAGCCCAATGGCGAGCGCACCATTTTGAACCCCGGCGGCCAGATGCGCCCGCCCTTCGCCGCACCGGAGCCTGTCAGCGGCGACGCCGCCTACCTCAACGCCCTGGTGCTCGATGCCGGCCTCGTTGCCTCGCTGCGGACGATCCCGCTTGTCATTTCGCAGTTTCCGCTGCGCAGCGCCTCGCCTCGCCCGGCCGACATCGTCATCGGATCGCGCGCCGATTTTCCCGGCGAGGACACGCGAGCGATCTGGGAGCGAGCAGCAGTGATCGCCGGCCCTCGCCTGAAGACGCTGGTGCTGACCGACGGAACGCGCCCGATCTCGCTCTATGACGGCAAGGTGCTCAACCACGTCACGCCGCTGAAGCAGGTCTCCGTGCCCGACACGATCGGCGCCGGCGACTGCTTTACCGGGATCTTCCTGCACGGCCTGCTGCAGGGGCTGAGCCTTGAGCTTTCCGCCGAACAGGCCAGCCAGCAAACCGCCGAATGGCTGTCAGAACGATTCCGTACCGGCTGAGACAGGCGGTCCGGCAAGGCCGACTTTCATGAAAATGTCATAAAAATCAAATGGAAACCGGCATTCGGGTGAACTAGAAAACATGTCCTGGAGAGATCGTGACCGAGGCGGCGGCAAGCCGGCGCATCGTCGCCATGATCGGCGTCTTCCACCACCCAACGATGTCGCCGACCTTGTCGCCCGCGAAATCCATCCTGAAACCGCTTCCTTGCAAGAGACGTGACATGTGGCTGAGTGAATTCGAAATCGTCCTGCGCGACCGCGTCATTCCGAACGGCGCCGTCAGGATCGAAAACGGCCGGATCGCCGAGATCCGCGACAAGCCCGTCGAGCATGCCGACATAGAGGGTGGCGGCCGCCTGTTGCTGCCTGGCTTCATCGACATGCATGGCGACATGGTGGAGAGGGAAGTCGAGCCGCGCATCGGCGTGCATGTACCGATGCCGATCGGCATTGCCGAACTCGACAAGAAGCTCGCCTCCTGCGGCATCACCACCGCCTACGCCGCGCTCTCCTTCATCGGCGCCAGCGCCACCAGCGGCGTGCTGCGCTCGGAAGATCACACATCAGCGATCATCGACATCATCGCCGGGATGAAGGACGAATTGCTGGTCGACCATCGCATCCATGCCCGCTTCGAAGTGACGTTCACCCCGGCGATTCCCAGGCTGCAAAAGCTGATGGATGCCGGCAGGCTGCATCTGATCTCGCTGATGGATCACACGCCCGGACAGGGACAGTATCGCGACGTCGAACTCTACATCGCCCGCATCGCCAAGGAACGCGGCATGTCCGTCGCGGACGCATCCGAGGTCGTCGGCAAGCGCATGGCCGGCCGCAACGGCCAGGGTGATGTGCTGAATGCGCTGCAGGACCTGTCGGCCCGCGCGCGGGCCGCCGGCGTCGTGCTCGCCTCGCATGATGACGACACGCTGGAAAAAGTGGAACTGGTCCATGGCCTGGGTGCCGCGCTCTCGGAATTCCCGGTGACGCTGGAAGCAGCACAGGAAGCCCGCAGGCTCGGCATGCACACCGCCATGGGCGCCCCCAACGCGCTGCCTGGCGGATCCTATTCCGGCAATCTTTCCGCCCGCCAGGCCTATGAGGCCGGGCTGCTCGACATGCTGGCCAGCGACTATCATCCGGCCTCGATCCTGCCTGCCGTGCTAGGCCTGGCGGAACTGCGGGGCGATGGCCTCGCGGCGGCGACGGCACTGACCAGCGCCAACCCGGCGAACGCCCTGGGGCTCACCGATCGCGGCGCCATCGAGCCTGGCCTTCTAGCCGATCTCGTCGTGGCGGACCGCCATCCCGTGCCCCGCGTGCGCGCCACCTTCCGCGCCGGCCGCATGATCTACGGCGATGGCACGCTTGCACAGGCGGGGAGAGTAGAACGCCTTCCCCTCGCCATGGCTGAACGGCTACCGGCTGCCTCCCGGGAAAGCGCATAGCGCTTTCCCTCGGGAATTGCGTCAAAACAAAGAGATAGAGCAAGAGCAATTCCAGGAAAGTATGAGCGGTTTTTGGAGTGCGCCCCTCGGAGCGGACAGGATCAAGCGGCAGTTTTGACCATCTTCCGGGCGTGTTGGTCTTCGAACTGTTGCGGGCTGAGATAGCCGAGCGCTGAATGCAATCGGCGGGTGTTGTAGACCTCATCAATGAAGCGGGGAAGGTCCTCAGCGACGTCGGTGAAGGTTTCATAGGCCATCGGATAGATGGCTTCGACCTTCATCGTCTTCATGAAGCTTTCCGCTTTGGCATTATCGTAGGGATTGCCGCGCCGACCCATCGATCCAATAAGATCGTGCTCGGCGAGAAGATTGCGATAGAGGAGCGCGGCATATTGCGCCCCTCGATCCGAGTGATGGACGCAGCCCGGCGGCGGCTTTCGCCGTTCGATTGCCGCCTTCAATGCTGCAACGGTCAAGCGCGCGTCGATCGAACGGCCGATGGCGTAACCAACGACCTTGCGGGACCAGGCATCCAAGATGACCGCGACGTAGACGAAGCCTGCCGCAATCGCCACGTAGGTTATGTCGCTTACCCAAAGCCGGTTCGGGCCATCGAGTGTCACGTCCTTCGCCAGGTTCGGGAAGATCGGCAATTCATGATTGCTGTCCGTGGTGGCGATGAAGCGTCGCCTGATCCTGGGCTGCAGATCATGCTCGCGCATCAATCGTCTGATCTTCTTGTGGTTCACGACAATGCCGCTCTGCCGCAGCGCCGCCTGCATGCGGCGATAGCCGTAGGCTTCGAAGCTGTCGGAGATCTCACCCATCGTCTCGACGAGCGCTGTGTCATCCACGGCGGTTTCGGGCTGATCGTAGTAGGTTGATCGCGCGATCCCCATCAGCCGGCATCCTTCAGCGATGGAGACACCGCGGGGCCGGTGATCACGGATGTAGGCCCGCTTCTGGGACGTGGTGCGCTTTTCAGAGCCCCCTTTAGAAACTCGATTTCCAAGGCTTGCCGGCCTACCAGCCGCTCCAGCGCGGCGATCCGAGCCTCATAGGTCTGCATCGTCTCGGCCGCCGCTACATCCTCGTCGAAGGCGCCGGCCTCGTATTTCTGGACCCAGATACGGATCAGGTTACGCGCTAGTTCGTGCCGCCTGGCCAGACCATGAAGCGTCTCGCCGGAGAGGAACTCTTGCACTACCTGACGTTTGAACTCGATGCTGTGCGCGCGATGTGCAGTCATGGCTTCCATCTTTCGAAAGCCCGGCTTCCAAGTCAATTCTGCTTAGTCAAGCTGTCCGCTCCGAAGGGCGCATTCCATTTCCCGGGAAAAGTGTGAAACGGCTTTCGCACAGAAGTTGCGTCAAAACAAAGAGTCTAAACGTCGAGCACGACCATCATGCCGCGCACTTCGGCCATTTCCAGCAGCATGTCCTGCAGGGTTTCGACGGTCAGCGCTGCACCCGTTATGGCCACCAGCTCGGTGATACTCTCTCTCATGGAAATGACCGCGACTCCGGTTTTCTCGGAAAGCAGTCGTCCAATGGCTGCTCGGATCTGGGCATTCTGGTCAGGCATGATTCCCCCTTCATGCTGGATGACGATATAAGTTTTCTCCAACGGTATGCTTTTTTCGCAACTTCTGCGAGCTTTAGCCTAGGCTTGCAAGCCGTCTTGGCATGTCTGATCTCTATTATTTGTCCGACAGTTGCTTAGCGACGACAGTGACGGCGGCGCCCACGGCTTGCCGTCCGCTTCCATGACCGCAAGCAGGGCCAGCGGCACTTCGTGCCGACTGAGCCCGATGAGGGGCTTGTCTTGCACCGTTACCGGCAATTCCGTGGATGTGTCGAAAATGCAGCACATGCCTGTCGGCTCGTTCAGAATCTCAAAACGGTCCAATGCAAGCCTCTCCATCCCCCGGGAGCCTTGTAACGCGCGCGCCCATCAGAGGTTGCATGAGGGTGGACGTTTTTTGCGGCAGTGAACCGTGGATCGTACGGCATGCGGCCCGACAGGACCGCCCATGGCGCCATGGAAATCGCTTCGCACCATTTTAAATCTTGACGCGTGTCAATTTTTTATAAAACATGCGCAAACGCTGATGGGGCTAGGTCAGCGCTCTGGGAGGAGAAATGCCTGGCATGGAAAAGGTCCCGACCGGGTCCGTTGTCCGCGAGACGTTCGGCGCTCGCAGGGCCGGAGGCCGCGCGGCGTCGCCAATCCCGGTATGGCTCTCGCAGCACCAGCCGCGGGCGTCCGTGGGCATGCCGATGAGACACATCAAACAAACAAGAAGCGGAGGAACAAAATGCGTATCTTCAACGGCCTGACGCTTGGCGCGGGCCTGCTGGCAGCCATCATCTCGGCGCCGTCTTATGCCGAGGACGCACCGAAGGTCGCGGCCATCGTCAAGGGCCTCGACAACCCCTTCTTCCAAACCATGCAGAAAGGCATCGAAGAGCAGGGCAAGGCCAGCGGCGTCAATGTCAGCGTCCAGGCCGCCGCCAATATGGGTGACGCCACCGGCCAGGCCGACCGCCTGACCGCCATGGCCATGCAGGACTTCGATTGCTACCTGGTCAACCCGATCAGCGTCTCCAACCTCGTCCAGGCGCTGGTTCCGGTCGCCCAGAAGAAGAAGCCGATCGTCAACATCGACTCGACCATCGACGCCGAACAGGCCAAGGCCGCCGGCTTTGCCGTCTCCACCTATATCGGCACCGACAATGTCGCCGCCGGCGCGCTGGCCGGCGAGGAAATGCTGAAGCTGGTGCCGAAGGGCGGCAAGGTCGCGCTGATTGCCGGTATCGTCGGCGATGTCGGCTCAAATGCCCGCATCAAGGGCTTCAAGCAGGCCGTCGAAGGCAAGCTCGAGGTGGTGGTGATGGTGAGCGCTGACTGGGATCGCGAGAAGGCGTTGACGGCAGCCACCGACATCCTCGCCGCTCATCCGGACCTCGCCGGCTTCTTCGCCGCCAACGACATTATGGCGCTCGGCGTCGAACGCGCCGTGCAGACCTCGGGCAAGGACGTCAAGGTGATCGGCCTCGACGGCATCGTCGATGCGCTGAAGTCGATCGCAGCCGGCGAGCTCTCGGCCACCGTCGCCCAGTATCCCTATGTCGTCGGCGCCATGGGCGTCGAGGCCTGCCAGGCGGCGGTCAAGGGCAAGCAACTGCCCGCCAACGTGCCCGCGCCCGTGCTGCTGATCAACAAGGCCAATGCCGAGGCCTCGCTGAAGAACTTCCCGCGCCCCGGCGGCGACTATCCCGATCCGCTGCGTGAGCTGTTGAAGTGAGCAATTCCACAGACAACGCGCCCGTCGCCCATTCGGCGGGCGCGGCGGAGGAGAGCCGCCCCTCCCTGTCGGCTCTCCTCCTGGATCCTTCCTTCTGGGCCGACTGGGCGTCCGTCGTCGGCCTGGTCGGTCTCGTCATCATCTTCGGCATCGCCCAGCCGGTCTTTCTCAGCGTCGCCAATTTGCAGGCATTGCTGCTGGCATCGGCGATCCTGGTTGTGCTGTCGATCGGCCAGACCTTCGTCGTCGCGACATCAGGCATCGACCTGTCGCTGGCGGCTGCCGTCATGCTCGGCGCCATCATCCTCGGCCTCGTCAATGCGGCGGGCTACGGCATCGTCATCGCCTGCGTGCTGGCGGTGCTGGCCACCAGCGCCATCGGCTTCCTCAACGGCCTCATCATCACCGTCGGCAAAATCCCCGATTTCGTGGTGACGCTCGGCACGCTGTCGGCCATCACCGGGCTTGGCCTCATCCTGTCGGGCGGCGAACCGACCATGGTCGGCTCGACCTTCCTGTTGAAGCTCGCTTCCGGCTCCTTCGGACCGTTCGGCTATCCAGTCTGGGTGGCGATTGCAGCGGTGGCGGTGGCGCATATCGCGCTCTATCACACGCGCTTCGGCGTGCATCTGCTGGCGACCGGCGGCCAGGTCGAGAGCGCCGGCGCACTCGGCATCCGCACCAACCGCGTCAAGATCGCCGCCTACACCATTTCGGGGTTCTGCGCCGGACTCGCGGCAATCCTTCTGGTGGCGCGCATCGGCTCGGCCGAACCGCAGATCAACACCAGCCTGCTCCTGAACTCCGTGGCGGCGGTGGTGCTGGGCGGCGTCAGCCTGTTCGGCGGCCGCGCCAGCATCCTCGGGCCCGCGATCGGCGCGCTGATGCTGACCGCGCTGGTCAACGGGCTGACGCTGCTCAGCGTGTCGGCCTTCTATCAACCGCTTGCCGTGGGCGCCATCGTGGTGCTGGCGGCACTGATCATGCGGTACCAGAAATGAGCGCCGTCATCCCCTTCCCTGCCTCGGACGCGATCATCGCTTGCGACGGCCTGAGCAAGCATTTCGGCGGCGTGCGCGCCTTCACCGATGTCGCCTTCCAGGCGCGCCGCGGCGAAGTCACCGCCGTCATCGGCGACAATGGCGCCGGCAAATCGACGCTGATCCGCTGCCTGGTCGGCGTGCATGTGCCGGATGCCGGCTCGATCGTCTTCGACGGCCGCGAGCACCCCTTCTCCAATCCGGACGGCGCGCGCAAGGCCGGCATCGAGACGGTGCACCAGAACCTGGCGCTGATCGACGAGCTGACGGTGGCGCAGAACCTGTTCCTCAACCGCGAACTCGTGCGCCGCATCGGCCCCTTCGCTTTCCTCGACCGCAAAGCGATGAAACGCGAGGCCCGCTCGATGCTGTCGCGCCTGTCGATCAACGTACCGTCGATCAACCAGCGTGTGCGGCGCCTATCAGGCGGCCAGCGGCAGGCGATCTCGATCTGCCGCGCCGTCGGCTCCGGCGCCAAGCTGGTGGTGATGGACGAACCGACGGCAGCGCTCGGCGTGCAGGAGACCGCCAATGTCGAGGCGCTGATCCGGCGCCTGCGCGAACAGTCGGTCTCGGTCATCCTGGTCAGCCACAATTTCGATCAGGTGCGGCGCCTGTCCGACCAGATCTGGGTGATGCGGGCGGGAAAGATGGCAGCGACGGTGCGCGCGTCGGAGACCACGGGCAACGAACTCGTCGCGCTGGTCACCGGCGCGGCGTGACCGGGGCAATCATGAAATTGATGTCTGGCCCTCATGGCCGGCCCGAAATGAAATCAAGGGAGTTTGAGAGTGGCACCACTTCGTGTCGGGCTTGTGGGTCTTGGAGAAGTCGCGCAGTCGATCCATCT
This sequence comes from Mesorhizobium huakuii, assembly GCF_014189455.1. Lineage (NCBI taxonomy): Bacteria > Pseudomonadati > Pseudomonadota > Alphaproteobacteria > Hyphomicrobiales > Phyllobacteriaceae > Mesorhizobium > Mesorhizobium huakuii. Next base: position 1,009,636 of record NZ_CP050296.1, read on the forward strand.
GCCTGTTCTGGCCGACCAGCGCGACCGCTGGCAAATAGCGGGAGTCCATGACGTCTCGCCAAGCCTAGTGACGCTCATAACGTCGGAATATGCCGGGGTGAAAGCCTATGAGAGCGCTGAAGCGCTGATCGCTTCACCCGATATCGACGTGGTCTTCGTGCTGTCGTCCGACGACACCCACAGCCGCTTCGTGCGCGCGGCCATGCAAGCCGACAAGCACATCCTGCTGGAAAAGCCCGCCTGTCTCACGGTGCGCGAGATCGACGAATTGCTGGCGCTGATGCCGGCCTACAAGAAAGCCCTGTTCGTCGGCTACATGCGCCGCTACGCGCCGGCCTATCTCCAGGCCAGGGACGAACTGCCCGCCTATGCCGACATCACCCATGTCCGCATCTTCGACCTGATCTCGGAAGGCCGGCATTTCCTGAAGAAGAGCCAGAACATCCTCTATCCCCGGGACATCGACCCTGCCCTGCTGGCACGCGGCGCCAAGGAGCGTGACGCGCTGATCCGCGAAGTGGTGGGCACCGATGCCCCCGCCGACCTGGTGCGCGCCTATCGCGGGCTGACGGCTCTGTCCTCGCACCACATCTCGGCAATGCGCGGGCTCATCGGCGAACCGAAAGGCGTGGTGGCCGCGCACCGCACCAATGGCGGCGCCAACACGTCGGTCACTTTCGACTATGGCCATTTCGCCTGTCTCTATGACGCGGTGGTCGACGATCTCGGCCTGTTCGACGCCATGATCGAGGTGCGCTCCAACACCAGGCGCGTGCGCATCATCTACGACACGCCCTATATCCGCAGCCTGCCGACCCGGCTTGAGGTGACCGAGGCCGGCCCGCTCGGCCCGGTGACGAAAAGCTTCGGGCCGCTTTACGGTGACGCCTTCTCCAACGAGCTGGAGATTTTCCACCGCCACATCGCGGAAGGCACCAAGCCGCTGACCGACCTCGCCGACTCGCGGCGCGACCTGGCGCTGATGGCCGAGATCATCGAGCGCATGAAAGAGAGCGGCGGAGAGTCCTGAGCACTGCCGGCAAGATGTCTGCAGGAACAACACGTTCCGACAAAGACTGCTGATTGGCTCTTGCCGAAGCCGGCGGCCTCGCTCATCCATTGCGGGCGACAACAGCCCGAGACCAGTGATGACCGACGCCAGCCTTCATCTCGTCGAAGCCACGATCGACCAACTGCGCCGTGCGCTCGATGAAGGCACCGTCACCAGCGTCGAACTGGTCGCGGCATATCTCAGGCGCATCGCGCATTTCGACCGGCATGGCATCAGCCTCAACGCCGTCCCGGTGCTCAATCCTGATATGTTCGAGGAGGCCGCCGCTTCCGACCAACGGCGCCGCAATGGCGCCCTGCTCGGGCCGCTCGACGGCATCCCCTACACCGCCAAGGACAGCTACAAGGTCAAAGGCCTGACGGTGGCCGCCGGCTCGCCGGCCTTCGAACATCTCGTCGCCAATGAGGACGCCTTCACCATCGCCCGGCTCAGGGCCGGCGGCGCGGTGCTGATCGGCCTCACCAACATGCCGCCCATGGCCAATGGCGGCATGCAGCGCGGTGTCTATGGCCGCGCCGAAAGCCCCTACAATGCCGACTATCTGACCGCTGCCTTCGCCTCGGGCTCGTCCAACGGCTCGGGCACCGCGACGGCGGCCAGCTTCTGCGCCTTCGGGCTCGGCGAGGAGACCTGGTCGTCCGGCCGTGCGCCGGCCACCAACAACGCGCTGGTCGCCTACACGCCGTCGCGTGGTGTCATCTCGGTGCGCGGCAACTGGCCATTGGTGCCGACCATGGATGTCGTGGTGCCGCACACGCGGACCATGCCCGACATGCTGGAGCTGCTCGACGTCATCGTCGCCGACGATCCCGAGACGCGAGGCGATTTCTGGCGCGCGCAGCCTTGGGCCGCCCTGCCGAAGAGTTCTGAGGTACGGCCGCGGCGCTATACCGATCTGACGCTTGCCGGCTCGCTGAAAGGCAAGCGGCTCGGCGTGCCCCGCATGTACATCGGCCGCGACAGCGGAGCCGACCGGCCGATCGAAACCCGTGCCTCCGTGCTCGCCCTGTGGGAGCAAGCGGCAGCCGATCTGAAGCGACTTGGAGCGGAGGTGGTGGAGGTCGACTTTCCCGTCGTCTCCAATTACGAGCGCGACCGTCCCGGGGCGCGCACGATGATCGAGCGCGGGCTGGTGCCGCCGGATTTCGCCGACCGCGAACTCTGGGATCTCTGCATCTGGGGCTGGGACGACTTTTTGCACGCCAATGCCGACCCTGACACCCCCGATCTCGCCTCGGTCGATGGCCCGAAAATCTTCCCGCAGCCGCCCGGCACGTTACCTGATCGCTACGAAGGTGGCTTCGACCTGGGGGAGTATGTCGAGCGCGCCAAATCCGGCGTCACACCCTTCAGGGATATCCCAACCGTTGCAGAGGGCCTGAAGGGGTTGGAAGCGACAAGGCGCATCGATTTCGAGGACTGGCTCGATGCACAAGGCATCGACGCCGTGGTGCTGCCCGCCGCCGCCGATGTCGGCCCGGCGGACGCCGACATCAACGAGGCTTCGGCTGATTTAGCCTGGCGCAACGGCACCTGGGTCGCCAACGGCAATCTGGTCTGGCGCCATTTCGGCATCCCGACCGTGACCGTGCCGATGGGCACGATGGCCGATATCGGCATGCCGGTCGGCCTGACCTTCGCCGGCAAGGCCTATGACGACGAAAGCCTGCTGCGCATGGCCGGCGATTTCGAACAATCGACACAACGCCGTACGCGGCCGGCGCGCACGCCTGAGTTGGCGGACGATGTTTTTTCAGGGCGGAGCGCCAAGGCTGGTGGCAGCGCGGCGCCGCCATTTGCCATCGCGCTCGCCACTGAGACGCGGGCTTCGGGCGACTGGGACGAGATCGCGATCACACTCGACCTGCCAGCCGAGGCGGAGAACGCCAGCATCGCACTGCATGTCAACGGAGAGCCCGTCGCGATGCACCGCAGCGGCGGCCGCTTCAGCGGGCGTGCACTCGTGCCGACCGCCGAGCATAAGCGGTTCCACAGCGTCTGGCGCGGCTCTTATGGCTCGATCGTGACGGCGGTGGTGCGGCTGGAGGATGGGCGTAGTGCCGGCGCCTATGTGGTTACGGGTGGGATTGGGTGAGCGGAGCGGAAAAGCCAACACCCACCGTCGAGTTCCGTCACGCCCCCTCTGTCCTGCCGGACATCTCCCCCCACGAGGGGGAGATTAGCAGCTTTGGCGCCTCGCCTTTTCCTGCAACTTTGAAAATTCGCGAAGGCCGTGATGACAGCCGATCTCCCCCTCGTGGGGGAGATGTCCGGTAGGACAGAGGGGGCGCCGTAGAGCGCCAACATCGCCGCTACCCCCGCGCCGCCCAGAGCAAACCGCGCTCGACAATCAGCGCCATCTCAGGCACCGCGAACTCATCCGCCGTGTGCCCAAGCGAACTGTAAAACACCTTCCCCGCGCCATACCGGCGCTTCCACACCACCGGCATAACGACACCATCAATGCCTGGGAAATGCGCGTCGCTGAAAGTCGTTGTCGCCAGCACCTCGTTGCTCGGGTCGACATGCATATAATACTGCTCCGACCGGTAGGCGAAATCGCTGATGCCACTGGTGATCGGGTCGTCCGGTTGTGTGATCACCACACGATAGTCGATGATGTTGCCGGGATGCGCGACCCATTGGCCGCCGGTCATGAACTGGTAGTCGGGCTCGTTGCGGAAACTGTCGCCCATCGTGCCGTGGAAGCCGCCGAGCCCGCTTCCCCCGCGAACGGCCTGCGTCAGGTTCTGCAGCTCGGCCTTCTCGATCGTGGACATCGTAATGACAGGCACGATGAGATCGAACGACGACAGCTCCGGATCGGCGAACAGCGCCGTGCCTTGGCCCAGCGTGACATCAAACCCGTTGCGCTGAAGCAGCGCGCGGATGATGTTGGCGCTGCGCTCGGGCGTGTGGCCTTCCCAGCCGCCCCAGGCAATCAGGGCCTTCTTCGCCATGCCGTGAACCTCCTGAATCGCCCGCCGCGATCGATGGTTACACGGCGCGGCGGTCAGCGCCAGCCCAGCGCCGGCGCGACATGGGTCAGGATCGCCTCGAGGACATGGGCGTTGTAGTCGACGCCGAGCTGGTTGGGCACGGTGAGCAGCAGCGTGTCGGCCTCGGCGATCGCCTCGTCCTGCGCCAATTCCTTGATCAGCACATCCGGCTCGGCGGCATAGCTGCGGCCGAAGATTGCCCTTGTGTTCTCCTCGATGAAGCCGATCTGGTCGCGGCTCTCATTGCCACGGCCGAAATAGGCGCGGTCGCGGTCGTCGACCAGGGCGAAGATGCTGCGGCTGACCGAAACGCGCGGCTCGCGCTCGTGGCCGGCCGCTTTCCAGGCCTCGCGATAGATCCGGATCTGTTCGGCCTGCTGGATGTGGAACGGCTTGCCGCTCTCGTCGAATTTGAGCGTCGAGCTCTGCAGATTCATGCCGAGCTTGGCCGCCCACTCCGAAGTGGCGTTGGTGGCAGCGCCCCACCAGATGCGCTCGCGCAGGCCCTCCGAATGCGGCTCGAGCCTGAGCAGGCCGGGCGGGTTGGGGAACATAGGCCGTGGGTTGGGCTGGGCGAAGCCGACCCCGCGCAGCGTGTCGAGGAAAACCTCGGCGTGATGCCGCGCCATGTCGGCGTCGCTTTTGCCTTCCTGCGGCTGGTAGCCGAAATAGCGCCAGCCATCGATGACCTGCTCGGGCGAGCCACGGCTGATGCCGAGCTGCAGCCGGCCGCCGGCGATGATGTCGGCGGCACCCGCATCCTCGGCCATGTAGAGCGGATTCTCATAGCGCATGTCGATGACCGCGGTGCCGATCTCGATGCGGCTGGTCTTCGCGCCCACCGCCGCCAGCAGCGGGAATGGCGAAGCGAGCTGGCGGGCAAAATGATGCACACGGAAATAGGCGGCGTCCGCACCAAGCTGCTCGGCCGCGACAGCGAGATCGATGGACTGCAGCAGCGCGTCGGAAGCCGAACGCACTTGCGATTGCGACGAGGGCGTCCAGTGCCCGAATGACAAGAAACCGATTTTTTTCATGGCCCTGAAGTATATGCGGGCGGCACGTGCTTCAATGCCAAAACAGCGGGGTTACACACCGTCACCTCGCGCCATACTCTGGGGTTGAACGCCGTGGAGGGTGGAATGCTGAAGGGGACGCGAATCGTCGAGATCGAGGCACTCGGGCCGGCACCCTTCGCCGGCATGCTGCTCGCTGATCTCGGCGCCGATGTCATCGTCGTGCACCGCAAGCAGGCGCCCATGCCGGGCCTGCCCGAACGCGCGCTGCTCGATCGCGGCAAACGCTCCATCGCGCTCGACCTCGGGGATGCCGAGGATGTCGCCCTGGTGATGCGCCTCATCGCCACCGCCGATGGGCTGATCGAGGGATTCCGGCCCGGCGTCATGGAGCGTCTCGGCCTCGGCCCGGATGCCTGCCTGGCGGTCAATCCAAAGCTGGTCTATGGCCGCATGACCGGCTGGGGCCAGGATGGACCGCTGGCCCACACCGCCGGCCACGACATGAACTATATCGGCGTGTCGGGCGCGCTCTGGTACGCCTCCTTGCCGGGCGAGCCGCCCATGGCGCCGCCGACGCTGGTCGGCGATATAGGCGGCGGCGCGCTCTATCTGGTGATCGGTATGCTCGCCGGCATCATGAACGCGCGCGCCGGCGGTGAAGGCACCGTGGTCGACGCGGCAATCGTCGATGGCTCGGCCCACATGATGAACCTGCTGATGGCGATCGGCCAGTCCGGCGCGCTCGTCGCCGAACGCGGCCAAAGCCTTCTCGACGGGCCGCATTGGTGCCGCGTCTACCGCACATCCGATGGCGGCTTCATCAGCGTCCAGTGCGTCGAGCCGAAATTCTATGCGCTGTTCCTCGCCATGCTTGATCTCACCGGCGATCCGCAATTCGCCAGGCAATTCGACCGCGATCTCTGGCCGGAGCTCGGCAATCGGCTGGCGGCGATCTTTGCCGAAAGACCGCGCGACGAATGGGCCAGGCTGTTCGAAGGATCGGACGCCTGCGTCGCCCCTGTGCTCAGCCCGCAAGAGGCAGCACGGCATCCGCACATGGCCGCGCGCGGCTCGTGGCTGACGATGGACGGCATTTTGCAAGCCGCCGCCGCTCCGCGTTTTTCCGTATGGGCGCAAAAGACGCCGGCGAAAGGTCCGGCACGCGACGAACATGGCGCAGAGATTCGTGCCGAACTGGCGGATCCAACGGCACTCCGTTGAGGCCGCTCTGTCGGTTCCAGCCTTTCCATGATTCGCTGGCCTCATGGACAATTGCCCACGCCGGACCCTGCCCTCGAGCGGCCCGCTTCCTATTTCCCGCAATGGTGGTCGTTGATCTTGTTTATCGCATTCGCGTCCGGCCCCACCCGATTGTAGGAGCAGGCGCCGGCGGCGGTGGTGAACAGCTGCTGGTCATAATAGCGCGGGCCGCCGAACAGGAAGCCGATGAGATCGTCATCGGCGGGAACATAGCGTTCCGGCTCGGCCTGATTGTAGTAGTGGTTCTGAGTGTGGTGCCGGTGATGGTGGCGGTGCTTGGCCCCGGCGGATGCCGGCGCGGTCATGCCGCAGGCCGTCGCCAGGGCAAGAGCGCAGATCGCAAAGCGTTTCGTCGTCATCGGCAACACCCTCCTGGCCGTTCACACTTCCTATATAGGCAAAATCACCAGCCGAACAAAGGTTCCCTGGCAAGGGTTCGCCTGCCCCGCGATTTGCATGCCTCACCTGAATATCGGCATACCCCTCAGTCGGTCTGGATCCAGACCGACTTGGTCTCGAGATACTCATGCAGATGTTCGATGCCGCCTTCGCGGCCATAGCCGGACATCTTCATGCCGCCGAACGGCACGGCGGGGTCGATGGCATGGTACATGTTGACCCAGACCGAGCCGGCCTTGATGCGGCGCGCGAGCTTGTGCGCGGTGCCGAGATGGGTGGTGAAGATGCCGGCGGCCAGCCCATAGGGCGTCGCATTGGCGCGCGCCACCGCTTCATCCAGCGTGTCGAAAGGCATGGCGGAAATGACCGGCCCGAAAATCTCCTCGCGCGCGATCGTCATCTTGTCCGACACGGCACCGAAGACGGTCGGCGCGATGAAATTGCCGCCATCATAGAGCGCACCCGTCAGCCGCGAGCCGCCGGCGACCAGTTCCGCGCCCTCCTCGCTGCCGGCCTTGATGTAGCCCTCCACCTTGCCGGCCTGCCTGGCATTGATCAGCGGCCCGATTTCCGTCTCCGCCTCGATGCCGTGGCCGATGCGCAATTTGCCGGCGAAGTCTGCGACGCGGCGCACGAATTCGTCATGGATTTCGCGCGCCACGAACAGGCGCGAGCCGGCAATGCAGATCTGGCCCGAATGCACGAACACCGCCATCGCCGCGACCGGCACCGCCTTGTCGATGTCGGCATCGCGACAGACGATGATCGGCGACTTGCCGCCAAGCTCCAGCGAAACGCGCTTGAGGTTGGCCACGCCAGCCCGCGCGATCGCTTGCCCAGTCAGCGTCGAACCGGTGAAGACGATCTTGTTGACGTCGGGATGTTCGGCGAGCCGCGCGCCGGCCTCGGCTCCCGTGCCGGTGACGATGTTGACGACGCCATCGGGCACGCCGGCCTCCTGCATCAGCCGCGCGATCAAAAGCGGCGTCAGCGATGCATCCTCGGAAGGCTTCAGCACGATGGTGCAGCCGGTGGCGAGCGCCGGCGCGACCTTCCAGATCGAGGCGGCGGTCGGCGCGTTCCAGGGAATGATCGCGCCGACGACACCGACCGGCTCGCGCCTTGTGAAGGAGACGATCTCGCCCGGAATGGAATTGTCGATCGCCTCGCCATGCAGCGCCGTCGCCATGCCGCCATAGAAGCGCAGCATGCCGATAACACGGCGCCGGTTGGCCAGCGTGCGGGTGATCGGCAGACCCATGTCGAGCGTGTCGGAAACGCTGAGCTCTTCCCAATGAGTCTCGAACAGATCGGCGATGCGCAACAGCACGCATTGCCGCTCATAGGGCGAGAATTTCGACCATGGGCCTTCGAAAGCCGCGCGCGCGGCTGTCACCGCAGCATCAACATCGGCGGCACCCCCGCGCGGCACTGTCGCCAGCACCTCGCCCGTCGCCGGGTTGAGCGCCTGCATCACCTCACCGGACTGCGCCGCGACCCACTTGCCGCCGATGAACATCGGCCGGAATTCGCCGTGGTAAAGCGTCATGGCCTTCGCCCTCGGGTCGAAATTCAGCGTCATCGCGTCCTCCTCACGAATTCCGTGGCGACTATTACTCCTGCCAACGACGACCTCAAACAAGGAAAGCTAATCGGACTGTGCAGTGCGCGCGCCGCCTGAACCACGCCAACGCTTTGGGCCATTGCGTTCTGCAATGTCTGCGAATATGCTTGTTGTACGATCGTTCAACAAGCATATTCGCGAAGCCCCGATGACCTGCAATCCCCGCTACGAAATCCTGTTCGATCCGATGCGCATCGGTCCGGTCACCGCGCCGAACCGCTTCTACCAGGTGCCGCATGCCAGCGGCATGACCAACGCGCTTCCGCGTGTGCGTGCGGCCTTTCGCGAAGCCAAGGCCGAGGGCGGGTGGGGCGTGATCTGCACCGGCGCCTGTTCGATCGACCCGAGCTCCGACGACTCACCGCTGCCTTTCGCCACGCTGTGGGACGACAACGATATCCGCGCCCATGCGCTGATGACGGAGGCCGTGCATCGTCATGGCTCGCTTGCCGGCGTGGAACTGTGGCATGGCGGCGCATCCGTGATGAACCGGGCGAGCCGGCTGCCGCCGCTGTCGCCGTCGGGAATTCCATGGATGGCCACGCATGTCGGCTTCATGGGCAATATGCGGCCGAAGACGATGGACAAGGCCGACATACGCGAGGTGCTGCGCTGCCAGGCCGAGGCGGCGCGCAAGGCGCGCACGGCCGGCTTCGACGTTGTCTATGTCTATGCCGGCATGGGCTATCTCGGCTACGAGTTCCTGCTGCCCGAATACAATCACCGCAGCGATGAATATGGCGGATCCATCGAAAACCGGGTGCGCTTCGTGCGCGAGATGATCGAGGTTACCAAGGAGGCCGTCGGCAAGGATTGCGGCGTCGCGCTGCGCGTCAGCCTCGAGGAACTGCGCGGCCGGCCCGGCCGCAACCAGCCTTCCGAAGCGCACGAGCTGATCGAACTCTTGGCCGACCTGCCCGACCTGTTCGACGTCAAGATGGATTCCAGCCCGACGGACTGTTCGGCGTCGCGCTTCACCGGCGAAGGCAGCCACGAACCGGTGATCGATTTTGTCAAATCGCTGACCAAGAAGCCGGTGGTCGGCGTCGGCCGCTTCACCTCGCCCGACACCATGGTGTCGCAGATCAAGCGCGGCGTGCTCGACTTCATCGGCGGCGCGCGGCCCTCGATCGCCGACCCCTTCCTGCCGGCCAAGATCCGCGAGGGCCGCGAGGCCGAGATCCGCGAATGCATCGGCTGCAACATCTGCATTTCGAGCTGGCATGACGGCGTGCCGGTGCGCTGCACGCAGAACCCGACCGCCGGCGAGGAATGGCGGCGCGGCTGGCATCCCGAGCGTGTCGAGCGCGCCGACAGACCGGAACGCATCCTGATCGTCGGCGGCGGACCGGCCGGGCTCGAATGCGCGCTCACCCTTGGCCGTCGCGGCCATGAGGTGACGCTTGCCGACGCCAGCCGCAGCTTCGGCGGCCGGCTGACCTTCGAGAAGACGCTGCCCGGCCTGTCGGCCTGGAACCGCGTCGTCGATTACAGGCTCGGGCGTCTCGGCGAGATGAGCAATGTCTCGCTCTATCCTGAGAGTGCGCTGGGCGTGGACGAGATCATCGATCTCGCGCCCGATCGCGTGGTGCTGGCGACCGGCGCGCGCTGGACCAACATGCTCTATTCCTCGCTCGAGATTCCGGTCGGCCGGCTCGACCATCCCGGCGTGTTCACCCCCGACGACATTGCCGCCGGCCGGGTCCCGCAAGGACCGACCTTGGTCTTCGATTTCGACAATTATTACATGGGCGGCGTCCTCACCGAACATCTCGCCGCACAGGGCATTCCGGTCCGTTACGTCACCCCCGCCGGCCAGGCGTCGGCATGGACGATCATGACCAACGAGCTGCCGCTGGTGCATCGCGCGCTGGCGCGCCGCAAAGTGTCGGTGACGACGCTGCATCTCCTGAAAGCCTTCGACGGCGAGACGGCAACACTGGCGCATCTGTTCACCGGCGAGGAGAGCCGCATTGCCTGCCGATCGGTGCTGATCGTCGGGCTGCGCTTGCCGCGCAACGAGCTGTTCGAGGCGCTGATGGAACGCGCCAACGATCTTGCGACCGCCGGCATCCGCAGCGTCGACCGCATCGGCGACACGCTGGCCCCAGGCGCCATCGCCCACGCCGTGCACAGCGGCCACAAGCTCGCGCGCGAAATCGGCACGAAAGTTCGCTGGCAGCCCTTCCGCCGCGACACGCCGATCGTCGACGCGGTGGTGGATTTCGACATGCAAACGGCTGCTGAATAGGAGCAATTCCAGGAAAAGTGTGAAGCGGTTTTCCGTTCGGAATTGCGTCAAACAAGGAGTGGAAGCCATGGAACGCACTGCCGCACGTCGCAGACCCGGCCGCCCGCAGCGCGAGATCGGCGGCATCGAGCAGCGGCCATGGAAGCAGCTGACGCGGCCCTATCAGCCGATCGAGATCCTGTCGGCCGACCAGGTCCAGACGATCCACGAAATGGGCCTGACCATCCTCGAGGAAATCGGCATGCGCGTGCTGCAGCCGCGGGCGCGCCAGCTCTATCGCGCCGCCGGCTGCGATGTCGACGAAGGCGAGATGCGCGTGCGCTTCGACCGCGCCATGGTCATGGAGCGCGTCGCCATGGCGCCATCATCCTTCGAGCTGCGCGCCCGCAACCCGGCCAAGAACGTCAAGGTCGGCGGGCGGCACTGCATCCTGTCATCGGTCGGTGGGCCGGCCTATGTCATGGACAATGATCGCGGCCGCCGTCCCGGGACCTATGCCGAGATGTGCGACTATCTGAAACTCATCCAGTCGTTCAACGTGCTGCATCAGGAAGGCGGCGGCCCGTTCGAGCCGCTCGACCTGCACCAGAACACCCGCCATCTCGACCTCTACTATGCCGAGATCACTTTGCTCGACAAGAACTGGCAGCCGCAAACCCTCGGTCAGGGCCGCGCCATCGACGCGCTGGAGATGGTTGCGATTTCGCTCGGCACGACGCGCGAAAACCTTGCCCGGGAGATGCCTGTCTTCACCGGCATCATCAACACCAATTCGCCGCTGCAGCTCGATGAGCCGATGGCTGAAGGGCTGATCGCGCTGGCCGAGCATGGCCAGGTCAATGTCATCACGCCGTTCACGCTGGCTGGCGCGATGAGCCCGGTGACGCTTGCCGGCGCGCTGTCGCAGCAGCACGCCGAGGCGCTGGCCGGCATCGTGCTGACGCAGATCGTGCGTCCCGGCGTGCCGGTGATGTATGGCGGCTTCACCTCCAATGTCGACATGAAGACCGGCGCGCCGGCCTTCGGCACGCCCGAATACACGCAGGCCGCGCAGATCACCGGCCAGCTCTGCCGGCTGATCGGCGTGCCGTTCCGTTCCAGCAACGTCACCGCCGCCAATTCGGTCGACGCGCAGGCCGCCTATGAGAGCGCCATGTCGCTGTGGGGCTGTCTGATGGGCGGCGCCAACCTGGTGCTGCACGCCGCCGGCTGGCTCGGCGGTGGGCTCACCGCATCATTCGAGAAACTGGTCATCGACGCCGAGATGCTGCAGATGATGTCGGCCTATTTCGACCCGCCCGTGGTCGACATCGACACGCTGGCATTGGAAGCGGTGCGCGAGGTCGGACCGGCCGGGCATTTCTTCGGCGCCGCGCACACCATGCAGCGCTACGAGCGCGCCTTCTATTCGCCGCTGGTGTCCAATTGGGACAATTACGACACCTGGATCGAACGCGGCCAGGTCACGGCGCGCGAGCGCGCCAATGTCGTGTGGAAGCGCATGGTCGCCGAATACGAACAGCCGCCGATCGATCCCGGCATAGACGAGGCGCTGCGCGACTATATGGAGCGTCGCAAGCGCGAAGGTGGTTGCCCGCTGAATTGAGGGGCAACCGTCGAGGAGAAATCGAGCAGGACAGGCCGGGGCGGGCCCCTGGAAAAATGTCCTGGCCTCGTCGCCAGGCGCTATGTGCCTGATCGCTCGGCGGCCGCCGCGTCATCCGACATCGCAATGCGCATTCCGGGCCTGACGATGGCGGGATCATAGCTCTTGCGGGCGAACACTTCCCGCACCAGCGGCGCGAAGAAATCCAGCGGCCTGGTCGGATAGTCCGGATCGAAGCTCGACTGGTCCCATTTCTCGCAGAACTCGGCGCAGTCGTCGAAATAGGCGCTGTTCCTGAAGGCGTCCCGCTTGTGCGGGTTCGCACCGACATGCTCGCCATAGTAGATCAGCTGGAAATCGCCATGCTTTTCCACCACCCAGGCGCATTGCTCGCGCACGAAGGGACGCAAGATGGCGGCTGCGTATTCGTCGTGATTGTAGGGCGCGTAGATGTCGCCGATGTCATGCAGCAACGCCGACACCACCCAGTCGATATCCGCACCGGCATTCCAGGCGCGCGTGGCGGCCTGCAGCGAATGGCCGAGCCGCGTCACCTTGTAGCCCGACAGCGATTTGTCGAGTTCGACCATCGCCGCCAGCAGCCGGTCGGCCGTGCCGGCGGCGTATTCGGTCTCATGCTCGGTCAGGAAGGCATAGTCCTCGCGGTCGCCATCCCTCATCTGGGTGAACTTCACGGTCTCCATTGTCGAAACTCCAAAATTTGCGGCACGCAGCGGTCAGCGGCGCATTTCGAGATAGATGTCGTCGCCGTCGACATGAACGGGAAAGGTGCGCGCCCTGAGCTTCTCGTCGACAAGGCATTTGCCGGAGCGGATGTCGAACTCCCATCCGTGCCAGGCGCAGCGAATGAGCTCTCCGGCGCGCTCATAGACGAATTCCGCCTTGTCCGTTTGCCTGGTGGTGCCGGAGACCGGCCCCTCGCAGAGCTGGCCTGCCCGGTGCGGGCAGATGTTGAGCAGCGCGGCATAGCCATCCTCGAGCTGGAATATGCCGACGCGGATGCGACCGATGGTGACGATCCTCGGCTTGCCGACAGCGACCTCGGCGGCCTTGCAGGCAAAGGTCAGCGCCGGAGCCGGTTGCGGCGGCGCTCATCAGGCGACCCTCGCGGCGGCGGCCGGAGCCTCGATGCGCTTGTAGACCTCCAGCGCATTCAGCCCCATCACCTTGTCGCGCCAGGCCGGTGGGATGTGCAGGTTGGTCGGCGCGTCAAAGTCCCAGTGCGGATAGTCGGAGGCGAACAGCAGCGTGTTCTGGCCGTCCATGTGCTCCAGCGTCTCCCACAGATGCCTCACGTTCTGGGGCTGCTCCAACGGCTGGGTGCTGAAGCGGATGTTGCGGCGGCAATATTCCGACGGCAGCATCTTCAGCCACGGCGTCTCCTTGCGCAGCGCCTTGAAATTGGCATCGAGCCGCCACATCAGCGAAGGCACCCACGACACGCCGCACTCGATGACGACGAAATAGAGGTCGGGATATTTCTCGAACACGCCGTTGGAGATCATGCTGACCACATGGGTCATCGCCGGCTGGGCGAGCAAAGCGTGCGTTTCCCAGTAATAGGTCGTCGGGCCGCTGGCGATGGCGTTGTGGTTGACGCCGCCCTGGCCGCCGAAATGGATGGCGAAGGGCAGCCCGACCTCGGCGCAGGCTTCGTAGATCGGATGGTAGAACGGATCGCCATAGGGGCGCTGTGAGCCGTGGCTGGCCAGGACCTGGACGATGTCCTTGTGGCCGCCGAGACGCCGGATCTCGGCCGCGGCGCCATGCGGGTCGGTCGGCGAAATGATGATCGATCCCTTGAAGCGGCTGTCCTTGGGCAGCCACCAGTCGATCATGTAATCATTGTAGGCTTTCACCAGTGCGTTGGCATAGTGATAGTTGGCCAGGGTCGAGGCTTCCAAAGGCTCATCGGCGGTGAGGATCGCCACATCGATGTCATAGAGATCGAGGTGCTTCTCCTTCATGATCAGGTAATTGTCGTCCTCGGTCTCCGGCCGGATGTCGTGCCGCGAGAACCCCTCGGGATGCAGCCATGGACGGTGGCCGTGTGGGAAGCTCCCCCTCGGCCCGGGCTTCTCGCCGCGCACCAGGAAATCGCGCCAGTAGGGTTCGAGATAGGGCAGCAGCACCTCGGCGCTGGACCAGTAATTGTGAACGTCGGTGTCGACGATGAACATGGATGTCTTGCCTGCCATTGGGTCGGATGAGAGTTGCGGCAACCGTGCGCTTCCAAGGCAGGCCCGGCAACGCAGCCGGCGGCGGGATGTTAATCGAAGAATCCGATTACCCGTTGTCGGACCGGCCCGAAAAGCGTTAGCCATTGCAGGGAATTCCTGGCGCTGGATGGCCGAGATGCAGATCGAACTCTTGGACACATTCCTGGACCTGATCGAAACCCGCAACTTCAACAGGACGGCGGAGCGCCTTGGCATCACCCAGTCGACCGTTTCGAGCCGCATCCGCACGCTCGAGTCACTGCTGGACAAGCAGCTCTTCATCCGCGGCAAGAGCGGAACGGAGCCGACCGTCGCCGGCTTGCGGTTCGAGGAGCATGCGCGCGCGGTCAGGCTGCGCTGGCTCGACGCCCGACGCGAAATCCAGGCGGTCGGCAAGTTCGACCGGCTGATCCGCATCGGCATCCAGTTCGAGCTCTACGAACGCGTGCTGGAAGGATGGCTGGAATGGGTGCGGGCGACGATGCCCAAACTGGCGATCTATGTCGAGATCGACTACTCCAACCAAATGATCCTCGATCTCACCACCGGGAGCCTCGATCTGGCGGTGCTCTATTCGCCGCAGCACCTGCCGGACATGCATTACGAGCAGATCGCCGAGGAGAATTTCGTCATGGTGTCGACACGCGGCCTTGCCTTCGGCGCGGTGACGCCGACCGACTATATCCGGGCCAACTATTCGGCCTTCTTCAACCGCGCCCATAGGCAGATGCTGCCGGAGCTTGAAAGCAGCCCGGTCTCGATCGGAAATGGCGGCGCTGTCGCCTATCTCCTGCGAAGCCGGGGCGGGACCGCTTTCGTCACCGAGACGGTGGCGACCAGGTTGCGGCAGGAGGGCGTGGCGGAGTTCGTCGCCGACGCGCCGAAGATTTCACATCCCATCTATTCGGCCGTTCATGTCAGGCACCATCATTCCCACACCCATATTCGCCTGCTCAAGGCGCTCAAGCAGATGACCGCATAGGAGCTGCCCAAGAAGCAAGAAGGGCTGAGGCAGCCTTGCTCGGCAAGGTGCGAAGCAGCGCTGCCTCGCATTCAACCGTCCCGCAGCGGCCCCACCTGCGCTTCCAGCATCTCGAACCCCGCCGCTTCCGCCGCCTGCGGCGTCACCACGCTTTCATCGAGGCACCATTCGAGCCATAGCCCGTCGACCAAAGCGATGAAATTGCGCGCCAGCGACGGAGCGTCGACTTGCCTGCCGCGTGGTATGGCGACCGCGGCGATGTCCTCGGCGAGTTCCGCCCGGTAGGCATCGTAGAGTTCGCGGTGCGCTTCCTTGAGGCGCGGGTTGACGGCGATCTCGCCCCACAGCGACAGCCAGATCAAAAGGTTCTCGCGGCTGAAATATTCGGGCGAAAAGTTGGAATGCACCAAAGCAGCGAGCGAGGCTTCCGGCGGCCAGTCGGATGCCTCGGCGCGGCGGCGCTTGGCTTCGGCGATCTGGTTGTTGACGCTGGCGTAGAGCGAGGATTTGTAGACCTCGACCAGCAGCCCGTCGAGGCTTTCGAAATGATGGTTGATGAGGCCGCGCGAAACGCCGGCCTCCTTGCAGATACGGTCGATGGTGAAGGCGCCGATACCGCCGACCGACAGGCAGCGCGTCGCCGCCTCGATCAGCATGGAACGGCGCACGTCAGCCTGCTCGCGGCTGAAGCGCGGCGGAGCCTTCTTCACGCCGCGCTTCCTTTTTGCATCTTCTGGTTGGGTTTCCGTCATGGACCCCAGCTAATCGATTATGCACTTCCTGTCCATGAAAGCGCGTTCACGCCTTCTTCTTGAACAGCACGGGATTGGGATGGCCATCGGGATAGATAACCGGGTCGAAAGCGGTCTTGTGGATGGCGACCAGCGGCTGATGGCAGATGAAGACGAAGCCGCCGGACTGCTCCATCAGATCCTCCATGCGGTTGGACAGTGCGATGCGCCTGGCCTCGTCGCTTTCCGCCACCAGTTGCTGATAGCTGGTCTCGAATTCGGCGCTGTCGAAGCCGGACCAGTTGTAGGCGCCGATCTGATCGGGTCTGAACCAGACCAGGTTTTCCGACGGGTCGATGCCGCCGGCGAAATCCATCAGCGCCAGGTCGATGTTCTTGTAGCCGTCGCCTTGCGTCTTATCGCCGACGCCCCAGAAGGCGGCTTCGTCATAGGGTTGGATCTCGACCTTGATGCCGGCCTGTTCGAGGCTGGCCTGGATGATCTGCGCGGTCGCGGTGCGGATGGAATCGTTCATCACCGTCAAGGTCAGCGACAGGTCGCTGACGCCGGCCTCTTTGAGCAGCGCGGCGGATTTCTCATAGTCGGGCGCCGCGATCAGATTCGCGGCCCGCGCGAATTTGGTGCCGGGCTGGACGACGCCGGTGGAACGCTTGGTGAGATCGTCATAGACGCCGGTGAGGATCTGCCCGACATCGACGCCGTACTGCACGGATTGCCGCACCTTCAAATCCTTGAGCCGCGGGCTCAGCTGGTTGATGGTCAGCCAGACATAACGGGTCGATTGCGCCTCGATCAGGGTGGTGTCCGCTGGCGGCTTCTCCTTGACGGCCTTGGTCGCTGAAATCGCGATCTTGGTGTAGTCGAAGGCATCGGCCTCATAGGCGAGCTGGGCCGCTTGATCGTCGGTGACGATATAGATCTCGACCTTCGAAAAATCCGGTTTCGGTCCTGGCCAGTCCGGGTTGGCCGTCAGCGTCACCTTCTGCTTCTGCTGCCAGTCCGAGAAGAGATAGGGTCCACAGGTTGCCGGCGGCTGCGTGGTGAACTTGCCGCCCGCCTTCTCAGTGCCGGCGCGGCTGATGATGTGGCCGCCATAGTAAGGCAGGCTGGTGACGAAGATCGGCTGATAGGGCTCTTTCAAATGGATGATGCCGGACCTGGCATCGACGACCTCGACGCGGTCGAGTTTTTCGAACTGGTAGGCCCAGGGCGATGCGAGAGCCTTGTCGGCGATGCGCTCGAAAGAAAACTTCACGTCGTCAGCGGTGACCGCGCCAAAACCACCAGACCATTTCAGCCCGTCGATCAGGGTGAAGGCGATGGTCTTGGGGTCTTTCTGCTCAAGCTTTTCCGCGCCCCACAGCGACCAGGGCGAGCCTTTCCTGATATCGCCGAAATGGTTGAGCGAGACATAAATGCCGCGCATCATGACATCCTCGATGCCGCCATTCATGAAGGCCGGATCGAGGCACTGCAAATCGCCCTCCATGCGGATGCGCAGCATGTCGCCGGCCGCCGACCAGGCAAAGCTCGGCTTCATCGCCAGGCCGGCGCCGAGTGCGCCCGCCGCCTTCAGGAATGCACGTCTGTCCATGGACCATTCAGTCATCTCAGTTTCCCCTTTGGTTTGCGGAAGCGCGTGAGAAGGCTTCCCGTTCTTGCCCGCCTGTCTCCAGCGGGAAATGGCAGCGCACCATGCGGCTGGCGCCCATCGGCCGATAGGCTGGCGCCTCGGTCTTGCAGCGCCCGCGCGCGATCGGGCAGCGTGTGTGGAACTCGCAGCCCGAAGGCCGCCGGAACACGCTCGGGATCTCGCCGGTGACGGCAGGGTTGTGGCTGCGCCGGCGCGGATCGGGTATCGGCTCGGACTGGATCAGGGTCGCTGTGTAGGGATGCAGTGGCGCGGAAAACACGTCCTGCGTCGGCCCGGTCTCGACCAACCGGCCGAGATACATGATGGCCAGCCGGTCGCTGACGTGACGGATCATCGCCAGATTGTGGGTGACGATCATGGCGGCGAAACCGCGTTCGCGCTTGAGCTCGCCGATCAGGTTGAGCACGTCGCCCTGCACCGACACATCGAGACCGGCGGTCGGCTCATCGGCGAGCAGCAGATGCGGCTGCATCGCCAGGGCACGGGCAACGCCGACGCGGCGCTTGCCCGCCTGACAGCTCATGCGGGAAGCGATCGACGAAGGATGCGGGCAAACCGACCAGCGCCAGCAGCGCCTTGCGCGCGGCGCGGCGGTCCGGCATCGGCAGACCCTGGATGATCTGCGGTTCGGTGAGCAGCGTGCCGATGCGCAGGCGTGGGCTGAGCGAGGCGACCGGGTCCTGGAACATCATCGCCGAACGCCGACGCATGGCGCGGAAATCGGCCGGCGTCGCCACGTCTTTGCCCTCGAAGACGATGCGGCCGGCGGCGGCCCGGATGAGCCCGAGAATGGTGCGCGCCAGCGTCGTCTTGCCGGAGCCGGATTCGCCGACCAGCCCGAGCGTCTCGCCCGGCATCAGCGAC
Organism: Mesorhizobium huakuii; assembly: GCF_014189455.1. Taxonomy (NCBI): domain Bacteria; kingdom Pseudomonadati; phylum Pseudomonadota; class Alphaproteobacteria; order Hyphomicrobiales; family Phyllobacteriaceae; genus Mesorhizobium; species Mesorhizobium huakuii. The sequence continues at coordinate 1,028,358 of NZ_CP050296.1, forward strand.
AGCGTGACGCCGTCGATGACGTTGAAGCCCGGCAGCGGGAACGGATTGATCAGACGGCTGAGCAAGCCGCCGCGCACGAAGCTCACGGACAGATCCTCGACGGCGAGCAGCGGGCTCATGGCGTCACCGCATGACAGCGCGCGACATGAGACGCGGTGAGCTTCACCAGCGGCGGCGCGATAGAGCCGCAAGGCGCGAAGGCGCGGTCACAGCGCGGGGCGTAGACGCATCCCGATGGCGGCTGGGTCAGATTGGGCAGTGAGCCCGGAATGGTCGGCAACCGGTCCAGCCGTTCGTGGAAGCGGGCGGGATCGCAGGCGAGCAGCGCTTGCGTGTAGGGATGCCTGGCATCGTGGAAGATGGCGTCGACCTCGCCGCCCTCGACCACCTCGCCGGCATACATGACATAGACCCGGTCGCAGAGCTCGGCGATGACGCCGAGATGGTGCGAGACGACGATGATGATGCCGTTATAGTCGCGGCGGAGTTCGCGCAGCAGATGGATGATCTGCGCCTCCATGGTGACATCGAGCGCCGTCGTCGGCTCGTCGGCGATGAGCAGGCCGGGATCGGTCAGCAGGGCAGCCGCGATCGCGACGCGCTGGCGCATGCCGCCGGACAGTTCATGCGGGAAGCTGCGCATGCGCCGTTCGGCGTCGGCGATGCCGACGCGGCCGAGCATGGCGGCAATGCGCGCCCGTTTCTGCGCCCGGCCAAGGTCCTTGCGGTGGTGCTGGAAGTCGACGAGCTGGTCGCCGATGGTCAGCACCGGGTTGAACGCCGTCATCGGATCCTGGCTGACCAGCGCGATCTCGTCGCCGCGCAGCAGCCGCTGATGGTGCGCGTCGAGCTTTGCCAAGTCGACGCCGTTGTAGCGGATCGATCCATCGATGCGGGCATTGGCCGGCAGAAGATTGGCGAGCGCGGTGACCAGCGTGGACTTGCCGCAACCGCTCTCGCCGACAATGCCGATGACCTCGCCGGGATGCGCCTCGATGTCGACATGGCGCAGCGCGTGCACGCTGCCATGCGGCGTCTCGTAGCGGACGCTGAGATCGCTGGCGGCGAGCGAGCCGGTCATGCCGGCCTCCGCAATTGCAGGCGCGGATCGAGATAGTCGCGCAGGCCTTCGCCGAGGAAGGTGAAGCCAAGCGTGGCCAGCACCAGCGGCAGCCCGCCGAAGATGACCATGAAGGGCGCGGCGCGGATCGAGGTGTAGCCGTCATAGAGGATCGAGCCCCAGGACGGCGTCGGCGGGCGGACGCCCAGGCCAAGGAAACTCAGGCCGGCCTCGACCATGATGACGACCGGAATATCCATCGACAAAAGGATGATCAGCGGGCCGACGACATTGGGCAGGAGGTGGATGAGGATGATGCGCGCGGCACTGGCATCGATCAGCCGCTCGGCGAGGATGTAGTCGCTGTTCTTCAGCGCCAGCGTCTGTGCCCGGATCAGTCTGGCATAGCTCGGAAACGAGGTCGCGGCGATGACGATGATCAGCGTGCCGGTGCCGGCGCCGAGCACGGTGATGATGGCGAGCGCGAACATGATCATCGGCAGCGAGTTCAGGCTGTCGAAGCTGAGCACCAGTATGGCGTCGAGCCAGCGCGGCCCGTAGCCGGCGATCAGCCCGAGCACCAGGCCGATGGCGCCGGCGATGGCCACCGACACCATGGCGATGGTGAGCGCGGTGCGCGCGCCGTAGATGACCCGCGACAGGAGATCGCGGCCGAGATGGTCGGTGCCGAACCAATGCTCGACCGATGGCGGCTGCAGCTTGTGCAGCACGTCGATCTTGACCGGCGAATAGGGCGCCAGCCATGGCGCGAAAATGGCGGTGACGAGGAAGCCGGTGACCAGGACCAGCGCCACGCAAGTGAACGGATCGGCAAGCAGTGCGCGCAGCAGCGGAAATCGTTGTCGGCCCGGAATGGACAACGAGGCATCAGCCACGGAAGACATCGCGCACCCTCGGATCGAGCCGCGCGATCAACAGATCGGCGGCAATGGTGATGGAGACGTAGATGGCGGTCATGATCAGCACCGTGCCCATGGCGACCGGATAGTTGCGGGTGTTGACGGCGTCGGTGATCAGCTTGCCGATGCCGGGCCGGGCAAACACCGCCTCGACGAAGACGGCGCTGGAGAGGATGCTGCCGAGGCCGACGGCGACCAGCGAGATGGTCGGGATGATGGCGATGCGCAGCGCGTATTTGGAGACGATCTTCCATTCCGGCAGGCCAAAGGAGCGCGCGGTGCGGATGTGCGGTTCGCCCATCACTTCCATCATCGAGGCGCGCACCATGCGGGCGATGTAGCCGATCCAGCCGAGCGCGATCGCCGCCGCCGGCATGACAAGCGCCTTGGCCTGGCTGACGAAATCACCAGCCTCGCCGGCACCGATGGCCGGCAGCCAGCGCAGCGTCACGGCAAACAGCAGCAGTGAATAGATGGCGACGACGAAGGACGGCACGGCAATGACGCCAACGGACAGCACGCCGATGACGGCATCGGCCGCCGTGCCGCGCCGCATCACCGACAGGCAGCCGAGCGGCACGCCGATGAGGAGCGCGACGGCCAGCGCCGTCATGCCGAGGATGAGCGTGTTCGGCAGCGCCTCCAGCACCAGCGTGGAGACAGGCCGGTTCGACCAGACGTCATAGCCGAGATTGCCGGTCAGCGCGTTGCGGAAGAATTCGATGATCTGCCACCAGACCGGCTGGTCGAGCCCCATCCGCTCGATCAGCAGCCGCTTCAATTCCGGCGTGGCACGCGGACCAAGCGCTACCGTGGCCGGATCGCCTGGCACGAGGAAGACGGCCGCGTACATTGCAACCATGACGAGGACGAGGATCAGGAGGCCGAGACCGACGCGCTTCACTGCATATGCGAGCATGGCCTCTCCCCTCTCCCTAGAGCATGATGCCGAAAAGTGTGAAGCGGTTTTCGGACGACATCATGCTCTATCTCTTTGATTTAGAGCCGGATTCAGATTTCAGGTCGAACAGACCTGAAATCATCCGGCTCTATGCGAAATCGCGCCTGATGCGCCGGCTTGCCGAGGCGCTGTGGACGAGCGTGCCCCGTTCTCGCGCCTCGAGCCGCCAGCTCAGCTTGAAATGGGTTTCGTCCGCTGTCAGCTCGGTCACGGCGATCGCCTCTGTGTCGGCATCGCCGCTGGCAATCGCCCAGCGGTATTCGGTGACGAGTTTCGCCGACAGCGGATCGTCACTGCTGATGCTCATCGTGTCGCTGTTGGCCGACGAGACGGTGATGCCACGATCGTCATAGCGCCGGCGTCCATGATTGGATGTCAGCGCGATGGTCTGCACGCCCGAGCCGACATCGTCGGTGACGATGCGGCGGTCGAAGCCTTCGTCCAGCGTCGTGGTCGGAACCGGCGGCGCGGTTTCGGCCGGCTCGAAGCGGACGTCGCGGTCGCGCGATGACGGCGGGCGCACCGGCAGCATCACCATGCTGTCGCCGGTCGCGACCGACAGCGTCGACAGTTTGGGTTGCGGCCACAGGATCGGCCAATGCTGGTTGGCCAGCGCCAGCCGGATGCGATGGCCCTTGGGCACAATGCGGGCGAAATCGTTGAGCTTGAGCCGCACGCGGAAAGGCGTCCCGACCGGACACGGGGTCGGATGCTCATGGCTGTCGCGATGGCTGAGGTTGAGCACGCCGTAGGTCATCAGCGCTGACGTGCCGTCCGGATAGACATCGCAGAGCCGGGCGGCGAGATTGACATGCGGTTCATCGACGGTGACGAGCAGATCGAGCTCCGGCGCGCCGAGCAGGGTCAGGTCGTCGTCGAGCGGAGAAGTGTCGAAGCACAGCGCCATGCCGTCTTCGCGACGCTGGTCGATGGGCATGTCCGGACAGGAGCCGCCATAGCCGCCCCAGCGGCCGCAATCGCGTCCGGCGGTCGCTGGCGAGCGGACGGAAACCGTCGCTCCCTGCGCAGGCTCGCGGCTCAGCCCGCCAGCGTTCAGATGCAAGCTGCGACGCTCGACGCGCGGAGACGGCCACTGATCCTCGGCGGCCCAGCTGCCGGCATGATCAGGCAGATAAAAAGCTTGCGGCCGTTCCTCGCCGGTGACCCAGACGCGATAGAGCGGCTCGTCCATGATGCCGGTGTCTTCGCCGCAGAGCCAGTGACGCCACCAGCGCAGCGCCTCCTGCAGATAGCCGATCAGCGGCCCCGGCGCGCCACGGCAGGGATAGGCGTGCGACCACGGCCCGACGATGCCGAGTTTCGGCCCCGGCAGATGTTCGAGCAGGCGGGGGACAAAATTCGAGTAACTGTCCTCCCAGCCGCAGACGGCCATCACAGCGCATTCGATCCCGGAAAAATCTTCGCAGACAGAACCCTGCCGCCAGTAATCGTCGCGGCGCTGGTGGGCGAGCCAGACTTCCGACAGAGAGCTTGTCGCGGCAAGGCGACTTTCCCACATGGCGTGCCAGGCGTCGCCGACGATTTGCGGGTCGGGCGCCATCGCCTTCTTCACCAGCATGAAGTTCGACCACATCTCCTGCTCGGTCAGCAGCGCTCCGCCCATATAGTGGATGTCGTCGGCGTAGCGGTCGTCGGTGGCGCAGTTGGTGATGATGGCCTTCAGGGCCGGCGGCCGGCGCGCGGCGACCTGCAGCGCATTGAAGCCGCCCCAGGAAATGCCGGTCATGCCGACATTGCCGTTGCACCAGGGCTGAGCCGCCAGATGGGCGATGATCTCGCAGGCGTCCTCCTGTTCGCGCGGCAGATATTCGTCGGCGAGATCGCCGTCGGAATCGCCCGAGCCCCTGATATCGATGCGGGCGCAGGCAATGCCATGACCGGCGAGCCAGGGGTGGATGTCGATGTCGCGCGCCACGGTGCCGTCACGGCGGCGATAAGGCACCATCTCGACGACGACCGGCACCTTGTCAACGGTGCGCGGCCGCCACAACGTCGCGGCAATGCGGGTGCCGTCGGCCAGCGCGATCCAAAGCGGATCGACGGTTTCGACGGCAAAGGGAAACTCGGTTCGTACCACGGCAGGTACCCGCAAATGCTCTTGTTGAACGTTCGTACAACAAGAGCATTTGCGGCGCAATCCCGCATCGCTTTTTTAACGCCGAATGCGAACCGTTCTTCGGCCGCCGTGTTGCGCCGGCAAGCTTTCAGGCAGGGCAGAGGCCGATGTCCGTCATCGAACCAAGGCTGTCGGAGCACAGCCGATATGCCTTCGCGATCGAATCAAGACGGTGAGCAAGCTCTGCAGAAATCCAAGGGCCATAGTCACTTTTTTCATCTTCCAAATTTTGTTTCTTCGCGCGCACTGCTACTGAGCGTCGCATTCCAGCAGCGGCGGCGCCTTCAATCAGGAATTTCCGATGACGATCCAGAGCAAATTCAGCGGCCTCGGCACCGATGCCGCACCCGGACAGGAGGTCCGCCAGCTGGCCGGCGGCATCGACACGATGTTGCGCGGCGACGCGATCATCGGACGGCCGGTGGACTTTTCGCATGGTGACGTCGACGCGTTCACCCCGACGCCCGGCTCGTTCGAGGTCTTTTCAGCCGGCGTCGAAGCGGGCGGCAAGCAGGCCTATACCGAATATCGCGGCGATCTCGGCATCCGCGAGGAACTCGCCGGGCGGCTCGCAGGTTTCACCGGAGCGCCTGTCGATGCCCGCGACGGCCTGATCATCACGCCGGGCACCCAGGGCGCGCTGTTCCTGGCCGTCGCCTCGACCGTGTCGCGGGGCGATAAGGTGGCGATCGTCCAGCCCGATTATTTTGCCAACCGCAAACTGGTGGAGTTCTGCGAAGGCGAAATGCTGCCCGTGCGCATGGACTATGCGACGGCCGAAGGCCGCTCGGGCCTCGACCTCGGCCAGCTGGAAGATGCGTTCAAAGCGGGTGCGAAAATCTTCCTGTTCTCGAACCCCAACAACCCGGCAGGCGTCGTATACTCCCGCGCAGAGATCGAGACGATTGCCGCTCTGGCAAGCCGGTACAACGCCACCGTCATCGTCGACCAGCTTTACGCCCGCCTCCTGTATCCAGGCGTGGATTACACCCATTTGCGCGCGCAGAAATTGGATGCGGAAAAAATCGTCACCATCATGGGACCGTCGAAGACGGAATCGCTCAGCGGCTATCGGCTTGGGGTGGCCTTCGGATCGAGAGAAATCATTGCCCGGATGGAGAAGCTGCAGGCAATCGTCTCGCTCCGCGCCGGCGGTTATAGCCAGGCCGTTTTGCGCACATGGTTCGACGAACCGGCCGGCTGGATGGAGCAGCGCATTCGCCAGCACCAGGCTATCCGCGATGATTTGTTGAAGGTTTTCCGCGCGACTTCAGGCATTCAGGTCCGCACGACCGAAGCCGGCAGCTACATTTTTCCGGCCCTGCCTCCCCTGTCCGTGACAGGTGGTGATTTTGTCCGCATCCTGCGGCTGCAGGCAGGCGTCATCGTGACACCGGGAACGGAGTTCAGTCCGTTCTCCGAAAACAGCGTGCGGCTGAACTTTTCGCAGGACCACGCCGCCGCCGTTGCCGCCTGCGAGCGTCTGGTGGCTCTCGTCGACCGGTATCGCGCATGAGCGGAAATGACCGCGCAGGATCCAGGCGAGGCCGAACTATTCAGCAGGGTAAAGAGCCGCGAATTGAAAGCCGGCATTCGTTCCCGCCGCGGTCTCGGTCAGGACATCCAGCGCAAACGCCGCCGAGGCGATGTCGATGAAGATGTCGTAGGACATCGCGCCGAAACGGTCGAGGCGGACCACCACCGCATCCAGATGCAAGGCGCGGGTCTGGGCGAGATCACCGGACTTCAGGCTTTCCGGTCTCAGATCGGCCATCGAAATCCGTCGCATCAGAGCGGGCGCCGCGGGACCCGATATCACGAACCATGCCCAACCCTCGTCGCGATAGGCGTCGTAGCCCTTGGAGGGAAGCTGACTGTCGCGCCACGCCTTGCGCAGCTCGCGCAGCCGCGCACTGCTGCCGCCGGGAGGTGCGGCCAGCAGCACCTCCTGCTGGCCAAGTCGCAGCACTGATGTGCCGCAAGGCAAGGTAAGGGCGGTGTTCACCGCCTTGGGCGCAGATAGACCTGCCTCACCGAGCCAGTCCAGCGTACCGGGGCCACGCAGCCCGAAGCGCTCGGTCTGCGTGCAGTCGAAAACGACGTTCTCATTGGCTCCGGGGAGGCCATCTCTTCGCGCAAGGCGATGCGCCAAGGCGTGGTGGCGCAGGCTTGGATCAATACCTCCGGGATGACTGCCCGATGTTCCGCTGTGGCTGACCGGGGCCATCCTACATCTCCTGCCGTTGGTTTTCGGGATCGTAGAACGGCGCGGGCACCACTTTGGCCTGCACTTCCTTGCCGCACAGGCCGCGTATACGCAGGCTGGATCCTGGCGTCGCGTCGCGCGGGTCGGCATAGGCCAGCCCGATCCATTTGCCCAGGGTCGGCGAAAAGCAGGTCGAGGTGACGAAGCCCACTGGGCGTCCGTCCCGCAGCACGAGGCAGGATTCCGCAAGCCGGATACCATGGCCCTCGTGCAATTCGAAGCCACAGAGCTTGCGCTTCAGGCCGAGTCTGCCGCGTGCCTCGATGGCAGTCTTGCCGACATAGCGCGTCTTGGCCTTCGACAGTGCCCATCCCATGCTCAGCTCGTCTGGCGTCGACAGTGCGTCGGTATCCTGGCCGATGATGATGTGGCCCTTTTCCAGACGCAGGATGCGCGAGGCCTCCAGCCCATAGGGTTGCAGACCATAGGGTGCGCCCACCTCCAGCAGTTTTCGCCAGAGCGCCGCGCCGAAGGATTGCGGCACGTGCAGCTCATAGCTCAGCTCGCCGGTAAAGCCGATGCGCATGATGCGCGCCGGGCATCCGCCGATCACGCCGCTGCGGCCATTGAGATAGGGAAAGCCGTCCGGGGAGAGATCGATGTCGCTCCCCAGCGCCTCGAGCACCTTGCGCGCCGAAGGGCCGGTGACATTGATGGCGGCGAAGGCGGCGGTGACGTTCTGGATATCGACCCACATGCCCCACTGCGTGTTCAGGAACAGCATGTCGGTGAAGACACGGGCGACGGCGCCGGTGGTGGCGGTCACATAGAATTCGGTCTCGGACAGCCGGTAAGCCACGCCGTCATCGATGACCGATCCCATGTCGTTCAGCATCAGGCAGTAGCGCACGCGCCCCACCGGCTGCCTGGCATGCGCCATCGTATAGATGCGGTCGAGGAAAGCGCCGGCGTCCGGCCCGCGGATCGCCAGCTTGCCCAGGGTCGAGACGTCAAGCATGCCGGCCTTGCCACGCACCAGCGTGACCTCGTCGGAGATCGTCCTGCGGACATCGCGATCTCCGCCGTAATGCAGCGGTCGCCACCACGCACCGACCGGTGTCAGCTTCGCGCCGGCGGCGACATGTTCGGCGTGGATCGCCGTATGTCGGTACGGCACATGGTTCGGGCCGGCCAGCAGTCCCAATTTTTCCGGACCGAATGGCGGCCGCGAGGTCGTGATACCGACCTCACCCACTGTGCGGCCCGTTTCCGCCGCGACGATCCTGGCCGTTGCCAGTGCGGAATGCCGTCCCTGCGACGGCCCCATGCCGACAGTGGAATAGCGCTTCACCAGCTCGAGCTCGCTATAACCGTCGCTGACGGCGTTCTTGATATCCTTGACCTGCAGATCCTCGTCGAAATCCACGAAATCCCGCCCCTTGGCGTGGGCGGACAGCTGCTGAAAATGGTTCATCCCTGCCGCGCTGGCATCCGGGAGGATAGCCGGCAGGCCGGCATCATACCCCGCCCCTCGTGCCGCGGCCGCACCAGCGATCTCGCCGCTGCGCAGCACCGCGTTCAGCTCGAAATAGCCTGCCGCGGATCCGGCGACGTGAAACGCTTCCGGCAGATTGCTCAGCACGAATTGCCGGCTGGCTTCGTCAAATTCGAGCTTCGCGCCGGCATGCAGCGGCAACTGGTAGGACGGCGTGTAGCCCGCGGCGACCACGAGATGATCGCACTCCAGCGCCCCCGTGCCATGTTCCGGCGTGCTGAAGCGGATGGCTCGGACATGGCGATTGCCCGCGGTCCCCAACGCTTCCGTGACGGTGACATTCCAGATAATCCGGACGCCGCGCTCGACGAGGTTTTTCGCGAGGGTTTTGTCGGATGCATCGGCAGCCGGGTCGAGAATGGCGACCAGCGGCACGCCTGCATCGAGAAGGTCGAGAGCCGCAAAATATCCGTCCCGGTTGCCGGCAAAGACCACGGCGCGCCGGCCAGGGCGAACCGCATAGTGGCGCATCAGCCGCTGCGCGGCGGACGACAGGAGGATGCCCGGCAGGTCGTTGTTGCGGAACACCAAGGGCTGTTCATGCGACCCCGCGCCACCACGACCTGTCTGGCACGAACACGGTAGAGCGTCTCGCCCTGCAGCACCGGAAGCCAGTTGTCGGCAAACCAGCCATTGCAGGTCGCACCGGTCAGCACCCGCAGATTGCCGAGCTTTTCGGCAGCGTCGCGCAGCGCCTCCAAAGTCGCCTCCGCCTCCGCCGTCTCGAGCCCGAAGCGCGCATAGGTCAATGCCCCGCCGAGTTCCGGGTTCAAATCGACAAGCAGCACCTGCGCACCCGCCTCGGCTGCCTTGATGGCGGCCGAAAGCCCAGCCGGGCCTGCGCCGACCACCAGCACGTCTGTGTGCAGATTTTCCCTGATGTAATGGCCATGACCGGCGGTGAGATCGACCTTGCCGAGACCGGCCGATCTGCGGATCATCGGCTCCCAGAATTTGAGCCAGCTCTTCGCGCCGGGGCCAAAGAAGCTGCGGTAGTAGAACCCGACGGGCATGAAGCGGCCCAGCCTGTCGAGCACGGCGCCGCGATCGTGCTCGGCGGTGCCGTTGACGTTCTGGGCGGTGACCTTCAGCCCCTCGGCGATCGGGCGCAGATCAGCCCGCACATTCGGCTCGTCAGGCAGTTGCACCAGCGTGTTGGCGTCCTGCCCGGCCATGGTGAGGATGCCGCGCGGACGGTGGTATTTGAAGGAGCGCGACAGGATCCAGCGATCGCTGCCGGCCATGGCGGAGGCAATGCAGTCGCCGGAGAAACCTTCAAGCGCTCGGCCGTCGAAATCAAAGCGGATTTTTCGGGTGCGATCGAGACGCGATCCCCAGGGAAGCGGCAACCGTTCGGTCATGTCAGGCAGGCTTTCGATTGGGGAGATAGGTGGCCAGGATCTGGTCGCTGACGGTGTGGCGTTCGGCGATCAGCACTGTGTTGGACGGTGTGTGCCGCCACCACTCCCGCATCACGCCGAGCGGGTTCTCGGCGTAGAAGAGGGCTTCGATCAGCTGCTCCGGCTGTTCGGCGTCGGCCGCGCGGACCGGTCCGAGATACTGGAATTCGGTGATGTTGCGTGGCCCATTCACCGGGCAGGTCAAAAGCTTCATCGGGAGCACTCGTCAGTGGCTGGCGGCCGTGGCGCCCATCTCGTTCAGCAGCGCGAAACTGTCGAACCGGCTGAGGTCGAATGGTTTCAGGACATCGGGCACGCGCCCGGTGGCGATGGTCTCGGCCATGCGCTTGCCGGCCACGGGCGTCGCCTTGAAGCCCCAGGTGCCCCAGCCACAGTCGAGCCAGTAGTTCTTCAGCGGCGACGCCCCCATGATCGGGCTGTAGTCCGGCGTCATGTCGGTAATCCCGGCCCATTGCCGCAACAGCTTGACCTTGTGCAGGAACGGGAAGAGATGCAGCGCGCCTTCGGCGAGATGTTCCTTCTGGTCCAGCGTCGAGCGGGTCGATGCCAGTTGGTAAGGATCGGAGCCGCCGCCGATGACGACCTCGCCCCGCGAGGACTGCACCAGGTAGGTGTGCAGATTGGCGGATGAGACGAGTATGTCCAGGAATGGCTTCAGCGGCTGCGTCACCATCGCCTGCAGCGGGAAACAGCGGATCGGCAGCCGGATGCCCGCCATGGCGGCGACCTGGCCATTGAGCCCGCCGACGGCCTGCAGCACTTGGCCCACGGCAATCGTACCACGGTTCGTCCTGACATGGGTGACCCGGTCGCCCGCCTGCTCGAAGCCGGTCACCTCGGTGCGTTGATGGATCTCCCCGCCGCGCGCGCCGGCATGCCTGGCGTAGCCCCAGGCCATGGCATCATGGCGGGCGGTGCCGCCATCGGCATGCCAGAGCCCGCCCATCACCTCATGCTGGCCGCCAAGATCAAGGTTGAGATGCGGGCAAAGTTCCTTCACCGTCTGGACATCGACCACTTCGATCCTTGTGCCCATATGCTTGCCCATCTCGGCACGCAGATGGAAACTACGCAGCGTCGCCTCGGAATGCGCGAGTGTCAGCTGCCCGCGCTGCGAAAACATCACGTTGAAGCCGAGATCCCGCGACATCGTCTCGAACAGTTCGACGCCTTCCTTGTAGAAGCGCACCGATTCCTCGGTCATGTAGTTCGAGCGGATCGTGGTGGTGTTGCGCGCCGTATTGCCGCCGGCGAGATAGCCCTTTTCCAGCACGGCGACATTGCGGATGCCATGCACATTGGACAAATAGTAAGCCGCCGCGAGGCCGTGACCGCCGCCGCCGATGATCACCACGTCGTAGGATCGTTTCAGGTCGGGCGTCGGAGGGATGTCGCGAAAGGGAACATGCCTCGAACGCAGGCCGTATTTCAGCAGAGAGAAAGGCATGATTTCCTGCGGTTCAGGGCTGGGAATGGACTTCAGAAAAGCCACCGCGCCGACTTGGCGCAAGAAATCGTTCTTTACCCAGTGACCCCGTTTTCGTAATGCATGAGAAACCTGATTGAGGTCTCTCCATGCGAAACCTGCCGCATCTCATCTATCTGGAAGCCTTTGAGGCGGCGGCCCGGCATCTGAGCTTCACCCGGGCCGCCGAGGAGTTGAATTGCACCCAGGCGGCGATCAGCCAACGGGTTCGGGCGCTGGAGCAATTCTTCGCCCGGCCGCTTTTCCACCGGCGCAGCAACGGCCTGGAGCTTACCGAAGTCGGCACGGCCTATCTGCCGGGAATAGCCGAGGCCCTGGATCGGGCCGAGGCGGCGACCGAAGGGATGCTGGGCGCACAGGCGCAGGCCAGCGTGACCGTTTCAGCCCCGCTCAGCTTCGTTACGCTGTGGCTCGCACAGCACCTGGCTGGTTTCTCCGCCGCCCATCCGCGCATCGAGGTGCGGCTGAACAGCACGATCTGGACCGACCCCAATGTTGAGCTGGCGGATCTGAGCATTCTGGCACTCGATCCGTTGCAGCCGGTATCGGGTGCCGTGCAACTGGGACAGGAGCGGCTGATGCTTCTCTGCGACCCCGAGACTGGCCGCCAGGCCGGAGCCAAGCCCAGCGCGAACTGGCTCAACGCCGCCCGGCTCATCTACGTGCAGGGCAGGATGCAGCTGCTGGACCTCTGGGCGAAGCAGGAGAACATCGTGATCGCGCCGCAGAAAGCGCCGATCAAGGCCGACAATGCGGCGGCGGCATTGGAGATCGCGGCATGCGCCGGCGGCATCACCGCCGTCATGTCGACCTATGCGGCAAGCTACCTGGCTTCGGGGCGGCTGGTGGCGCCCTTCGGTCCCGGGGAAATCCTGCCCGTTGCCTTGCATGCGGTTCCCAATCAACAGCGCCGGCTTTCGCGGTCCGCGACGCTGTTCCTGCAATGGCTGTCAGGGGAGATACCGTTCCACCGCTAGATCGAGCATTGCTTCAGCGGCGCCGGCTCGCGTGGCGGGCATGCTGGCGGATCTCCGAACGAGAAATGCCGGCATCCGCCAGTGTGCTGTCCGGAACCCGCCGCAAGCGCGCAAGCGTCTGGCGATAGACAAGCCAGCGGGTGAAACGGTCTCGAAGTTCGTACAACATGATCGTCTCCTTTGGCACGCGGGATGTCCACGGGCTTGGGCTCATCGAAAACGCAAAGCATCTGCGCAAAGCGCATGCATGATCGAAAGGATTGCGCTGGCTCCCGGCGAAACGGGGCGCTTGCCAGTGTCTCGCCAGGCAGGATTGTCCAAGGCCGCCAACGCCTGCATACTTGCGCATCATGCCCGCTTCGGGCTACAGCCAAGGTCGCAAGGCTTTTTTCATTTCTGCAAAATGGATATTGGCTGGGACGATCTGAGGCTGTTTCTAGACGTTGCGCGGCTGGGTGGCCTGAGCGCGGCGACGGCAACCACGCGCCTCAGTGCAGCCACGCTTGGACGACGCGTCACCGCGCTCGAAAAGCAGATCGGCGAACCACTGTTCGTGCGCCAGCAGACCGGCTACCGGCTGACCCCGGTCGGGGAAGAACTGCTGCGGCGCGCCGAGGATGTCGAGGCGGCCATGCAATCGCTGACCCGCTGGCGCGAAGGCACCTTGCCCGACCGCATTGTCCGCGTCTCGGCCGGGCCATGGACCTCGGCTTTCATATCAGCCCATATCGGCGAGGTCTGGACCGTCGATGACGGCATAAGGGTGGAGTTCGTCACCACCACCGACCGGGTCGACATCGGTCGCCGTGCCGCCGATATCGGCATCCGCAGCGAGCGCCCGACCGAGCAGTGGCTGGCCGGCCGTCAGAGCGGCAAGGTCGCCCACGCGCTTTATTCCGGACGCCATCTGGTCAACGGCATCGCCGCCGGCCTGTTTGTCGGCGTCACCGGCGAAGGCGCAAACATTGCCTCGGCGCGCTGGCTGCAAGCCCATCACGGCGACCGCATCGCCGTGCGCGGCAACAACACCCATTCGGTGCGCGAACTGGTGGCCGCCGGCGCCGGCCTCTCGGTCTTTCCATGCTTCGTCGGCGACAGCGATCCGCGGCTGGTCCGCGTCGCCCAGCCCATTCCCGAGCTCGAAACCGACCAATGGATCGTCACCCATCACGAGGAACGTCACGCCCCGCCGGTCCGAAAAGTCGCCGGCCGGCTTGCCGCCTTGATGCAAGCGCATCAGCCGCTGTTTCGTGGCCAGACGCCGATCCGATAAGCTCAACAATGACCCGGCCGCGGCGACCGCAGCAGCGCTCCGTATTCTCGCTTCTCCGCGTCGCCGTGAGCCGGGTGGCGGCAACCTTGCTACGGGCAGGCCCGCCTGCGGGGCTGAACTATCCGAGAGTTTGACTGGCCAGCGCATAGGTCACCGGCGCAACTGCGCCGCCGACGGCAAAATCGGTGAGGCGTTTGCCCATCGACATGGTGAGCACCGTATCGAAAACCGGCATTCCGCTGTGCGACAGAAAGGCGGCGAACTCGCCACTGTCCATGTGGGTGTCGATCCGCAGGAAAGACCCCGAATGGTCGGCCACGTGCGGCCGGACGACCGCGACGGCGTCGGCGTCGCTTTGCGCCACGACCGGCCCCACGACATGGCCCCGCCCGAACGGCCGGCAGAGCGCGAAAGCGGTCAGCGTATCGCCCTTGAAAAGCCCGTAACCGGCCGAGTGCGCGAAAAGCTTTTCGATGAGCGCCGCCCGCCTCACGCCAAAGCCTGCCGCATCGAGCGCGATCGCCGCGGAAATATCGCCTGCGTCCAAAATCCGGACATCGCCTCGAATATCTGCCGGCCTACCCGTCGTCTGCAAGCGGGCGATGCCCTGGCATTGATAAACGGTCTTCTCCGGCTGGAAGTCGAGCGACAGATAGAGCCGCCTTGCCGCGCGCGTTGCATTGAGGCGCAGATCGCGCCCGGCGACCCTCTCGAAAACCCGCTTCATCAGCCATTGCCCCGCCCCCAGCGTCTGCAGCCGCGGCGAGGTTATAACCATGCCCACGGTGGCGAAATCGGCACCATGCGCGAACCACATGGCCGAACCGAGAACCCGGCCGATCTCGTCCAGCGCCACGAACCCCTCTCCCGATTCACGCAGGAATTGCCAGTCCTCGGCGCGATGCGGCCATCCCACGGCGAGCGAGTGCGCGTGCAAGCGGTCCAGTTCGACGCCTTCGATGTCGCCGATCCGCATCGAGAAGGTATCGATTTTCAAGCTCCCGGACGGCTTCAAGTCCATGCCTCTGAAAGATTCCCGAAAATTGACTGGCTACACGCCGCAGCCGCCCTCTACCACCAACGCTAAACAAACAGGCCCATACGATTTGCTCGAAAGCCGCGTGCTTACGCAAGATTCAACTGAAACATTTCCGCTTTCGGCATGCAATCGCGTCGGAACGCGCACATTCTTTCCGGCAATGTTGCAACTATGGTCGACGGCACCGATCCCGGCGAACCCGAACGTTTTGAGGGCTGGAATGGACGTCTTCGACATCCTCGATCGTCTCGTCGGCTTTCCATCGGTCGCCGGCAAACCGAACGGCGACATTACCGGCTGGATCGAAGCCTATCTGGCAAAATACGAAACGCAGGTCACCCTGCTTCCAGGGCCGGAAGGCGATCGTTCCAACCTTTTCGCGACGATCGGCCCCGCCAATGTCCCGGGCTATGTCCTGTCCGGCCATATGGACGTCGTTCCCGCCAGCGAGCCGCAATGGAGTTCGAGCCCTTTCGCGCTGCGCAAGGAGGGCGAACGGCTTTATGGACGCGGCACCACGGACATGAAGGGGTTTCTGGCCGCGGTGCTCGCGGCCGTGCCTGCGGTGCAGGGACTGCGGCTTGCCAGGCCAATCCACCTCGCCTTCTCCTATGACGAGGAGGTAGGATGCCGAGGCGTGCCGCATCTGATCGCCCGCCTTCCCGAACTTTGCGCGACGCCGCTCGGCGTCATCGTCGGCGAGCCGAGCGGCATGCGCGCCGTGCGCGGCCATAAGGGCAAGGCGGCCGCCCGCGTGGTCATCAACGGGCGCTCCGGCCATTCCTCCCGCCCCGATCTCGGGCTCAACGCCATCCATGCCATGGCCACTGCGCTGAGCGCGGCCGTGAGCGAAGCCGAGCGGCTGACACACGGTCCGTTCGACGCCGCCTTCGAGCCGCCCTACTCTTCGTTGCAGGCGGGCGTCGTGGCGGGCGGACATCAGGTCAACATCATCCCCGGCACCTGCAGTCTGGACCTGGAGGCACGCGCCATACCCGGCATAGACCCGCCAAGCCTGCTCGCGCCCGTCAAGGCACGGGCCGAGGCTCTTGCGGCCGACGGCTTTCGTGTCGAGTGGACACCGATGAGCGCCTATCCGGCACTGTCGCTGCCGCAGGGTGCGGCACTTGCGACATTGCTGGCCGAACTGACCGGCGAAGCGCCACTCGCCGCCGTCAGCTACGGCACGGAGGCCGGACTTTACCAGGCCGCCGGGCTCGATGCGATCATTTGCGGCCCCGGCGACATCGACCGCGCCCACAAGCCCAACGAATACATCCTTGCCAGCGAGCTCACCGCCTGTCAGCGATTGATCGAGGCCCTGGGCGCCCGCTGCGCGGCATGAAAGGAACGGAATGACATTCCTGTTCAATTCCGACGCGCGCCGCGGGGCGACCTTCGCCGATGCCTTCGCGAGAGAACTGCCGGACGTCCCCTTCACGATGGATGCCGCGACGGTCGCTCCCGATGCCGTGCGTTATCTGATCAGCTGGACCGTGCCGGATAACCTTGCCCGCTACGGCAACCTGGAAATCCTGTTTTCCATCGGCGCCGGCGTCGACCAGTTTCGCCTCGATGCGGTGCCTGCGAATGTGAAGATCGTGCGCATGATCGAGGAAGGCATCGTGCGCATGATGCAGGAATATGTGACGCTTGCCGTGCTCGCGCTCCACCGCAACCTGCCGGGATATCTGGCACAGCAGCGCGCCGGCGAATGGGCTGACATCGCGCAGCTCCAGGCCGGATCGCGCCGGATCGGCGTGCTCGGCCTCGGGCAGCTCGGCCAGGCCGTCCTCGATCGCCTGAAGCCCTTCGGCTTCCCGCTTGCCGGATGGAGCCGCTCGCCGCGGCGGATCGAGGGCGTGACCTGTCATCATGGCGAGCTCGGGCTCGACGAGATGCTCGCCGTCAGCGACATTTTGATCTGCCTGCTGCCGCTGACCGAGGAGACGCGCGGCTTCCTCGACGCCGAGCTGTTTGCGAAATTGCCCAAGGGCGCGGCGCTCGTCCATACGGGCCGGGGGCCGCAGCTCGACCAGGAAGCGCTTGTCGCTGCGCTCGACAGCGGCCATCTTTCCGCGGCGATGATCGACGTCACCGACCCCGAACCGCTGCCGGCGGGCCATCCGTTCTGGTCGCATCAAAAGGTCATTCTGACACCGCATATCGCCAGCGTCACCCAGCCCGCCAGCGCCGCGCAGGCCGTCGTCGAAAACATCAGGCGTTACCGCGCCGGCCTTGATCCCATCGGGCTCGTCGACCGGTCGCGCGGCTATTAGAGCAATTCCAGGAAAAGTTCGTGCGGTTTTCCGTCCGAAATTGCTTCAAAAACAAAGAGTTAGAGCAGTTCACCGTTTCTGTGAAACGGTGAACTGCTCTAAAGTCCAACATGAAAGGCCATCCCTTGTCCCTGCTCAAGACCGTCGATACCAGCCCTACCTTTCCGCCGCGCGAGTCCGGGGCGCTGCCCGAACGGCTGATTGCCGGCAACCCCGCTTTCAAGACCTGGGCGCAGGACGCCGCCAAGGACGATCTCGTCCATACCGGCGTCTGGGAAGCGACGCCGGGCGAGACGCGATCGATCAAGGGGGAGACCTTCGAGTTCTGCCACATCCTCTCCGGTGTGATCGAAATCACGCCCGACGGCGGCAAGCCGGTGACCTACCGCGCCGGCGACAGCTTCGTGATGAAACCTGGCTTCACCGGGGTTTGGAAGACCATCGAAACGGTGCGCAAGATTTACGTGACCGTAGGGTAACGGGAGCGCGCGAGGCGCCCGCCTCCGCAACAGATTTTGCCGTCTGTTATCGCCGGCACGCAACAATCATCCGCGACCGATCGTCGAACGGTGCATGCTGCGCTGCTGCCCGCGCTAGGCTCTTCGAGAACAGCTGAAAGCGGGCGCCCATGGGCTTGAGCTTCGATCCGGATACCGTCTCCCTTCCAGTCGGCCATTTCATTGGCGGGAAGCTGATCGCGGCCGAGGGTGAGATCGAGATGCACCGACCGTCGGATGGCAAAGCATACACCGCCTGTCCGATCGCAGGCCCCGACGTGATCGATCGTGCGGTGGACAGCGCCAAGGCGGCGCTGAAGTCCAGCAACTGGGGCAACGTTCGGCCACGCGAACGGACGAAGGCACTCCAGGCCTGGGCCGACCTGATCGAAGAGGCAGCCGGAACGCTGGCCAGGATCGAGGCGCTGTGCTCGACCCGGCCAGTCGGCCAGCTCATCGCCGGCGACATCGCTATCACCGCCGAGCAGATCCGCTTCTTCGCCGAGTTCGCCGACAAGGAAGGCAGCGAGCTCGTGCCGACCGACGACGCCACTCTCGGCATGATCATGAGCGAGCCCTATGGCGTGGTCGGCGCGATCACGCCCTGGAATTTTCCGATCTCGATGGCTGGCTGGAAGCTCGGTCCGGCGCTGGCCGCGGGCAACGCGGTCGTGCTGAAGCCGTCGGAAATGACGCCCTTTTCGGCGGTCTACATGGCACAACTCGCCGTCAAAGCAGGCTTGCCAGCAGGGCTCATAAACGTGGTGCTGGGCGACGGTCCGACGACCGGGACGGCGCTGACCGGCCATGCCGAGATCGCCAAGGTCAGCTTTACCGGCTCGACCCGCGCCGGCTCGGCGATCATGGAGAATGTCGCCCGCACCGGCGTCAAGCCGATGACACTGGAACTCGGCGGCAAGAGCCCGCAGATCGTCTTTGCCGATGCCGATCTGGACAAGGCGGCGACCGCGATTGCCGGCAGTGTCACCTTCAATGCCGGCCAGGCCTGCGTTGCCGGCACGCGCCTGATCGTCGCGAAGAGCGTGGCCGACAGGCTGACGGCCGCGATCCTGGAGAAGATGAAGGCGGCCCGGCCCGGCCCGACCTGGGACGACGCGACCCAATATTCGCCCATAATCTCGGAGCGGCAGCGGGCGCGCGTCGACGGCATCGTGCGCGCCGCGATCGAGGCCGGCGGCGAATGTCTGACCGGTGGCGGCGTCATGGACAGCCCAGGCTATTTCTACCAGCCGACATTGATCGCAGATGTCGACCAGGCCAATCCGGCAATCGTCGAGGAAATCTTCGGCCCGGTCCTGACCGTCCAGACCTTCGAGACCGAGGAAGAGGCGCTGGCGCTGTCCAGCCACCCGACCTACGGACTGGCTTCCGGCCTGTTCACCTCCGACCTGTCCCGCACCATCCGCTTCGCGCGCAAGCTTGAAGCAGGCACCGTCTGGGTCAACCGCTACAGCCGCTCGCGCGACCATATCCTGCCGACCGGCGGCTACAAGCGCTCCGGCATCGGCAAGGACCTTGGCCGTGAGGCCTATCTCGCCAACCGCAGGACCAAGAGCGTCCTGATCAGCCTCTAGAGAGATGCCGATGAAGTCCTATTCGATCGCTCTGATCCCCGGTGACGGCATTGGCCGCGATGTGACCGCCGCCGCCTGGTCCGTGCTGGAGATCGCGGCTAAACACGCGGGCTTTGCCTTGACCGGAACCGAGTTCCCCTGGTCCTGCAAATTCTACAAGGAAACCGGTCGCATGATGCCGGAGGACGGCATCGAGACCTTGCGCGGCTTCGACGCCATCCTGCTCGGCGCCGTCGGCTGGCCGGCGGAGGTGCCGGATTCCGTTTCGCTGCATGGCCTTTTGCTGCCGATCCGCAAGGCCTTCGTGCAATATGCCAACATCCGGCCGCATCGCCTGCTGCCGGGCGTCACGGGACCGCTGCGGGCGGAAGGTTTCGACATATTGTGCATCCGCGAGAACACCGAAGGCGAATATTCGGGCGCCGGCGGGCGCGTGCATCAAGGCACGCTGGACGAGGTCGCCGTGGAGACCTCGATCTTCACCCGCGCCGGCGTCGAGCGCATCCTGCGCTTCGGCTTCGAACAGGCGCGGACAAGGCGCGGCAAGCTCGCCTCCGTCACCAAGTCCAACGCGCAGAAATACTCGATGGTGTTCTGGGACGAGATCACGCGAAAGCTGGCTGCGGAGTACTCTGACGTCGCCGTGACCAGCTATCATGTCGATGCGCTCGCCGCCCGCATGATCATGGCGCCGGAGAGCCTCGACGTGGTCGTCGCCTCCAATCTGTTCGGCGATATCCTCACCGACATCGGCGCGGCAATCCAGGGCGGGCTCGGCTACGCCGCCTCCGCCAACATCAATCCCGATCGCTCGGCGCCGTCCATGTTCGAACCGGTGCACGGCTCGGCGCCCGACATCGCCCATCTCGGCATCGCCAATCCGATCGCCACCATCTGGTCCGGCGCCATGATGCTCGATTATCTCGGCGAAAGGGGCCGCGGCCGACCGCGTCATGAAGGCGGTCGAGGCTGCAACCGCCAGAGGCATAGGCACCATTCCCGGCAAGGACCGCACGGAAGCCATCACCGCCGCGGTCGTTGCCGCACTCACCTGATTGCAAGGTCGTTTCCAATGAAAAACCTGAAAGACAAAAACCTCTTCCGCGAAGCCGGCCTGATCGGCGGACGGTGGGTCGCTGCCGGCTCCGGCAAGACCGTCGATGTCATCGATCCAGCGACGCAGGCTGCCATCGGCACCGTACCGGACATGGCTGGTCCAGAGACCCGTGCGGCCATAGAGGCAGCGGCTTCCGCGTACGGGCCTTGGAAGAAGAAGACCAACGCCGAGCGTGCTGCCCTGCTGGAAGCCTGGCACGGCTTGATGCTGGCGCATCTGGATGATCTCGCGCTGATCCTGACGACGGAACAGGGCAAGCCGCTGGACGAGGCCAAAGGCGAAATCCGCTATGGCGCGTCCTTCGTCAAATGGTTCGCCGAGGAAGCGCGCCGCATCAACGGCCACACCATCCCCTCGCCGACGCAAGACCGGCGCATCATCGTGCTGAAGGAGCCGGTGGGCGTGTGCGGCATCATCACGCCGTGGAATTTTCCCAATGCGATGATCACCCGCAAGGTCGCGCCGGCGCTGGCCGCCGGCTGCACCGTGGTGATCAAGCCGTCCGAGTTCACGCCCTATTCGGCGCTGGCGCTCGGCGTGCTTGCCGAACGGGCGGGCATCCCTGCCGGCGTCATCAACATCGTCACCGGCATGCCCACAGAGATCGGCAACGAGATCATGGCGAACGAGACCGTTCGCAAGATCTCCTTCACCGGCTCGACACGCGTCGGCTCGCTGCTGATGCGCGGCGCGGCCGACAGCGTGAAGCGGCTCAGCCTCGAGCTCGGCGGCAACGCCCCCTTCATCGTCTTCGACGACGCCGATCTCGACCTCGCTGTCGAGGGCGCGCTGGTCTCGAAGTTCCGCAATGGCGGCCAGACCTGCGTCTGCGCCAACCGCATCCTCGTCCAGGCCGGTGTCTACGACACCTTCGCCGCCAAGCTATCCGCCCGCGTCAACGCCATGACAGTGGGGCCGGGCACGCAGCCCGGCGTCGCCATCGGGCCGATGATCAACATGGCGGCGGTCGAGAAGATCAACCGCCACGTCGAGGACGCGCTCGCCAAGGGCGCTGCGATCATCACCGAGAAGCCGGCGTTGCCGGAGGGCCCTCAGTATGTCGCGCCGCTGGTGCTGAGCGGCGCCACCAAGGACATGCAGCTCGCCGGTGAAGAGACGTTCGGCCCGATCGCGCCGCTTTTCCGGTTCGAAACGGAAGAGGAAGCGATCGCGCTGGCCAATGGCACGCCCTACGGACTTGCCTCCTACTTCTACACCGAGAATTTGAAACGCGCCTGGCGCGTCGGCGAGGCGCTGGAGTTCGGCATGGTGGGTCTCAATACCGGCTCGGTCTCGATCGAGGTCGCCCCCTTCGGCGGCGTCAAGCTGTCCGGCCTCGGCCGCGAGGGCGCGCAGGCCGGCATCGAGGAATATCTCGAGATGAAAAGCTTTCACATCGGCGGGCTCGGCTGAAGCAATTCGGCTGAAGCCCGGCCGGTTCGACGCTCACTGGATCCGGTCGAGCGCCTTGTAGTAGAGCCCGACCATCGGCAGGAACCAGGGCTTGCCGGAATAGCCGGGAATGGATGGCCATTCGAGCCCCTTCAGCGGATTGCGGTCCTCGCGGCCGAGCATGGCATCGGCCAGGATCATGCCGAGATGGGTGGAAAGCTGGGCGCCGTGGCCGGAATAGCCCATCGCGTACCAGACACCGTCCTGGTAACCGGCGCGCGGAAAGCGGTCCTTGGTCATGTCGACCAGCCCGCCCCAGCAATAGTCGATCTCGACCTTGGCGAGTTGCGGAAAGATCGCCGCGAGGCCTGTCCGCAATATCTGTCCGCTCCTGGCGTCGGAGCGCTGGTCCGATGTCGCCGAAAAGCGTGCGCGGCCGCCGAAGATCAGCCGCCTGTCCGGCGAGAGCCGGAAGTAGTTGCCGATGTTCATCGAGGTCACGCAGGTCCGGTTGCCCGGCATGGTCGCGGCGATCTCGGCGTCGCTTAGCGGCCGCGTGGCGATGATGAAGCTGCCGACGGAAATGATCCTGCGGCGGAAATAGCTGAAGTCAGGCGTGGTGTAGGCGCCGGTCGCCACCAGCACATTGTCGGCGCTGATGCGGCCGCGCGAAGTGGTCAGCTCATGCCTGTTGCCGGCCTGCTTGCGATCCGTCACCGCCGTTTTCTCATGGATGACGGCGCCATGGCGGGCGGCTGAAGCGGCGAGACCCGCCACATAGCGTCCCATATGCATCATGGCGCTCTTCTTCGACAGCATCGCGCCATGGAAGGGCGAGCCGATCTCTGATTTCAGGTCGGCCGCCGACAGCAGCGCCGTGTCCGGATCCACTTCGGCATGAAGGGCTTCGAAGTTGCGGGCGATCGCATCAAAGTGCTGCGGCTTGGAAGCAAGCTTCAGCTTGCCGGCGCGGCGGAAATCGCAGTCGATGCCTTCCTCGGCAACCAGCGCCTCGATGGTGTCGACGGAGTCGTCGAGCGCCCGGTAGAGCGCGATGGCGCGTTCCTTGCCGAGTTCCGCCTTGGCTGAGAGATAGCTGTGGGCGAGGCCGTTGTTGAGGTGCCCGCCATTGCGCCCTGATGCGCCCCAGCCAACACGCTGCGCCTCCAGCACGACCACCTTGGCACCGGCGCTCGCCAGCTGGCGCGCGGCGGCGAGACCGGTGAAGCCGCCGCCAATGATCGCGGCGTCATAGTGCCCTTCGACCGGGCCTTGCGCCCCGCCGGAAAAGACTGGGGCGGTGTCGTGCCAGTAGGAGACGAACTTCATCGGCAATCCGCCTGTTTCAGAGCCCAACGACGCCAGCGAGACCCGAAATGTCTGATATCTCGACATAGCCGTAGTACGGGTTGGCCGGTTCGTGGCCGCGATTGACCCAGACCTTGTTCTTGATGCCGAGATCGTGCGCCGACATCAGGTCGTAGCGGAACGAAGACGAGCAGTGAAGAACATCCTCCGGGCCGCAACCCAACCTGTCGAACATGTATTCGAAGGCCTTGAAGCGTGGCTTGTAGGCCTGCGCCTGCTCGGCCGTGTAGACGGCATGGAACGGCGCACCGAGCTTCTCGACATTAGACATGATCTGCGCGTTCATGGCGTTGGAGAGGATGACCAACGGAATTTCCTTGGCGACCTTCGCCAGGCCGGCCGGAACGTCGGCGTGGGGGCCCCAGGTCGGGACACGCTCATAGACCATTCTGGCGTCGTCGGCGCTGAAGGCAACACCGTTGCGCTTGCAGGTACGCTCGAGCGCGTTGTGGACGACGTCGGCATAGGGCTTCCAGTCGCCCATGATCTCGTCGAGCCGAAACGCCGCGAAGTTCCTGATGAATTCCTGCATGCGCGGCTCATCGAGCCGACTGCCATAGAGATCGCGCGCCGCTTCCGCCATCTGGAAAAAGGTCAACGTGCCGTAGCAGTCGAAGGTGATGTATTTGGGCCTGAAGGAAGCCATAGCAGTCGATCTCCGGTGGAAGCACGTCCGTGCTGGGATGTATTTCATCATAGGACGGCCGGCAGCGACCCACCTGACCGAAATCGCCCTCCCGAAAGCAGAAAGTTCCGTATCCGCCATCCGGTTTGGCACGCTGTAGCATCTGGCGTGCCGATTGCGGGGCCGCGCGCGGCGTGAAGCGCGTCCGCCACGGACGGTGCCAGCACAAGATGCGGCGCACCCCTCGTGCTACGGCGAAAGATACTGTCCAAGCCAAAGCCTTCAGACGATCTGCGGCGCGCCGATGCCCGAGACTTGGGCTCTAGACGGAAGGATGCCTCATGCCGCAGGGCGAGATCGAACTCCAGGCCTTCGGGCCGCACCATATCGAGGGCGCCGTGGCGCTTTCTCGCCAGGAGAATTGGCCGCATCGCCCGCAGGACTGGCAGATGGCGCTGCAGCTCTCGAACGGCGCGGTTGCGCTCGACGATCAGGGCCGCGTCACCGGAACCATCCTGGTCACGCCCTACGGCATGGATTGCGCCATGATCAACATGGTGATCGTCGACAGGAACGCGCGCGGCAAGGGGCTTGGGCGCCGGCTTATGGATCAGGCATTCGCGCTTGCCGGCAAACGTCCGCTGCGGCTCGTCGCGACGGCAGACGGCATGCCTCTCTATGAGAAACTGGGCTTCGTGCCCTCCGGCATGATCCGGCAGCATCAGGGCAAGGTTGCGGCGCTTGGTGCGCCCGATGGCGTGGAAGCAGCCGGTCCTGACGATCTGCCTGACATCAAGGCGCTGGACCGCGACGCCTATGGCGCCGACCGCGAAGCCCTGATCGATGCGCTGGCGGAGCGCGGCCAATTCGCGGTCATCCGCCGCGACGGCGCCATCGAGGCCTATGCCGCGATCCGCCCATTCGGACGCGGCGAGGTGATCGGTCCGGTGATCGCGGGAAGCACCGACGAGGCGAAGGCCCTGATTGGCTTCTTCGCCGCGTCGCGCCCCGGCGCCTTCCTGCGTGTGGATACCGGCAGCGGGACCGGCATCGCCGGCTGGCTCGAGGAAATCGGCCTCGCCCATGTCGGCGGCGGCGTGGCCATGGACCGTCCACCCAAGACGGGCGTGGAACAGATCAGGCCGAAAGTTTACGCCCTCGCCAACCAGGCGCTCGGCTAGGAGGATAACAATGCTCGCCAATTCCCTGATCGAACTCGACCGCGCCCATCTCATCCACCCAGTCGCTTCATATCGTGGCCATGAGGCGCTTGGCGTCCGTGTCTTGAAATCGGCGAAGGGCGCGACCGTGACCGAAGCGTCCGGCCGGCAACTTGTCGATGGTTTCGCGGGGCTATGGTGCGTCAATGCCGGCTACGGCCACGACAGCATCGTCGAGGCGGCGGCCCGGCAGATGCGCGAGCTCCCTTATGCCACCGCCTATTTCGACCTCGGTTCGGAGCCGGCCATCCGGCTCGCCTCGGAACTGGCCGAGCGCGCGCCAGGCGACCTCAATCACGTCTTTTTCACGCTTGGCGGGTCGGACGCGGTCGACAGCACGATCCGTTTCGTCCGCTACTACTGGAACGCCAAGGGCGAGCCGCAACGCGACCAGTTCATTTCCATAGAGCAGGGCTATCACGGCTCGTCGGTGGTCGGCGCGGGCCTGACCGCGCTCCCCGCCTTTCACGCCGGTTTCGGCATTCCCTTCGAATGGCAGCACAAGATCCCTTCCCCTATCCCTATCGCAACCCGGTGGGCGAGGACGGCAACGCGATCACCGCCGCATCGCTCGCCGCGCTGAAGGCCAAGATCGAGGCGATCGGGCCGGAGCGGGTCGCCGCCTTTTTATGCCGAGCCGATCCAGGGATCGGGCGGTGTCATCGTCCCGCCGAAAGGCTGGATCAAGGCGATGCGCGAGCTCTGCCGGGAGCACGGCGTCCTGTTCATCGCCGACGAGGTGATCACCGGCTTCGGCCGCACAGGCCCCCTGTTCGCCTGCACCGACGAGGAGATCGTCCCCGATTTCATGACGACCGCCAAAGGGTTGACCTCGGGCTATGTTCCCATGGGCGCCGTGTTCATGGCCGATCATGTCTACAACGTCATCGCCGATGGCGCGGGCGCCGCGGCTGTCGGCCACGGCTACACCTATTCCGCCCATCCCGTCAGCGCGGCCGTCGCGCTCGAAGTGTTGAAGCTCTATGAAGACGGCCTTCTGGACAATGGCATCAAGGCCGGTGCGCGCCTGATGGCAGGATTGGAGGGGCTGAGGGACCATCCGCTTGTCGGCGACGTGCGCGGTCGCGGCATGCTTGCCGCCATCGAACTGGTGGTCGACAAGGAAAAGAAGACGCCGCTTCCGGCGTCGGCAATGCCGGCACGGCGCATCTTCGACAGGGCGTGGGACAACGGCCTGATCATCCGTGCCTTCGCCAACGGGGTTCTCGGCTATGCTCCCCGCTCTGCTGCACCGACGCCGATATCGATGCGATCATCGAACGCACGCGCCGGACGCTCGACCAGACGCTGGACGATGCCGATGTCCGCCAGGCACTGGCATGAAGGCGGCGAAATATGTCGTGTCTCGAAATATCGCCGGGGCGGACGATTTCGCAATTTTGTGCCGCGCCCTCACGCCTTTTCGGCGAATCCAGCGCGGGGGAAGTGCCAGACTGCAGTTAAGACAAGGCCAGAAAGCCCGGATTTCCGGGCCTTCGAAAAGGGCCGACGCCCCGGACAGCACGGAATTTTGTTCTGTTCAACACATGCAATTCGGCCGCGCGCAGAGGAGAGCCAGTCTTGGCCAGGGGCTTTAGCGAATTCAAATACTTGACCTTCGATGTGGTCGGCACGCTGATCGACTTCGAAGGCGGCATCACCACCTGCCTGGCCGGAATTGCCGCCGAGGCCGGCGTTTCGATCGATGGCGAGGAAGCGCTGAGCCTCTACCGGCAGGCCCGCTACATGCCCGATGCCGGCCTGTTTCCCGACGATCTCGTACGTGTCTACACAGTCATCGCGCCGCGGCTCGGCCTGCCCACTGACGAAAAATACGGCGTCCGCCTGCGGGATTCGGCCAGCCTCTGGCAAGGCTTCCCGGACAGCGCGGCGGCATTGGTGGACCTTGCGAAGTCGCACAGGCTGATCGCCATGACCAATGCAAGGCGCTGGGCGCTCGATCATTTCGAAAAGCAGCTCGGATCGCCCTTTTTCGCCACCTTTACGGCCGACGATACAGGCACCGAGAAACCGGACCCGGCCTTCTTCCAGAAGGTCTTCGATTTCGTCGCCTCCCGGGGCGACAGCAAGGACGACATCCTGCACGTCGCACAAAGCCAGTATCACGACATCGGCATATCCCGGGCGCTTGGCATGACCAATTGCTGGATCGAGCGCCGGCACGCCCAGAAGGGCTATGGCGGCACGATCGAGCCCGAGCGCTTCACCGCGCCGGACTACCACTTCACCTCAATGGCCGCATTGGCGGCGGCCGTGCGGGAAAGCCTGAAGGAACGAACCTGAGCCCAAGCCCGGAAAGCCGCAGCAAGACGAGCATCCCGGAAAAACAACCGAAAGGGGAATGATATGACCGACAAGATCACGAACTGGACCAGCGCAGACGATACCATGGTCGAAACCGCCATCCGGCGGGGCGCGAGCCGCCGCGAACTTCTCAAGATGCTGTTGGCCGGTGGTGCCGCGGTTGCCGCGGGCAGCGTGGTGCTTGGCCGTGCCACCCAGGCCGTCGCCGCCACGCCGGTTTCCGGCGGCAATTTCAAGGCCGCCGGCTGGTCGTCCTCGACCGCCGACACGCTCGATCCGGCAAAGGCGTCGCTCTCCACCGACTATGTCCGCTGCTGCTCGCTCTACAACCGCCTGACTTTCCTCGACAAGGATGGCGTCACGCAGATGGAGCTGGCCGAAAGCTTCGACAGCAAGGACGCCAAGACCTGGACGGTGAAGCTGCGCAAGGGCGTCACCTTCCACGACGGCAAGGACCTCACCGCAGACGACGTCGTCTTCTCGCTGAAGCGCCATCTCGACAAGGCCGTCGGTTCCAAGGTCGCCAAGATCGCCGCGCAGATGACCGGCTTCAAGGCGGTCGACAAGTCCACGGTCGAAATCACGCTCGCCGACCCGAATGCCGACCTGCCGACCATCCTGGCGCTGCACCACTTCATGATCGTCCAGGACGGCACCACGGACTTCTCGAAGGGCAACGGCACCGGCGCCTTCGTGCTGCAGACGTTCGAGCCGGGTGTGCGTTCGGTGGTCACCAAGAACAAGAACTACTGGAAGTCGGGCAAGCCCTATCTGGACTCCTTCGAGTTCATCGCCATCAGCGACGACAGCGCCCGCGTCAACGCGCTGCTTTCCGGCGACATCAGTTTCGCCGCCTCGATCAATCCGCGCGCGATGAAGCTTATCGGCGGCCAGCAAGGCTTCGAACTGTCGAAGACGACCTCGGGCAACTACACCGACCTCAACATCCGGCTCGACATGGATCCGGGCAGCAAGGCCGACTTCGTGACCGGCATGAAGTATCTCGTCAATCGCGAGCAGATCGTCAAATCGGCGCTGCGCGGCCTCGGCGAAGTCGGCAACGACCAGCCCGTCTCGCCAGCGAACATCTTCCACAATGCCGACCTCAAGCCGAAGGCCTTCGACCCGGACAAGGCCAAGTTCCACTTCCAGAAGGCGGGCCTGCTCGGCCAGTCCATTCCCGTGATCGCCTCCGATGCCGCGACCTCGTCGATCGACATGGCTGTGATCATCCAGGCCGCCGGCGCCGATATCGGCATGAAGCTCGACGTCCAGCGCGTGCCGTCCGACGGCTACTGGGACAATTACTGGCTCAAGGCGCCGATCCATTTCGGCAACATCAATCCGCGCCCGACGCCGGACATCCTGTTCTCGCTCCTCTACGCCTCCAACGCGCCCTGGAACGAAAGCCAGTACAAGTCGGAGAAGTTCGACAAGCTGATGATCGAGGCGCGCGGCTCACTCGACCAGGCCAAGCGCAAGGAGATCTACGGCCAGATGCAGACCATGATCTCCGAGGAGGCCGGCACCATCATCCCGGCCTACATTTCCAACGTGGACGCCCTCTCCAGCAAGGTGAAGGGTTTGGAGGCGAACCCGCTCGGTGGCATGATGGGCTACGCAATGGCGGAATATCTCTGGCTCGAAGCCTGAGAGGCGCCTGCCGGGGACCGGACGACCGGTCCCCGGCACCTATTGCGCAACATGACTTGGCCGAACGCAACCGCAGGAGCGCTTCAATGACGTCTGGGGTTCTAAACCTCGTGCTGAAGCGGCTGGCGATCGCGGTCGTCACGCTGCTGATCGTGCTGTTCGCCGTGTTTTTCGCCACCAGCATGCTGCCCGGCGACACCGCGTCGATCCTGCTCGGCCAGGCAGCCACCCCGGAGGCGGTCGCCGGCCTGCGTGAGGCCATGCATCTCAACGATCCGGCAATCCTGCGCTTCCTGCTCTGGCTTGTCGGCCTGCTCCACGGCGATCTCGGCACCTCCTACGCCAATGAGATGCCGGTCGCGGCGCTGATCGGCGGGCGCTTCGTCAACACCATGGAACTCGCCGGCATCACCACGCTGCTCTCGGTGCCGCTGGCGCTGACGCTGGGCATCACCGCCGCCATGCTGCGCGGTTCCCTCTATGACCGCGCCGTCACCGTTCTTTCGATCGGCGTCATCTCGGTGCCGGAATTCATGGTCGCGACGCTCGCGGTCCTGCTCTTCGCCGTTTATCTCAAATGGCTGCCGGCCCTGTCCTCGGTCAATGAGGCGCATACGCTGACCGACCTCGTGCGCATCTATGCCATGCCGGTGATCACACTTACCTTCGTCATCTCCGCCCAGATGATCCGCATGACGCGCGCCGCGGTGATCGAAACGCTCTCAACGCCCTATGTCGAGATGGCGCTTCTCAAAGGCGCCTCACGCGGCCGCATGGTGCTCAAGCACGCGCTTCCCAATGCGCTCGGGCCGATCGTCAACGCGGTCGCGCTGTCTTTGTCCTATCTGGTCGGCGGCGTCATCATCGTCGAGACGATCTTCAACTATCCCGGCATCGCCAAGCTGATGGTCGATGCGGTCGCCACCCGCGACCTGCCGCTGATCCAGAGCTGCGCGATGATCTTCTGCCTCGGCTATCTCCTGCTCATCACCGTCGCCGACATCATCGCCATCATGTCCAACCCGAGGCTCAGGTGACGATGGCGCGCGTGGCAGCTTCCCGACGGTCCTTGCTGGGCCACAGCTACAATCTCGTGGGTGTCGTGGCCGCGCTGGTCATCCTGGCGTGGACGCTGATCGCCATCTTCGCGCCCGCCATCATTCCCCATTCGATCGGCGACATCGTCGATGACGATTATTTCGGCCCGATGCGTCAGGGCTTGTGGCTCGGCTCGGACTATCTGGGGCGCGACATGCTCTCGCGGGTTCTGATGGGCGCGCGCTACACCGTCGGCATATCGCTCGCCGCCGTCGTCATCGCCTGCTTCTCTGGCGTGGTGCTGGGGATGATCGCGGCCGTCACCGGCGGCTGGCTCGACACTTGCCTCAGCCGCTTCCTCGACGCCATGAATTCCATCCCCAGCAAGCTGTTCGGCCTTGTGGTCGTCGCCGCGGTCGGCTCGTCGATCCCCGCGCTGATCCTGACGCTCGCCGTCATCTACATACCGGGCGCCTACCGCTTCGCGCGGGCGCTCGCCGTCAACATCAACACCATGGACTTCATGACCGTCGCCCGCGTCCGTGGCGAAAGCATCGCCTACCTCATCGGCTCCGAGATCCTGCCCAACATCATCCGCCCGGTGCTGGCCGATTTCGGTCTGCGCTTCGTCTTCATCGTGCTCTTGCTCTCCGGCCTGTCCTTCCTCGGGCTCGGCCTGCAGCCGCCGCTCGCCGACTGGGGCGCGCTGGTGCGCGAGAACATAGGCGGCCTGCCCTTCGCGGCGCCTGCCGTCATCATCCCCTCTCTGGCGATCGCCAGCCTCACCATCAGCGTCAACCTGCTGATCGACAATTTGCCGCAGAAGATCAGGGACCGCGACGCATGACCAATCTCGTCGAGGTCAGGAATCTGAGGATCGAGGCGACGACCGACGCCGGACGTGTCGTTGAAATCATCAAGGGCGTCAGCCTCGACATCGCCGACGGCGAGATCGTCGCCCTGATCGGCGAGAGCGGCTCCGGCAAGACGACGGTGGCGCTCTCGCTCATGGGCTATGCGCGGCCCGGCTGCCGGATCATCGGCGGCGAGATCAATGTGAACGGCAAGAACATGGCCGCACTGTCCGAAAAGCAGCGCGCCAAATTGCGCGGCACCGACATTGCCTATGTTCCGCAAAGTGCCGCCGCCTCGTTCAACCCCTCGTCCACCATCATGGAGCAGGTGATCGAGGTTACGCGAATCCACGGGCTGATGCCGCCCGAGCAGGCGCGAAAGCGCGCGGTCGAGCTGTTCAGGGCCTTGTCGCTGCCGGACCCGGAAGGAATTGGCGCGCGTTATCCGCACCAGGTTTCGGGCGGGCAATTGCAGCGGCTGTCGGCGGCCATGGCGCTGATCGGCGATCCCAAGCTGATGATCTTCGACGAGCCGACCACGGCACTCGACGTGACGACGCAGATCGACGTGCTGAAGGCATTCAAGTCGGTCATGCGGGCTGGCGGGATAGCGGGGGTCTATGTTTCGCACGACCTCGCCGTCGTCGCCCAGATCGCCGACCATATCGTGGTGCTGAAGGGCGGCGAAGTGCAGGAGACCGGCACCACCGCTCAGATTCTTTCGGCCGCCCAGCACCCCTATACGCGTGAACTTTTGGCTGCGTTCGAGCCGAAGCCGCGGCAAGCGCATGCCGACGCGGATGCCGGCGCCAAGCCGTTGCTGCGCATCGACAATGTGACGGCCGGCTATGGTGCGGTGCGGGCTGACGGACTGCCGCTTATCCGCGCCGTCGATACCGTCAGCCTGGTCGTCGAGAAAGGGCGCAATCTCGGCGTCATCGGCGAATCCGGCTGCGGAAAATCGACGCTGGCGCGCGTCATCGCCGGCATCCATCCGGCGGCGGCCGGCGACATCATCTTCGACGGCAAGCAACTGGAGCGCGCCGCAGGCAAACGCAGCCAGGACCAGCTGCGCGAGATGCAGATCGTGTTCCAGTATGCCGACACCGCGCTCAATCCGGCCAAGCCGGTGGAGGACATCATTTCC
This sequence comes from Mesorhizobium huakuii, assembly GCF_014189455.1. NCBI lineage: Bacteria > Pseudomonadati > Pseudomonadota > Alphaproteobacteria > Hyphomicrobiales > Phyllobacteriaceae > Mesorhizobium > Mesorhizobium huakuii. Next base: position 1,060,503 of record NZ_CP050296.1, read on the forward strand.
CGGCCGCTGGCCTTCTATCACCAGCTCGACAGGCAGGCGCGCTCGAAGCGCGTCGACGAACTGCTCGACATGGTGCGCCTGCCCAGGACGCTGCGCTACCGTCGCCCGTCGGAGCTCTCGGGCGGCCAGAAGCAGCGCGTGAATTTCGCGCGCGCTCTGGCGGCCGGACCCAAGCTGATCATCTGCGACGAAATCACCTCGGCGCTCGACACGGTGGTGGCGGCCGCTGTGATCGAACTGCTCAAGGAGTTGCAGCGCGAGTTGGGCCTTTCCTACATTTTCATCAGCCACGACCTCTCCGTCGTCGAAGCGATCTGCGACGAGATCATGGTCATGTACAATGGCGAGCGGGTGGAGCAGATCACACCCGACAGACTGATGGCCCCCACCCACCCCTATTCCAAGCTGCTGTTCTCCTCCGTGCCGAAGCTCGATCCGACCTGGCTCGATGGCCTCGTCCGCGACCCCGAACTGGTCAGCCAGTACGGCCACCGCTGACGAGACGGCAGAGCCTTACCTCGGGAACAGGCTGGGCAGCGGCATGTGCGCCTTGACGATGGGCGACTTCAGCACGACGAAGCTGAAATACTTGTCGATGCCGATATCCATGTCGGTCAGCCGCTCCATGATCGTCTGGTACTCGGCGATGCCGGCGGTCACGAATTTCATCAGATAGTCGTAGCCGCCCGACACGAGGTGGCATTCGATGACCTGGTCGATCTTCTCGACGACGGCGAGAAAGCGGGCGAAGTCGACCTGGCGATGGTTCTTCAAGGTGATTTCGGTGAACACGGTCAGCGTCTGGCCAAGCTTGCCGATGTTGATCTGCGCCGAATAGCCCTCGATGTAGCCCTCCGATTGCAGTCTCTTGACCCGCATAAGGCACGGGCTCGGCGACAGATGCACCAGTTCAGCCAGTTCCACATTGGTGATGCGGCCGTTCTTCTGCAATTCGTACAGAATCTTGATGTCGATCCGATCCAGTTTCACGGTCGTCTCCGCAGAACGCATGCCACAGCACAAAATGCTGCCTTGCCCATGGACATAAACACTACCACAGCCCTTTGGCCTGTCCATCCAGGCGGATACCGCTTTGAAACGCAGAGGCTCCCGATTTCGACCGGGCTGCCGGAATAAAATTCTGCTTCGGCCTCAACTGCGGCAGCGGCTGCCTGCACAACACGGTAGATTGGCGCGTCAAGGCAGAGAGACCATGCGCGCGCCGCTTCAGCAAATCGAGACATCAAGCGACCTGCCGCGATCCGCGGACGCGGTGGTGATTGGCGGCGGCATCGTCGGTGTCTTCACGGCCTATTATCTGGCCAGGCGCGGCATGCAGGTCGTGCTCGTCGAAAAAGGGCGCATCGGCGCCGAGCAGTCCTCGAGGAACTGGGGATGGTGCCGCCAGCAGAATCGCGACGCCCGCGAATTGCCTATGGCAACCCGAAGCCTTGACCTGTGGGACAGCTTTGCGGCGGAAACCGGCGAAGACACCGGCTTTCGTCGCTGCGGCCTGCTCTATCTCAGCAATGACGATGCGGAACTGGCCGGCTGGGCGCGCTGGCGTGATTTCGCCAGGACGGCCGGCGTCACCACGCATATGCTTGACAGCGCCGAGGCCAGCGAGCGGGGCCGCGCCACGAGCCGGAGCTGGAAGGGCGGCGTCTTCTCGCCGACCGACGGCACCGCCGATCCGTCGCGGGCAGCACCCTCGGTCGCCCGCGCCATCCTCAAGCTCGGCGGCACAGTGCACCAGAATTGCGCCGCGCGCGGCATCGAGACCGAGGGCGGACGCCTGAGCGGCGTGGTCACCGAAAGCGGGACGATCCGGACGAAGTTGGCGGTCCTGGCCGGCGGCGCCTGGGCATCCTCCTTTTGCCGGCAGTTCGGTTTCCGCTTTCCGCAGGCGTCGATCCGCTCCTCCATCCTGTCCGTCTCGCCCGGCGCGGAGGGTCTGCCGGATGCGCTACACACGGCAAAAATCTCGGCCACGCGTCGCGGCGACGGCGGCTACACGCTCGCCATAAGCGGACGCGGCCGCGTCGACGTGACGCCGCAGCAATTGCGCTTCTCCTCGCAGTTTGTCCCGATGTTCCTGAAGCGCTGGCGCAGCCTCGCGCCCGGCGGGCTGCAGGGCGCGCGCTCAGGCCACGAAACGCTCAAGCGCTGGCGGCTCGACCAGCCGACGCCGATGGAGCGGATGCGCATCCTCGATCCGGCCCCGGACCAGGCGACAATCCGCCTGACCCATGCCCGCGCGCTCGAACTTCTGCCGGAGCTCAGAAAGACCAGGATCAGCGCGGCCTGGGCCGGCTACATCGACAGCACGCCGGATGGCGTGCCCGCTATCGGCGAGATTGATACCATTCCCGGTTTCTTCCTGGCTGCCGGATTTTCGGGACATGGCTTCGGCATCGGCCCCGGCGCCGGACACCTCGTCGCCGATCTGGTGACCGGGTCGCAGCCGATCGTCGACCCGACATCCTACGATCCGCGGCGCTTCGATGCTTCCGTGTGGGGGAAGGTCGCCGATTTCTAGGACGTGACAGATGCCGAGGCGCTGTCTTCGCAATCGCATCCACCTTCCCGGAGAAAGGCGCCGACAGGCGCAGGCCGCACAGGCGCCTGCCCGCGAAACCGTCCGACAGCGTCGGCAGCGCAGCCGGCTTGCTCCGCGACAAGTTCGACGGCAGCCAACTGGCAATAGCGCCCCTGGCATCGCCCCATGCCGACGCGCGACAGCGACTTCACCCGGTTGACCTCGCCGCCGCCGGAATCCACACTTTGACGTACGTCTCCAGCAGCCACGTTCTCACAACGGCAGACGATCGCGTCGTCGGGGAGCGCCCGCACCATCGCCGCCGGCCAGGGAAAGGCGCAAGCCAGGCCGCGCGCAAAGCGCTCGAGCCGTGCAAGCTCGCGCAGATCCGCCGCGGTGAAGGGCGCCGGAAATCCAAGATCGGCAAGGCACGCCGCCGCGCCAGACACCCCGCGATCTCCGCGCCATCCGCCCCGAGGAGACGAACGCCGTCACCCGCAAGATAGACTCCGTTGCCGGCGCGACCCATCCGGTCGGTCTTCGGCAGCCATTGCCGCCACTGCTCATCATAGGTGAAGGCGCATCCCGCCAAATCTGCGAGATGCGTTTCCGCCCGCAGGTGCCAACCCATGCCGATCGTGTCGCATGGCGTGAGGCACTGCCTTCCGCCGGCGTCGCGCCAACATATCGCCGTGATGCCTTGCCCGTCTGCCTCGATCCTTTCGAGGCTCACGCCGGCATGGTAGCGGCGGCCGAGCCGCACCCGCAGGGCCAGGCCGCGCAGTGCGACGAATGGTCGGGCGGCAAGCTTCCAGAAACCTCGCATCTGCTGATGCCAGGGAGAGGTGTCGAGCACCGCCGCCACATCCGCTCCCGCCTTGACGAGTTGCGCGCCGACCAGCGTCAGCAAAGGCCCCGATCCGATCAGGACGATGCGGTGCCCCAGCGCCACGCCTTGCGCCTTGAGCGCGATCTGCGCCGCGCCAAGGCTGTAGACGCCGGCGCTCTGCCAGCCCGGGACCGGAGCGACACGGTCGGATGCGCCGGTGGCAAGGATCAGGCGGTCATAACTGACCAGCTGCACGCCGCCCTCCCCCAGCACGTGCAGCCGCCCCTCCTGCACGGCAATGACCGAGCTCGCCGCGCAATAGGTGAGCCGCCCCTCTGCGGACAGCCGATCGAAGAGCGCGTGCAACGCGCGTGCCTTCCCCGCCTCCGACCCATAGAGCTGCTCCGGCGTGCGGACGAACCCGTCAGGCGGGCGACGATAGATCTGGCCGCCGGCGCGATTGCCTTCGTCGATCACAACCGGATGGAGCCCCGCCTCGACCAGCGCCGCCGCCGCCCTTATGCCGGCGGGGCCGGCGCCGACGATCACGACCCGGGGCGATGAGGTCTCGTTCACGGCCAGCTCTCCGGCGGCGTCGTGCGCAACCGTATGCCTTGCGTGATAAGGGTCGAGCATGCCCGTAGGCGCGGCCCCTCCTCCTGCCACACCCAGCAATCCTGGCAAGCTCCCATCAGGCAGAAGCCGGCCCGCGGCTCGGGTCCGAACTCGGACATTCGCAACGCGTGCCCTGAAGCCAGCATCGCGGTCAGCACGGTGTCGCCCGCGAGCGCGCTACGGATTTCACCGTCGAGAAAGAAATGCAGCTGCGCCCGATCGCGCTCGGCCAGCCGGACGATGCGGCCGGCCGAGATCATTCCGCGGCCTCTCGCACCGGCCCGGGACGCGGCAATTCAGGGAACCGTTCGCAGACAGCATCGAAAGCCGCCTGGACAGCCTCCGCCCCGGAGCGCCCCTTCATGCGGCGGAAGATCTCCGTCTTGGTGAAGAACCGCCAGTGGATCGGCAAATCCCCCAGTATGGCGGTGAGCCGGTCATAGGCGGCTGGCGTCCACTGCGCTTCGTAGCCTTCGCGCTCCGGACCGAAATGGAAATGGCCGGCGCCCGGCTCGTGATGCGCGCGCCGCCTTTCCGTCGCCTGCTCATCGACCTCGCCTTCGCGAATGACGACGCCATAGTCGCGTTCGGCCGCTATCGGCGAGATATAACCGCGCCGCACATCCTGCGCGACCCGCCAGGGCTCGCGTTCGTACGGATCGCCGCGCCCGCCGCCTCCGGCGGAGCGGATATCGAGCACGTCGCCTGGCTGCAGCACCGCCGTGTCGATGTTGCCCAGCCGCCGCTCGTGCTCTGTCCCCGGATTGACGATCATGTCCGACAGGCCGGCCGCCTTGCCGCCCAGCACGCCCCAGGGACGGAAGAAGCTGCGGTCGCGGTTGCGCGCGGTGATCCTGGAGTCGGGAGCAAAGACGCGGAAGGCCATCTCGGTCGCCAGCCCGCCGCGCCAACGCCCCGCCCCGCCACTGTCCCTGGCGAGCCCGTATTTCAGGAATTCGACCGGGGTCTCGGTCTCGGTGATCTCGATCGGTGTGTTCTTGAGATAGGCGGCATCCGCACCCGAGCCGTTGGTCCCGTCGCGATGCGGCATCGCCCCGCCGCCGCCTACCACCGGGTTCACCGCCGTGATGACGGTCCGGCTGGTGCGTTCATCCGTGGTCATGACGTTGACGATGCAGTTATTGCCGGCCGGCGCCGCGGGCAGGCGCTCCGGCACCGCCTGCGAGAAGGCGCCGAAGATGACCGACCGCAGCCGGGCGCAGGTGAGCGAGCGCATGCCGACGGCGGCGGGGTGGACCGGATTCAGCACCGACCCCGTGGGGGCGATGCAGGTGAACGGCCGGGTGAGGCCCGTGTTGAGCAGGATTTTCGGGTTGAGCGTATAGAGCACGTAGTAGACGCCCACCAATAGCATGGTGTGGCGCGGATCGCCGCCCGAAGGCACGTTGAGCGAGGAACCGAGCTGCGGATCTGAGCCGGTGAAGTCGAGCACCGCCTCGTCGCCCCTGATCGTCAGCCTCAGCTTCAGCCGGCACGGATTGGCCTCGACGGAATCCTCATCGGCGTAATCGGCGAATTCCCACGTGCCGTCGGGCATGGCGCGCAGCACGTCGCGTGCCTGCGCCTCCGCATGGTCGAGAAGCGCGGCAACGCCGTCGACGAAGCCGGCCTTGCCGAATTTTTTCACCATCGCCTGGATCTTGCGCTCGCCGGTGTTGAGCGCGCCGACCAGCGCCTTGATGTCGCCGATGTTGAGGTCGGGCTTGCGCACATTGGTGCTCATGATCCGCAGGATCATCTCGTCGAAGACCCCTTCGTTCACCAGCTTCATCGGCGGAAAGCGGATGCCTTCCTGATGGATTTCGGTCAGCGCCCGGCTGAGCGAGGCCGGCACCGCACCGCCCATATCGGTGTTGTGGATGTGCCCTCCCGTCCAGGCGACGATCTCGCCATCGACGAAGACCGGCTTCCACAGATGCGTGTCTGGCGCGTGCGTGGCGACGTGGCCGGAATAGGGATCGTTGGTGAACGCAACATCTCCCGGCCGGTAGTCGCCGACCATCGCGATGGCGCGGTGATAGGAAAGCCCGGGATACCAGGTGGCGCCGAGTTCCATCGGCACGGCGAAGGTCGCCCCCGATCGATCCATCAGCATCACCGTAAAATCCTGCGTCTCCTTGACGAAAGCCGAGTGCGCGGTGCGGTGCAGCGTGTGGGCCATATTCTCGGCGGCCGCGCGGGCGTGGTTGGCCAGAACCTGAAGGTTTGTGCGGTCGAACATGGCGTCACTCCGCGAAGGTCAGCAGAAGGTTGAGATGGCGGTCGACCCGTGCCTGCGCTCCGGCGGGAATGGCGAAGGTGGTGTCTTCCTGAACGACCACGGCAGGCCCGTGGAACGTGCTGCCCGACACGAGGGCCTGGCGGTCGTGCAGGTCGACCATTTCGACGTTCAAGTCGGTATAGACCGGGAGCCGGCGCGCCGGGATGGCTGCAACATCCACTTCTTCGGTCTCCGGCAGGGAGAGTTTCGGACCCGCGCCTATGGCGGACAGCCGGACGTTCACAAGCTCGATCTCGCCGTCGGGATCGTGGAAATCGTAGAGCTGCTGATGGGAGAGGTGGAAGGCCTGCTCGATGGCGGCCAAATTGCCGTCCATCAGCCATTCCGGCGAGAGGACGACCTCGATCTCGTAACTCTGCCCGACATAACGCATGTCGCAGGAGAGGTTGAGTTCCGCCGCCGCATCGTGCCCCTGCGCCGCGAGCCAGTCGCGACCCTCACGCGCCAAGGCCTCGAAGGCCTCGCGAATTCCGCCAAGCGCCACGGCCGACAGCGGGCTGAAGATGGTGCGAATGAAATCGCCGCGCAGGTCCGCCACCAGCCCGCCCAGCGCCGACACCACGCCGGGGCGACGGGGCGCCATGACGCGCTTCATGCCGAGTTCGCGGGCAAGAAAGGCGCCGAGCATCGGTCCGCCGCCGCCGAAAGGCATTAGAGTGAAGTCGCGCAAGTCGACGCCGGCGCGCGAAGCAAGCTTCTCGACCTCGACGAACATTTCCGACACCGCGATATCGAGGATCGCCTGCGCCGTCTGCTCGACCGGACGGCCGAGCCGAGCGGCAAGCTCGCCGACCGCGCGCTGCGCCAGGCCGGTGTCGATCCGCAGCTGGCCATAGGCCATCTCGCTGTGGCCGAGCCATCCGCACACCACCATGGCGTCCGTCACCGTCGCACGCTCGCCGCCACGGCCATAGCAGGCCGGCCCTGGCGTCGAACCGGCCGATTCCGGTCCGACCCGCAGCACCCCTTGCGCGTCGACAGTAGCAATCGAGCCGCCGCCGACACCGATCGAACTCACCGACACGGAGGGGATATGCAGCGGAAATTCGCCGATCAGTTCGCCGGTGCCAAACTGCGGCTCGCCATCGATGATGAGCGCGAAGTCGGCCGAGGTCCCGCCAATGTCCAGGGTAAGGATCTTGTCTTCGCCAGCCCGGCGCGCCAGCCACGAGGCGCCGATGACGCCCGAGGCCGTTCCCGACAAAAGCATGTTGACGCAGGCGCGCTTGCCTTCGGCGGCGTTCATCAGCCCGCCATTCGACTTGGTCAGCATCGGGCGGGCCGGCACGCCGCGGCCCTTCAGCCGCTCTTCCAGCGCCGTCAGATAGCCGGAGACGCGCGGATGGACATAGCCGTTGAGGATGGCGGTCGAGCTGCGCTCATATTCGCGAATAACAGGCCACACCTCGGCCGAGGAGAAGACGAAGAGATCGGGCGCGAGACGGGTGATCGCCGCCTTGACCGAGGCTTCCTGCGCGGCGTTGCGCCAGGAATGGAGGAAGCAGACGATGATGCCCAGCGCGCCATTCGCCTTCGCCACGGCCACCGCGCTTTCCACCGCCGCCATATCAGGCGCCTGGGATTCGCTGCCATCGGCGCGCATGCGGGCCGGGATGCCGAACACCATGTCGCGCGAGATCAGCGGATCCGGCCGCGCGCAGAACAGCGAATACATGTCCGGCATGCGCAGCCGCGCCAATTCGATGACGTCCTCGAAGCCGGCATTGGTGAACAGCGCGAGCGGCGCGCCCTTGCGCTGAATGATGGTGTTGATGCCGACAGTCGTGCCATGCACGAAACGCGTCATGCGTTTGGGATCAAAGCCTTCGCGCTCGGCCAGAAGGGTGAGGCCCGTCATCAACTCGGCACCGGGATCTTCCGGCGTCGTCAGCACTTTCAGCGAGGCGACGCGTCCTGAATTTGCTTCGAGCGCGCAGAAATCGATGAATGTGCCGCCGATATCGACACCGACCTTCCAGTCGGCTTCGTTCCGCGCTTCGTCAGCCGCGATGGCACCATCCATGATGCGTCCCTTCCTGTCTGCCAACCAAAGCTGACACGACAGGATGGCCAGGGTCCAAGACGGATGACGCGGAACGATATAAGTCTTGCTTATGCCCCCGTCCTGCTTATGCCCTTGCCTTGTCACCGCCCAGCACGATGGAACAGGCCGCGCGGATCTGCTCGCGCATCATCTCATCGGCCCGCGAAAGCGCCCGTGTGCGCGATGTGAGCATCGCGATCGGAAATTCCGGCCCATTCGCGAGCGGCCGGACGGCAAGCCCGGCAAACTGCTGCCAGGGCAGCAGCGCGTCGACCAGGGCGACCCCCAGGCCGGCCTGGACGAAGCCGACGGCCGAGATGGAGACATCGATCTCGAGCGACGGTGAAAGCGCCACGCCCTGCGCGCGCGCCGCGTGGGCCAACTCGTCGGCGGGGCGGGTGTTGCCGCGATAGGATATCAAGTCCTCGCCGGCGAGGTCGGCGAGCGTCAGCTCTGTTTTCCCGGCCAATGCATGCCCGGCGGGCAGCAGGCAGGCGAAGCCGACACTGCCGATCACTTCAGCCTCGATGTCGGGAGGCAGGCGGTCGTCCAAGGCCACGCCGAGACTGGCATCGCCGGCGCGCAGCATGTCGACGATGGCGGCGATCGGCGCCATGTGGGAGCGCAGCAAGATGTCGGGATGCTGCGCCCGGAAGCTGGTGAAAGCGCGCGGCAAGATCGCCATGGCCGGCGGCGGCGAGGCCGCGACCCGCACCAGCCCTGTCCGGCCGAGACGCAGGTCGGTGGTCTTGCGGCGCAAGCCTTCCAGCCCCGCCGACAGCCGCTCGGCATCGGCGAAGATCTCGAGCGCCTCCGGGGTCGGCCGCAGCCGGCCCTTCACCCGCTCGAACAGCGTGAAGCCGAGTTCGTCTTCGGTGTGAAGCAGGATCTGGCTGAGCGCGGGCTGGGAAATGTTCAGCATCCGCGCCGCGGCGGTCACGGTGCCCGCGCGCATCACGGCGATGAACACTTCGAGCTGACGCGCCCGCATTGCCGCTCCATAGGTTAAGCTTATGGCTGTTGTCCAATCCCATCTTTGACGCAATCCCGCGGTGCCGACAAGATCGGCTTTGTCAGGGGATTGTCCGCTCGGCGCAAGGAATAACCATGGATGTGATCGTGCTGGGCGGCGGGCTGATGGGAACGGCTTGCGCCTATTTCCTCGCCGGGCGCGGCGCGCGCGTGACGCTGATCGAGCGCAACCGGGTCGGCACCGGCGCGACCATCGCCTCCTTCGGCAACATCCGGCGCACGGGACGCCATCTGTCCCAGCTTCCACTGGCCCACCGCGCGCTGCGGCTGTGGGGCGAGGCCGAAAAGATGCTTGGCCGCGACGTCGAGTTCCGCGCCACCGGCCATCTCAGGCTGATCTTCGATGAAGGAAGCCTCGCCGACATGCGGGCCTATGCCGAGGCAGCACGGCCCTGGGGGCTTGAACTGGAGGAACTCGGCCCACGCGAGATCCATGCCCGCTTTCCGGGCCTCGGGCCCGAAGCGATCGCCGCGTCGTTCTCACCACAGGATGGCAGCGGCAATCCGCGGCTGATCGCGCCCGCCTTTGCCGAAGCCGCCCGCAAACTGGGGGCGCAAATCATCGAGGGAGCCGAGGTCGAGAAGATCACCCATACGGGTTCCGGTTTCCTTGTCGCCACTTCGAAAGGTTCATTCGCCGCCGACTGCTTGCTCAACACCGCCGGAGCCTGGGGCGCGCGCATTGCCGCACAGTTCGGCGAAGACGTGCCGCTCGACGCCCGCGGCCCGCAGATGGGTGTGACCGAGCCGCTGCCGCATCGGATCCTGCCGGTGGTCGGCATCTGGACGCGCGACAAGGACCATGGCGCCTATCTGCGCCAGGTCGAGCGCGGCAACATCGTCTTCGGCGGCGCGGCCGAGAGGGTCGCGGTGGACCTCGATCCGGGCCACGCGGTCGCCGACCCGATGCGGCTGCCGATGCAATTGCGCGCGGTCGCGCGGCTGCTGCCGGCAATTGCAGAGGTCGCGGTCATCCGCACCTGGTCCGGCTGCGAGGGCTATGTGCGGGACATGCTGCCGGTCATGGGAGCTTCGGCGACGACGCCAGGCCTGTTCCACGCCTTCGGCTTCTGCGGACATGGCTTCCAGCTCGGTCCGGGCGTCGGCGACGCCATGGCCGAGCTCATCATGACCGGTGGTTGCGAGACACCGCTCGATGATTTCAGGATCGATCGTTTCGCCCGCGCAGCTTCGCGATGAGTGCTTTCGCGAAGGACGGTTCAGTTCGAGCCTCCGCGCCGGACCTGGCGTCTCTGGTTGGTCAGCGAAAATCTGACTGGTGTGGCGTTTCGACCAAGCGCATAGTCGCCGCCAAGCCTGCGCAGCGTTGAGCTTGCGCCGCAAGGACAGGAGGCCGGCAATGAGCGCAGCTCGCGAAAAGGTCGACCGTCAACGCCGCCGGCTGCTCGGCGCGGCCGCTCTTGCCGCCGCCGGCCAGTTCACCATGCCGGTCGTGTTCGGCGCGCAGGCGGCCGGACAACCGGATGCGTCCTTCGGCCCGCTGAAGCAGGTCGATGCCGGCGTGCTCAAAATCGAGTATGCCGAGGCCGGGCCGTCCGACGGCCCGCCGGTCGTGCTCTTGCATGGCTGGCCGTACGACATTCACAGCTTCGTCGACGTTGCACCGATGCTTGCATCGGCGGGGCATCGCGTGCTGGTCCCTTACCTGCGCGGCTATGGGGGGACGCTCTTTCGTTCCGCCGGGACATTTCGCAATGGCGAGCCCGCGGCGCTCGCCGTCGATCTGACCGCCTTCATGGATAGTCTCAAGATCAAAACCGCGGTCCTGGCGGGCTTCGACTGGGGCGCCCGGACGGCCGACATCGTCGCCGCTCTCTGGCCCGAGCGCGCCAAGGCGCTGGTTTCCGTCAGTGGCTACCTGATCGGTAGCCAAGAAGCCGGCAAGATGCCGCTGCCGCCGCAGGCCGAGTTCGAGTGGTGGTACCAGTTCTACCTCGCGACAGAACGCGGCCGTCTTGGCTACGAGAAAAACCGGCGCGATTTCAACAAGCTGATCTGGCAACTCGCTTCGCCGAAATGGGCATTCGATGACGCCACCTACGCGCGCAGCGCGGCGGCCTTCGACAACCCTGATCACGTCGACATCGTGGTCCACAACTACCGCTGGCGGCTCGGTCTGGCCGAAGGCGAGGCCGAGTACGCCGAAATGGAGAAACAACTGGCCACCGCCCCGACCATCCATGTCCCGACCATCACGCTGGAGAGCGACGCCAACGGCGCGCCGCATCCAGCGCCGAGTTCATACGCCAAGATGTTCACTGGCAAATATGAGCATCGGCAGATCGAGGGAGGTGTCGGGCACAACCTCCCTCAGGAGGCGCCGAAGGCCTTCACCCAGGCCGTTCTTGACGTCGCCGGTTCGTGAGACCGTCCGGCAAGCATGACGGCCACATCGAGAGAATGGCGATCGAAAGTGTTGAGGCGACGCACAGCCACGCGAAGAGATCGCCGATCCGCGTGTAAAGCGTCGGCCCGGGGCCGAGCGGAAGGTCCGTGACCACCATGGTCAGGCCCGTCGGCGCATCCTTCTTGATGGCGACGACACGGCCCTGCGCATCGCTGGCGATCACCAGGCCATGGTGCGCGGGACGCATCATGGCGAATCCGTTTTCGACGCCGCGCATGATGGCCATTCGCGCATGCTGCCAGCCGTCGATGCCGAAGTCGCCCGCCGGCACGCCTGCTAGCCGGGCCCCCGCATCGGAGCGAATGGTGCTGGGGAAATCCATGTCTTTGCAGATCTCCATCGCGAGTCCGTCGGCCAGGGACCCGGAGGCGTGGCCGGGCGCGTAGCGCTCTTCAAGCCCCGGCACGGGATGCCGCTTGTCATAGCGCTGCGTCGGTCCCGTGGGGTCGAGTGCAAGCGCGAAGTCGGCTGGCGGGTGGTCAGAATGGAAGCCGGCAATGATCCGCGCTCCGGTTTCCCTGGACACGGACGCAAGCGGCGCGATGATGGCCGCCTGCGCCTCACGGATCGACGCCATGCCGCCTTCCGACGTCACGATGAAACGGGCGCCCTGGCGAGCCGCCTCGCCGATTTCCCGTGCGTAGGCTGTCGTCACCGCAAGATCGTCCGGCAAAGCATGCGCGCGCCAGGCGTTCGTTACAAGGGATTCATCCACGATGCCTGCCACCCGGACGGTGGAAGGCTGGGGCTCGGCCAGACGCGCGAACCCGAACGCCAAGTTCGCCGCGCAGATCGCAACGCCCAGAGTGATGGCGGCGATGGCCTCCCGCCTGGCGCGCAGCGCCAGGGCAAGGGTGTTGGCGAAGAGGCAAATGAGGAACGTGACGGCGTACATTCCGAAGAGCGAAGCGCACTGGATCAGGACGGGCGCTGACATCGTGCTGTAGGCAAACGAGCCGTAGGTGCCGTTCGGCGATGGAAGCTGGCTCAGGAGTTCGAACGCCGTCCAACATGCTGGAAACGCGAAGAGTGTGGCGAACGGATGCGCCCGGTGGTGTACTAAGCGCGCGAACCAGACGGCGGCGCAAAACATGCCAACGTAAAGCAGCAAGACCGGCACGATGATGAAGAGCGGCGGCGTGTAAGGCAGTTGCAGCATGTAGCCGCCGCTTGCCAGGATCGCGGCCGCGCTCGCCGCCATGACCTGCCACATCGGCTGCTTTCCGTAGGCCAGCCACAAGAGCGGCACGGGTGCGAACCAAGCCAGCATCCATACGTCGTCGAGGCCCTGTGACAGGTAGAACATCGCGCCGCCCAGCAGCGCAGCCAGGACGGCGATCATCTTACTCTCCGAACAGCTTCGAATGAAGCGAGACATTGGCGAAGGGCCGTGCGGTAGAGCGCTTTGAACTGTGTCTCACTCGAAAAGCGGTTGGCGCGATGCATCGATACGAAGCCTTGACCTAACGCCGCGAGCGCCAAGGCGATTTCGAGCGCGGGCGTGTCCCCGATGCGTCCCTCTGCCTGCGCCTCTTCGATGCGCTTCATGGCCATGGTCAACACGGGCGAGCGGCCAGCTGCAAAATCGTCTGGAAAGCGGCGCGCCTCGGGAGCGGGCAGGAAGAACGCCGCGTCGAACCGGTGGGATTCCGTGATGGCGAAGTCCAAGTAAGCTTCGCCGAGCTCCTCCAGCCATTCCATCGGATCGGATGTGTTGATGGTACGCGCCCGCTCCTCCCAGGCCCGAAGTCCGTCCTCCATCAGAGCGTTCAGCAGAGCGTCCTTGTCGGCGAAGTGGCGGTACATCGCCATCGTCGACATCTGCGCACTCTGCGCCACCTTGCGGATGGTGACTCCCGAGATTCCGTCTTGTTCGAGCACGGCTTTGGCCGCCGCAAAGATCCGGTCCTTAGTCATGTGTGCTTTGTACACGTGTCCGTGTGCAATGCACACAGGGCTGAAGTCCTGCTGAAAACAAACAGTGCTTAAGGTCAGGAGGCAGTCATGACGGAGCGAGCAGGACGGCAACGTCGTGCGATTGGCCGATACTTGGCGCAGAGCCGCCGGCTTCCTAACCCGTTGCTAGGAGTCGGTGACGCACCCGAGTTGGCGGATTATGTCTGCCGACTGGCGTTCCCACCCCCGATGACGTGGTCACGAAAGCGAACCGCTCCTTATGGGGCTTCGTATAGTTCCAGCGGCAATCCATCCGGGTCACTGAAAAAGGTAAACCGTTGGTCTGTATATGGGTCGATCCTGATTGGCTCAACGGCAATGCCGGCGGCTTCCAGGCGCATAATGACGGGATCAAGATTCGCCACGGCAAATGCCAGATGTCTCAGGCGTGTCGCCTCTGGATGGGACGGCCGCATCACTGGTGCAGGGAAGGAGAACAATTCCAGCTGGACGGACCCTATCCGCAGATCGGCCTTCCATGACTGTCGCTCCTCTCGATAGACCTCCCGGATCAAATCGAGGCCGAGGAGTTCGACGTAGAACCGCCGCGACCGGTCGTAATCGGTGCAGATGAGCGCGACGTGGTGAATGGCGTTCAGCATACCAAGAACTCTAGGCCAAGGTGGGATTTGAAGCCAACGTCACCATCGAGTACACGGCACTTTGTTGATGTCGCCGTTCGCGAGGGTCGCCTCGTTCATATTCTCGCGTGAGAAGCTCATGCAGGGATAGATTGCCGATGGAGCACAAGGGCAACTGGACCGCCTGTGGCACGTGCTCACGGTGACGCCTCGACGCCTCTCAACGCTTACAGACACTGCACGGTGACGATCCATGCCGCCGCATTGAGAAAAGACGCCGTCGATCTTACCCACCGCTTTAGCTAAGGAACCACGAACCAGCGGACGCCCTACAGATTAGGCAGTGTGGGCACCCGGCCTTTCGATGCGTCTCTCCAGGCCGTCGAGCAAGTGCCGGTACCGCCGCGATCCCCTGATCTCCGAACCGTCGCTGGTTCGAATGCGCACATCGCCGTCCCCGAGCGGCACGATCTCGACGATCTTTGCCCGATTGACGATCCAGGAACGGTGCACGCGCACGGCATCGACACCGGCCACCGCCAGTTGCGCCTGTAACGCGGTAAGGCTGATACGCGCCAGATGCGTGGTCCCCCGGGCATGCACATCGACATAGTTGGCAGCGGCCCGCGCCCACTCCATCGAGTGCGCGTCGAGCAGGATGGTACGGCCACCCGACTTCAGCGTCATGCGCTCGGTTTCGCCCTGCCCGCCTTGCCGCGACCGACTGCGATTGAACTCGATGCTGCGCATAAGCGTCAGCATCAAAAGGATCGTGGCGTAGGTCAGGACATCCTTGCGGTATTCATAGGCAAGGTCGCTCAGCGGCGCGTGGAAGAAATTGTAGCTCTGCCCCAGCAGAGCGGCGAAGACGGCCTTGCGCAGCAAGACCATGCCGGTGACGTGCAGGACTGAAAAAACGATGCTGCCGGCAATGTGAGCAACAAGCGCGCGCGGCAGGCCCTGCACAGCGAGCGGAAAGCGCCGTTCCCACAATGCCGCCAGCGGCACCAGCGCCATGATCACAAGGACGCTCGAATATTCCAGGATCCAGGGAATGCGTGTATCCAGCGCCCGCCCGTCGCGGACGGCATCGGCATTCAGCGTCGACGCATTGACGAAGGCGATGACAGCCAGAAAGGCGACGGCCCCGAGCAGCACCCGCAGCAGGATGCGGCGTTCGAGATCGGTCGGCTTTACGGCTGGCTCCAGCATGGCAGCGATCATGCCCGAGCAACCCGATCGGGGAAAGGAACATGTTACAGCTTTGGTCCCCGGAGAGCCGCCGCTTGTCCCTCGGCTTTCATTCACTGTCGCCGCTCGTCCCACCGAGCCATGTCTCATCCCAGGATTGTTCCCACCGCAAACCCTCCGTTGTAGCCATCTGTCCATTGCTGGCGCGAGGTCGACGGACATGGACAGGCGAGATTTCCTGCAGATGATGGTGGCGACAGCTCCCGTCGCAGTCGTTGGATGGAATGACAGTTTCGCAGGTGCCGCCGAAAGCCTGCCAACGCCCCGCATCCGGCCTGGCAATGCCGGTTGGCCCTCACAAACGGCTTGGGAACAGCTCAAACAGGCGGTCGGCGGCCGACTGATCAAGCTGAAATCGCCTTTGACCGCTTGCATCCAAGCGCCCGACAGCGCGGATTGCACCGAACTCTGGAAGAACCTCGGAAACCCTTTCTTCCTCGGCGACGACCCGGCTCTCACCCAGACCCTCGGCTGGGTTGGCGCATGGACTTCTCAACCCAGCGCCTATGCCGTCTCCGCGCATTCGACCGAAGATGTCGTGGCGGCTGTCAATTTCGCCCGTGACCACAATCTGCGCCTGGTGATCAAGGGTGGTGGCCACAGCTATCAGGGAACGTCCAACGCGGCGGAGTCGCTGCTGATCTGGACCCGCCACATGGATGCCGTGATCACCCATGACGGCTTCGTGCCGTCGGGTTGCGAAGGTCGGCAGCAGCCTGTCCGCGCCGTCTCAGTCGGAGCGGGTGTGTTGTGGGGCAAGGCCTACAACGAGGTCACCACCAAGGCGGGCCGCTATGTGCAAGGCGGCGGCTGCCTGACGGTCGGCGTCGCCGGCCTGATCCAGAGCGGCGGCTTCGGCAGTTTCTCCAAGACCTATGGGCTTGCGGCGGCGAGCCTGCTGGAAGCCGAAGTCGTGACCGCCGACGGTGAAGTGAGGATCGCCAATGCCTGCACCAACGCCGAGTTGTTCTGGGCGCTCAAGGGTGGCGGTGGCGGCAGCTTCGGCGTGGTGACGAGGCTGACCTTGCGTACACACGCGTTGCCGGGATTCTTCGGTGCCGTTGCGATGACGATCCAGGCCGGCTCGGATGATGCCTACAAGACACTGATCGCGCGTATCCTGGAATTCTACACCACCGCGCTGCTCAGTCCGCACTGGGGCGAGCAGATCGTCTTGCGCCCCGGCAATTTGCTTGCCATCAACATGCTGTTTCAGGGCATCGATCAGCAACAGGCCGAACTCACGTGGCGGCCCTTTCTTGATTGGCTGGACGCGGGCAATCAGGATTTCCAGCTATCGGCTGATCCTTTTTTCATCTCGGCCCCGGCGCGACATTTCTGGGATCCGCGTTTCCTGGAGAAGGTTCCCGGCATCGTTTTGTTCGACGCCCGCCCCGGCGCCTCGGCCGACAACATGTTCTGGGCCGCCAATCTGGAAGAGGCAGGCCAGGTGCTGCATGGCTATCAGTCAGCCTGGTTGCCCGCCTCGCTTCTCGAGCGGGACCGCCGCGAGGCGCTGGCCGGGATGCTGTTTGCGGCAAGCCGCCACTGGTGCATCTCGCTACACATGAACAAGGGACTCGCCGGTGCACCGGCTGAAGTCGTCGAACAGGCGCGCGATACCGCCATCAATCCGGCAGCGCTGGAAGCCTTTGCGCTTTTGATCAGTGCTGCCGCAGGGCCGCCCGCCTATCCTGGCATCCCCGGCCACGAGCCTGGCGCCGCTAAGGCGGATCGGGATGTCGAAGCCATCGGCAGGGCGATGAGCGAGGTTCGGCGCCTAGTTCCAAATCCCGGCTCTTATGTAGCCGAAAGTGACTTTTTCGAAGAGCGCTGGCAGGATGCGTTCTGGGGAGCGAACTATCCGCGGTTGCTTGCGGCGAAAGAGCGCTACGATCCGGACGGCCTTTTCATCAATCATCACGGTGTCGGCAGCGAGGGCTGGAGTGCCGACGGTTTTACGAGGTTGGCTGGACGCTGAACACGCCCGAGACGGAGAAAATTGACGACCGGCCCAAAACCATCCCACGCAAAAAGGCAGAGGCTTACCCGACAACGCTCAATTCAAACTCAAAGAACTTCAGCGTAAGGTACTGATTTGCAAAAGGTTGGTGGGCCCGGAGGCCGCATTAAAATCGTTGATTTTGTTGAGTTTTTCGTGGACCAAAATCAGAAATCTTTCCGTATCGTTCCGCATGGTCCCGTGACGCCATACAGTCGACTTTAGCTAACCTCATTTGCGAACGGTCGGAGTCATGCTCCAGAATGGCCGCAGTGGGCCGGAAGCGGGCAGTACGCTCCGCTATGACTTGGAGAGAAAGCTGACCTCTGCATACAACGTGGCGCAGTGCTCCTTGAACCAGTGGCAAGCATTGGCTTTTCGTTAAGAATGGAAACGGGCGCTCCGGCTGGATCGTTACGCGCCGGCGAGAACGCCAAGCCTGTCCAGAGCAGGTGCAAGCAGCTAAAAATTTCGCTTTTGCAGAAGGCTGCGTCCCTGTGAGATCATAGTCCTTACCGGAACCGGGGGCGATATCGATGGAGATTCCACGACAGACCGAAGCGTTATCGGGCCGATCCCATTCTCGGAGCACGCCGATCGAACAGCTCCGGCAAGGATTACAGGGCGAACTGGTGTTGCCGACAGACGATGCCTACGACCAGGCGCGCGGGGTCTGGAACGGGGCGATCGACAAACGCCCTGCTGCAATTGTCTTTTGCGCCGATCCCGATGACGTCGTCCATGCCGTGACCTATGCCAGGTCACAAGGCTTTGTCGTGGCAGTTCGCAGCGGCGGCCACAACGTCGCCGGTCTGTCCGTCTGCGACGATGGGATGGTGATCGATCTATCCCGCATGAAGAAGATCGCAGTCGATCCCGAGCGCCGCATCGCCAAGGCCGAAGCTGGTCTGACCCTCGCCGAGTTCGACGCAGCCACACAGGCGCACGGGCTTGCAACGACCATGGGGGTCAACGGCGACACCGGTATTGCCGGCCTCACGCTCGGTGGTGGCTTCGGCAAGCTCGGGCGCAAGCACGGTCTGAGCTGCGATAATTTGATCGCGGCCGAAATTGTCACGGCCGACGGACAGCTTTTGCGAACAGACGCCCGCCAGCATCCCGAACTGTTTTGGGCCCTGCACGGCGGCGGCGGCAATTTCGGGGTGGTGACGACGTTCGAATACCGGCTGCATCCTGTCGGCCCGAACCTTCTCGTGGGCTCGGTGCTTCACGCCTACGATCGGGCGCCGGAGGCCATGCGGTTTTACGACAAATTCTCCCGCGACGCCCCGGACGAACTGAGCGTCGACGCCGCGCTCGTCACACTGCCCTCGGGCGACCGTGCCTTCAGCATCTCGGCATGCTATGTCGGGTCACCCGAAGCGGGCGAACCCGCAATCGCACCGCTGATGAAATTCGGATCCCCCATCGAAAGCCGCCTTCGGGCCGTTCCTTATCTTGAGATTCAATCGGCGGGCGATAGCCTCTTTCCACGCGGACGGCGTTATTACTGGAAGGCACAGTTCCTGCGTGAGATCGGCGATGGCGCGATCGAGGCGCTGCTCGATAGCTACGCGAGAGCTCCCAATCACTCGTCCCTGCTGGTTTTCCAGCAGGTCGGCGGAGCGATCGCTCGTGTGCCGGCATCCCACTCGCCCTACGCCAATCGGGATGCGGCCTTCGACTGCTTCCCGATCGCCATTTGGGACGATCCAGCCGGTGACGAGGCAAACATGCGCTGGGCGCGCGACCTGTGGAATGCGGTCAGACCATTTTCAACCGGCGGCGTTTATGCCAACAATCTCGGTGATGAGGGTGACGAGCGCGTGCGTGATGCCTACGGCGCTAATTATGCGCGCCTCGCCGCCATCAAGAAGCAATACGACCCGACCAATTTCTTTCGATTGAATCAGAATATCAGGCCTGGATAATTCGAAAATCCGTGGGGGAACCGTGCGCAGTCGCTGGACGATCCTTGTTGTCCTGTTTGTCGCCCGCGCCGCAATGGCGTTTCAGTTTCAGAGCGTCGGCGCCGTCGCGCCTCTTATCAGCGATAGCGTCGGTGCGAGCCTGGCCGACATCGGCATTTTAATCGGCCTCTATCTTGCACCGGGAGTCGCGTTGGCCCTGCCTGGCGCGACCATCGGCCAGCGCTATGGCGACAAGGCGACCGTTCTCGCCGGGCTCCTAATGATGCTGGTGGGTGAAATGCTGATGGCGGCATCGCCGTTGTGGAGCCTGCAGGTCGGCGGCCGTTTGATAAGCGGCACTGGCGGCGTACTCCTGAACGTCCTGATGACCAAGATGGTCGCCGACTGGTTTGCCGGCCGGGAAATCGCAACCGCCATGGCCATCTACATCAACTCGTGGCCAGCGGGCATCGCCGTTGCTCTCGTGGTGCTGCCGGCAATCGGAACGACATTCGGGGTGACCGCCGTGGGCGTTGCCGTTTCGGTCCTGGTCATCGCCGGCATCGGCCTGATGACCTTCATCTATCGCACCCCGGAGGTATCGCCCGCCAGTGGCATCGAACGCTCTGGCATTTCGGCGGCGACAACCTATGCCCTCATCGCCGCCGGCCTGATCTGGTGCCTCTACAATGTCGGCTTCGCAATGGTCTTCAGCTTCGGTCCGTCGATGCTCGTCGAGCGCGGGTGGTCAAACGCCGCGGCGGGATCGACGATCAGCGTCGTGCTTTGGCTGGCGACCCTTTCGGTCCCCCCTGGGTGGCTTCCTGGCCGATCGCACCAAACGCGGCGGCGCGGTTCTAGCCATGGGCTGTTCAGGCTTTGCATTCCTGGTGCTGCTTCTGTCGCGAAACGGACCGGCGCTGCCCCTCGTCATTGCCATGGGGATCGTGTGCGGCTTGCCTGCCGGCGCGATTGTGAGCTTGCCCACACGGGTGCTCGAGCAGAAGACGCGATCGATCGGGATGGGAGTGTTCTACACCGTCTATTATGCCGGCATGCTGGCTGCGCCGGTGATCGGCGGCAAACTTGCAACCTGGGCCGGCACCCGCGCCGCCGCGCTCGAATTCGGCGCTGCCGCACTCCTCCTTTGCCCTCTGCTTCTTTGGTCATTCCACCGGATCAGCCACGTCCCACAGCCGGTGGTGGTTCCATCCAGGTCAGGCGGCTAGTTGCACTGAGACCGCTGCTACGCTCGATGACGGGAACGGTGACGTTCGCAGGACGATGCGAGAGCTGCAGGATTAGCTTTGATTTTATTGGGTTTTTCGTGGGCCAAAATCAGAATTCTCCCGTATCGTTCCGTGTGGTTCCGCTGTCGACCTCGTCCAGTCCAATTTCACTGGCCTATACGCGCCCTAGAGAAGTCCTGAACTGAAAGTCAGGGACTGCGCCCAGAAACGGACAGCTTTTGATCAGCCCCGGCCAATGGCGAAAAATCGGATCTGGCCAGCACCCCAGCTATCCTGGCAAAGCTGACAAATGCCTGTCGCGCCTGTTCGGTTGTCATCTGCCCGGCGATTGCGGCGTTGCAGCTCCTCACCGCGCAGCTGTATACCGGTCCCCGACGGGCCTTCGGCCATTGATTCAAGAACACGAGCGCCTCCCGCACCGATCTGATGTCGTGTCTCACGTCACTGATCTTAACCTGCACGGGGGCAAGGAAAGCCAGACTGGTCATTTGTTACCTCCCTGGGGTTGCAAGGTTGATTCAGCATCCCATGACGGCTCTTTCGTTTGATGCTGTTGGACGACCATCCTCGCCATCTGCGAGGACCGGGGCTCATCGAGCCCCGGCCTCCTTCGCGACCGTCATTTGTTGCCGTTGATTGCAATGCGCTTGGCGTTTGCCTGCGCCTTTTGGTCTTTGGCAGGGTCACGGTGAGCACACCATTCTTGAACGCGGCCGCGACCTTGTCGTCTTCAACCTCACGGCCGAGACTGAAGCGCCGCTCAAAGCGCCCATAATAGCGTTCGCTGAACTGGCGATCCTTGTCCTCGGTCTCTGCCTTCTTCTCGCCGCGAAGCGTCAGGACACCATCATCCAGCATGACCTCGATGTCATTCTCATCGAGGCCCGGGATTTCGGCCGTCACCCGGATTTCCTTATCGGTTTCCGAGAACTCCACGCTTGGCCAAGTGCCGTTGAGAGGGGGCACGCGGCCCAGAACCGAAGGCGTCTCAAAACCGCGGAACACCTCGTCGAATAGCCGGTTGACGTTGCGGTGCAACGACAGGAACGGATCCATGTCGTCACTGCGATAAATGCTCGGTGCCTGGCTGCCGCCACGGCTCCAGGGAATCAAGTCACGTACGCTCATTTGTCCTTCTCCTTTCCGTGTTCTTGGGTCGCACCCGGACCCCCGCCCACGACAGGACGGGGTGTTGGGCGCGGGCCGACAAAGATCAGGCAGCCGCGCTTTCAATGCGCTTGGACGCCGCCTTCTTGTCGGTCTCGACATTAATCGCGATGCGGCGCGGCTTCATCTCCTCGGGAATTTCCTTCTTGAGGTCGATGATCAGCAGACCGTTTTCGAGCTTTGCCCCGATAATGGTCACATGATCGGCTAGTTCGAAGCGGCGCGCGAACGACCTCAACGCCAAGCCATGATGGAGGTACTGAACCTCGTCGTTCTCTGTCTTGGCGCCCTCGATCACGAGCATATTTGGCTCCTGCGTGATCGTAAGCTCATCTTCACCGAAACCGGCGACCGCGAGGACAATGCGGTAGGTGTCTTCGCCGAGCTTGGCGATATCGTAGGGCGGCCAGTTGTCCGCGTTCTGTGGTGGGCTGGCGTTTTCGAGCAGGTTGAAGATGCGGTCAAAGCCGATGCTCGACCGATAGAAGGGGGAAAAGTCCAGGTTCGTTCTCATAACTACATCCTCCTTGGAGCAACATAGATACGAGGGAACGCCAAGAAGCCTGGCGCTCCCTGACACGTCGGCCCCTTGCGAGGCGACCGACAAAGATGAATTGGGAATCGATTTCCGCAGCGTCAAGAGGGACCGCCAAGGCAGTTTCGCGACACCTTCGAATGGCTGGTGGCAAGCGCTCCATCGAATACCCATCTGCTTCGCTGGTATTTCGAACGGAGGAAAAGCATGCCCATGACACGCCAAGACGTTGTCTCGGTCCTCGGACCCGTGGACAACGCGACGATTGCGGAAATCATCGCGTCCGGTGCCTCGCTTGAGGAGTTGAGAGAGGCATGGGCCTGGGCCTTTGGTGATGAGGCGTTGATGAGCCAGGGACGACCGTTGCCGGGAACACGGGTGGCAGCGCTAATCGACCTGATCGAGCCCGACGACGAAGCCGACCTGGTGGATCCGGCCCAAAGGGGCCCGGGCGCCGGCTATTGAATGGTGAAGATGCCGTCTACGGCTTCCATTCAGGCAGACGCGCTCATTCGTGCGATCCGCGTGGTAAGTTGTGTGTGCCGAAGAAGTCATCCGAAATGTATGAACAGGCAACGATAAGGGCTTGGCTTTCCCGCGCCCGTTGCCCCGGTGACGCGCCGCATTGATGCTGCGGCGGTAGATTACCGCAGTGAATTTAGCCGTCACTTTCCATAAGATGGTCTGCTCTGCTGATCTTCGGCCCTGTCATCCACTGTGGCGCTACGGGCACGTCCTCGATGACACCGACCCTGCGTGCCCAAGTCGTAAAGGCCTTGTTCGCCGCCTCAACAGACTTCCGGCCATCGTAAGCGGAGTAGCATGCATCGGACGCCGCTGCGTGGAGGAGGCCGCGCCTTTCAACCGGCCATTCTTCCAGAAACTCTATCGCATCCATGACGCAGCCGATCTTTTGGACACCGTAGCCGTCGTCTTTTACGAAAACCGGCTGTTTGAACGTCGCGCTTTCCATAGTAACCTCCCTTCAAACCGTGGGGGCAACTGAACCCTGCCTCACCGTGCGCGGCTTCCTGCAAACGATGCCAGCGAGCTTGGCGAACGCCACGGCAAACCACGGCGGAAACGGGATTTTCAAAGAGCATCGTTTCCATGCGATCCTTCCGCTCCTGCTCAACTCGACATCCGGCAAGCCGCGCTGGACACATAAAAACATTGGAAACGCCTCTTTTCAGTTCAAGGGAGCGGACCCGGCGCCGGCTATTGAATTGTGAAGATGCCGTCTACGGCCTGCCATTCGGAAGGCCGGATAAGGCGGTGATGGGCGACGCGCACGGAATGCAGCGCGCCTCAAGTTCTCGCTTCCAGTAATCCAGAAACCCTTTGAGAGTGGGGAATTCCGGTGCGAGATCGTACTCCTGCCAAACGTAGAGCTGCAAAAGGCTCGGATGATCGGGGAGATGGTAGTGGATCTCCGCGGTTGTGAGACCGTAGCCCTCCATCTGCAGCCGGAATTCCCCGCTGACCATGCGTCTCTCCTATCGCGCGCGTTCAGGCATCAAGTCTTTGCGGGCGTTCTCGGGCCCGCCGTTCCTCGAGGTCACAGCCTACCTCGGCGCGACTATCGTCCAGTCGGCGAAGTGCATCCATGACGGCGTCAAACGTCACCGGGCTCGCAGCACCCGGTGGCTTTCGCAGCGCAGGCATGGAGTCGACGGCGCAAGCATCAGAAGCCCATGAGGCAAGAATGGCGCGCTTTTCCTGAGTGTCGAGCGTGCGGTCGCCCACCACCTCATCGGGGTGGCTAAAGTGCCGCGCCGGAAACAGCAGGCGGTCAAGCGAAGGATCAGAGGTTTCAGGGGCGATCGAGGGGATGTTTTTTGGGAAAGTTCGTTCCATCGACAGTCTCCGCTTCCTAACAATCTCCTTGGCATCATTGGTGTTGCAGTGACCCTTTTCGGGACTCCAACGACAAAAAATTTCGTGGAGTTCGGGCCCAATTTCAAGACCTAAAAATCGCGCGCCCCAGCGAAAATAGCTGCATGAATTCATGCCCCTAGACCTCTTCAATGCAGAGTGCCAAAATTTTTTCAGCGACCTCTTGAAACTCGAAAAATGCGAAACTAGCTCGATATGCGCGCGATGCCTGAAAAAGGGGTCGCAGCGCCCCGCACCGGCCGATATTGCCGGTCCGGTGTGGAGGAACCTCAAAAATCTGTTTGTCCCGAAGGAGAACGATATGACGTTCCGTCCATTGCATGACCGTATCCTGGTCCGCCGCATCGAAGCCGAGGAGAAGACGGCCGGCGGCATCATCATCCCCGATACCGCCAAGGAGAAGCCGCAGGAGGGCGAGGTGATTGCCGTAGGCCCAGGCGCCCGCGACGAGAGCGGCAAGCTCACGCCTCTCGACGTCAAGATCGGCGATCGCATCCTGTTCGGCAAGTGGTCGGGCACTGAGATCAAGCTCAACGGCGAGGACCTGCTGATCATGAAGGAAAGCGACGTGATGGGCGTGATCGAGCAGACCGCGGCGGTCAAGAAGGCCGCCTGATCGAACTCTGGTCCAACCGCAATCCAGTCAATGAAGCTGCCTATTGAAGGAGTGATCCAATGGCTGCCAAGGAAGTAAAATTCCACTCCGACGCCCGCGAGCGCATGTTGCGCGGCGTCAACATCCTCGCCGACGCGGTGAAGGTGACGCTCGGCCCCAAGGGCCGCAACGTCGTCATCGACAAGTCGTTCGGCGCCCCGCGCATCACCAAGGACGGCGTCACCGTCGCCAAGGAGATCGAGCTTGAGGACAAGTTCGAGAACATGGGCGCGCAGATGGTCCGCGAAGTGGCCTCGAAGACCAGCGACATCGCCGGCGACGGCACCACCACCGCGACCGTTCTCGCGCAGGCGATCGTCAAGGAAGGTGCGAAGGCCGTCGCCTCCGGGATGAACCCTATGGACCTGAAGCGCGGCATCGACAAGGCCGTCGAGGCGATCGTCGCCGAGCTGAAGACCAACGCCCGTAAGGTGACCAAAAATGACGAGATCGCCCAGGTCGGCACCATCTCGGCCAATGGCGACGCCGAGATCGGCCGCTTCCTGGCCGAAGCGATGCAGAAGGTTGGCAATGAGGGCGTCATCACCGTCGAGGAAGCCAAGACCGCCGAGACCGAGCTCGAAGTCGTCGAAGGCATGCAGTTCGACCGCGGCTACCTCAGCCCGTATTTCATTACCAACCAGGACAAGATGCGCGTCGAGCTGGAAGAGCCCTATGTGCTGATCCACGAGAAGAAGCTGTCCAATCTGCAGGCGTTGCTGCCTGTGCTGGAGGCCGTCGTTCAGTCGTCCAAGCCGTTGCTGATCATCGCCGAGGATGTCGAGGGCGAGGCGCTGGCCACCCTGGTCGTCAACAAGCTGCGCGGTGGCCTGAAGGTCGCTGCCGTCAAGGCGCCCGGCTTCGGCGACCGCCGCAAGGCTATGCTCGAGGATATTGCCATCCTCACCGGCGGCACCGCGATCTCGGAAGATCTCGGCATCAAGCTAGAGAATGTCACGCTCAACATGCTGGGCCGCGCCAAGAAGGTGGTGATCGAGAAGGAGAATACGACCATCGTCGACGGTGCCGGCTCGAAGAGCGAGATCCAGGGCCGCGTCAGTCAGATCAAGGCGCAAATCGAGGAGACTACCTCCGACTACGACAAGGAAAAGCTGCAGGAGCGGCTGGCCAAGCTCGCCGGCGGCGTCGCCGTCATCCGCGTCGGCGGCTCGACCGAGGTCGAGGTCAAGGAGCGCAAGGACCGCGTCGACGATGCCATGCATGCGACGCGCGCTGCGGTCGAGGAAGGCGTATTGCCAGGTGGCGGCGTGGCGCTTCTGCGTGCCGCCAAGGCACTGGACAGCGTGCAGGCCGAGAATGAGGACCAGAAGCACGGTATCGAGATCGTGCGCCGCGCGATCGAAGCGCCCGTGCGCCAGATCGCCGAGAACGCCGGCGCGGAAGGCTCGATCATCGTCGGCAAGCTTCGCGAGAAGCCTGAATTCGGCTGGGGCTGGAACGCACAGACCAACGCGTTCGGCGACCTCTACAACGAGGGCGTCATCGATCCGGTGAAGGTGGTGCGGACTGCACTTCAGGATGCGGCATCGGTTGCCGGCCTGCTGGTAACGACGGAAGCGATGGTTGCCGAGAAGCCGAAGAAGGAACCCGCCGTTCCGGCAATGCCGGCTGGTGGCATGGACTTCTGATGGTAACGGCAGTGTCCGCGCCCGGTGGGCGCGGACACCCTGACAAATGGGTAGAGCCATGAACGTGATGAACTTGAACGTAATCCCCCGCGTGCGGCCACCGATCTGAACTACGAAGCAGACCTGAAGGTTGCGCTTGACCCGATACTGGTCGAGTTGCTCGACAGAGCGGAGGCCGCGGGCTGGGATCGGCGCAAAGCAGCATACACGGTGATGTTTCTGGCCGCGCGGAATCTTACCGACGGCAAGGGCCCTCCTGGAAACGGGAGTTCGGCAGGCTAAGGCGCGACACACGCAATCTATCGCGCACGCGCCGTGGGAAAGGCTTCCGATCGATTGAGCTAATCACGTGAAACGGAGGAAAACATGGAACACAATCAATTTCAGCATCCCGTGAGGGTGCTCGTGGGTCTTGGGTTTCCGACCGACATTCAAAGCGTAAAAGACGCCTTCGTCCTGCTGGATGAATGGCCGCCATCGAAGCGAAGCCCTGCTCATGGCGTCGCGCTCAATGCCTGTCGGGCAGCCCTCGCCGGCGAGGTGGATGCCGAAACCGCTCGCAGCACTTTTGTTGCCTTCGCCCGCCGCATGGATTTGCTTGTACAGGCCGCAGGCGACATCGTCGCGGCCAAGGCAGTTGGCGCTTTCGGAGCTGCCTCGAGAGGCCCCCACAACAAGTCGATGTAATCGGTCTGTGGGAGCGGAGAAAGCTATGAGGGATATTCGATTTCCCGAACCAGTGAGACTGCGCGTGAGACCCTCAAGGGAGCGGGTGGTTGCCAGCAGTTGGGAAGCACTTGAGTGCCTTCATGACCAATGGCCAGAATGGGCGAGAGGACCAAGTTATCGAGCTGCCTGCCGCACTTGCCGCGACTCCTTGGACGGATGGCGGCTCCGCAACAAGCAAGAAGGGCATTTTTGAAAGCGGCCCGTCGTGCAAGTTTGGTCCAGGCCTCATAGTGAGCTCAGCGCCGAGGCAAGTCTTTGCTCTGCAAACGACGCAATCTGAACGATTGCACGCCTCCGTCGGACCGGCAAGGAGCGGATATGACCGGCGGCCGAAGTCGGAACCAGCCTAATTGCACGTCGTTGCCGCCGTTTACCGCAAGCATCGTTCCCAAGCCTTTCGAAACGGCGAGTCATGAGCTACGTGTGACGAGTGCCATCAATGAGACGGACAAGACTGACGAAAAGGCCCAAGAAGAATTGAGCGCAAATCTTTGATTCATAAAAAGTTGGTGGGCCCGGAGGGACTCGAACCCCCAACCAAGCGGTTATGAGCCGCCGGCTCTAACCATTGAGCTACAGGCCCCACGCGGGCTGGATTAATGTTTTTCGCTTCCCGGCACAAGGCTTTCCCGACGGGCTTTCGCGGATCGCCCAAATCAACCCATAATCGCGCTCTACGCGACCTTTGCGACTGGATCGCAGACCAAGGAGATTTTCATGACCAAACATCTTTTGCCTCTCGCGCTCGCCGCTGCAATCGCTTTTCCGGCGATGGCTGGAGCCGCCGATTCGCCGACGCCCGCCCGCATCGTTGTTTCGGGTGAAGGTGAAGCGACCACCCCGCCCGACCTGGCGTTGCTGTCGCTCAGCGTCATGCGCGAAGCCAAGACCGCGCGTGCGGCACTTGACGCCAACAATGACGCCATGGCCGCCGTGATCGCGGCGATGAAGGCTGCCGGCATCAAGGATCGCGACCTGCAGACGGCGGGCATCCAGATCAACCCGCGCTACAACTACACCAACAAGCCCGACGGCAGCCAGGAGGCCGAGCTCGTCGCTTACCAGGTGACCAATACGCTTGCGGTGCGCGTGCGCGACATCGACAAGACCGGCGAGATCCTCGACAAGGCGGTGTCGCTCGGCGTTAACCAGGGTGGCGGCATCTCCTTCACCAACGACAACCCGGCGGCAACCATCGACGCGGCCCGCAAGAAAGCGGTGACCAACGCGATCGCCAAGGCCAAGACGCTCGCGGAAGCCGCCGGCGTGAGCATTGGCCGGGTGCTGGAGATCACCGACCAGAACATCGCGCCGCCGCCGATGGCGATCAACGCCAAGGCCTTCGACGCCGCCGCGGGTGCGGCAGTGCCGACGCAAGCCGGCGAGAACGCCTACAACGTTCAGGTCACCGTTACGTTTGAGCTGAAGTAAGCGGTCCTGACGATGCGTGGTCGAGTCTTGCCCACGCCGTCAGCAAATGCCTTGCATGAAAAACCCCGGGGGATCGCTCCCGCGGGTTTTTCGAGCCGCACCCATCCGATGGGACAGGGGCTCCGCTAGTCCCGGCTGATCCTCGAGAGGATCGTGCCGCTGCCGACCTTCGCAGAAGGTCGTGTCTTCAGGCTAACCCTCGCAGAGGGTTATGCCGCAAGCCTCAGCGATAGATGACCGGGCAACCGCGTTCATTGGCGAACACGACGACGACGCGGTCGCCGTCCTGGCGGCCCATGACCTTGACCGTGCGGCGGTTGACGTCGACGATGCGGGCGCGGTAGAGGCCCATGCGCTCGGCCTTGTCGAGGGCACGATCCGGCGAACAGCCGCGGCGCCAGCCTTCACGGCGCCAGTCGTCGCCGCGCCAGTCGTCACGGCGCTCATCGCGGCGATGCCGATAGCCGTCATCACCGGCATAGACGCCGAAGCGCGGATCCTGGTTGTTGCCGAAGCCGAGATAGAGGCTGTCGGCATGGGCGGGAATGGCCGCCAGCGTGCCGAGGCCGACCAGGGCCGAAAGGGCCGCCGTCTTGATCGTGTTGTACATGGTTCTCTCTCCTTGTTGCAGGCTTGCGCCCGTCCTCGTGAAACCGATGATGGGAGAATGCGTCAGCCTGTCTGAACTGTTTACGAACCCGCCGTTCATCTGCGGTTCATGTGGCGGGAAACGAAAATCTTCGCCAGGTTTCGAACAATGCGTCCCCAAAAATCTTGCCCCGGTTCCTGTTCCGGAACCGCGCGGATACGGGCCTCAAGGCTCGTCGTCGAGCATATAGTCAAAATAATCTTCAGGTTCGGCCAGATCGGTCTCGCTCGCCTTGACCCGGCCGCGCATCGAGATGCCGGCCTCATGCACGGTCTCGGCACTGCCCGACACCAGCCGATGCCACCAATAGAGGTCGCGGCCTTCGGCCACCAGCCGGTAGGCGCAGGTGCTGGGCAGCCAGCTGATGGTGCGCACATTCTGCGGCGTCAGCCCGACGCAATCGGGAACGCGCGCCAGCCGGTTGGCATAGTCAGAGCAGCGGCAGGTCTGCGCGTCGAACAGCCGGCAGCCGACACTGGTCCAGTAGATCTCGCCGGTATCCTCGTCCTCTAGCTTCGACAGACAGCATTTGCCGCAGCCGTCGCAAAGCGATTCCCATTCGGCCGGGCTCATCGCTTCCAGCGTCTTTGTTTTCCAGAACGGCGTTTCCATTTTGGGGATGTGGCCCCGGCAGCCGCCGAGGTCAAGCGCGGCAACGGTTGAAATGCGGCTGCAACTCGACCGAATGACACGAAGTTGCCTTCAAAAGGCCGGCCAATCGCCCCGTACGGCATCTATCCCAATCAAACTGGAACCAATCGGGCTAAGAACGGTTTCGGCAAGGATGGGACCCCACAAGGAGAGTTTTCGATGAAACGCCAACCACGGATTCTGGCAGGCACCGCACTTGGCCTGTTGATGGCATCCGCGCCGTTGGGCGCGTTCCCGCTGCAAGGCAATGCCGCATTCGGCCCGGCCCAGCGCACGTCAGCCCCGTTCATTCTGGCGCAAGCCGCTTGCGCCGAGGGCGATCGGCCGAAGCCTGCGCGCAGAAGCAAGGGAAGAAAAAGCAGGAGCAGCCCGCCCAGGCGGAACAGCCCGCCCAGGCGGAGCAGCCGGCGCAAGGTGAGCAGCAGCCGCGCAAGAAGCGCGACCAGCAGCAGCAGACCGAACAGGCGCCTGCCGAGCAACCTGCACAGGGCGAGCAGAAGCCACGCAAGAAGCGTGACCAGCAACAGCAGACCGAACAAGCCCCCGCCGACCAGCAGGCGCAGCCGGAACAGCAACCGCGCAAGAAGCATAACCAGCAGCAGCAAACCGAGCAGGCGCCCGCCGGCGAGGCCGCTCCCGCGACCGACGAACAGCAGCCGCGCAAGAAGAAGCGCGACCAGCAGCAACAGACCGAGCAGGCACCGGCCGGCGAGGCCGCTCCCGCAACCGAACAGCAGCAGCCGCGCAAGAAGAAGCGCGACCAGCAGCAGCAGACCGAAGCCCCCGCCGAGCAGGCTCCCGCTGGTGAGACACAGCCCGCCAACGACAACCAGCCGGTCAAGCCCGGCAAGAAACACAAGCAGGACCAGCAGAAAGAGGCGCCCGCTGCTCCGGCAGTGACGCCGGAAGCCGCGCCGACGCCGAAGGAAGCCCCGGCAGGGCAAGTAACGACACCCAAGGTTGAACCGGCTCCGGCCGGCGAACAGCCGGCGATCCAGGGCGAGCAGCCCCAGGACAAGACAAAGAAGCACGGCAAGAAACCGGTGGCCGAACAGCCCGCGAACGGCGAGCAACCTGCCACGGGCAAGCAACCGGTTAATGGTGAGCAGCCGCAGACCGGCAAGCAGCCCGCGACGGGCGAGCAACCGGCCAATGGCGAGAAGCCGGCAACCGGTGAACAGCCCGCCAATGGCAACACGGCCGCGCCCGTCCAGGGCGAAAACCCCGTGCAGGGCGAAGCGCCCGCCGACAAGAATGCCGCCCCCATCCTCGACAGCCAGAAGGATGCCGAGCGCAAGGCTGGCGGCCGCAAACATGGCGACAAGGCCGGCCAGAACGGCCAGCAGCAGGATGGTGGCCAGAACGCCCAGCAAGGCGGCGATCAGGGCCAGAAGCCGGTGGTTGCTCCTGTCGACCAGGGTCCGCCGCCCACCGACGACAAGGCAGCCCAGCAGCAGATCAAGCCCGAAAAGATCGTCCCGGTGACTGAGGAAAAGGGCAAGCGCCTCGACCGTGCGCCCGACGAGAACATCCGTGACCGCCGCCGCCCCAAGGGTGTCGACGTGCTCAAGGAGATCGGCGATCGCGTTATCATCCAGCTCGGCGGCCAGACGATCGTCCAGAGCAATGAGGGCTCGCGCATGAATCGCGGTGCCAAGGACGTCTATTACGAGGACCTCCCACAAGGCCGTAGACGCGAGACGGTCGAGCGCGACAATGGCATCCAGATCGTCACCATCCGCAACCGTTACGGCGATGTCATCCAGCGTTCGCGCATCACGCCGGATGGGCGCGAATATGTGCTGAGCTATGTCGACGAACGGGACTATCAGGATGAGGGCGACTGGCGCGATCCCGGCGACGACCTGCCGCCGATGCGGCTCAACATTCCGCGCCGGCAGTACATCCTCGATTCCGAGGACGTCGAAAGCGATGACGACTACTACACCTTCCTCGACCAGCCGCCGGTGGAGAGGGTCCAGCGTCTCTATTCGATCGACGAGGTCAAGCGTTCGGCCCGCGTGCGCGACATCGCACGTCGCGTCGACCTCGACACGCTGAACTTCGAATTCGGCTCCTCCTCGATCTCCGACACCGAGGTGCAGAAGCTCGAGGGCGTCGCCAGCGCCATGGAGAAACTGCTGAAGAAGAACCCGGCCGAGACCTTCCTGATCGAGGGCCACACCGACGCCGTCGGCACGCCGGAAGCGAACCTTGCTCTGTCGGACCGCCGCGCCGAAGCGGTTGCTGAAGCGCTGACCAATGCCTTCGGCATCCCACCGGAGAACCTGACGACACAGGGCTATGGCGAAGAGTATCTGAAGATCAACACGCAGGCACCCAACCGCGAGAACCGGCGTGTCGCCATCCGCCGCATCACGTCCCTGGTGGCGCCGGTCGCCAGCAACAATTAGGTCATGATTTCAAAACCATGACCTGGTTTGTGGACTCAATGCGAAAAGCACCCATCCCCGGCTCGATCGGGGATGGGAAAGGTTCGTATCCGGGTCCCGGGCTCAAGAAGATTTGTACCGGCATTAGAGCCGGCTCATTGAATCGCGAGCCCGCTCACCCCAGATTCAGGGCTGGGCGTTCCCTGCCCCGTCCCGACTCCAGCGGGATGTATTGAGCCCCGCCGGCCCTCTCCGGCGGGTTTTTTTGCTTTGATCCTATCTTGCAAAGAGCGGCGGCGTGGCCGAAACACGGCCACCTCGCCTTCGTCGTCTCGGCGCTGATGCTGGCCTATATCGACCGGCTGATGGGTCTGAGCAAAGGCAAGAAGGACGAGGTGTGAGGTAGCTCCCTTCTCCCCGTTATACGGGGAAGTGAGATGTGGTCCGCGTTGCGGACAAAGAGCCAATTGCTTGGCTCTTTGAAGGACGAACGCCGGCAGGCGGATGAGGGGCAGCGCCGACAGGTCGTGATTTTCGTCAGTAGATGCTTTTGACTTTTGTATCGGAGTTGGCAAACACCTCGTCCGGCACGAAAAAGTCGCCGGCCAGCGGCCCGGTCGCGTCTGGTGAATAGACCGAAAAGTCGCTGACCCCCTCGGCGCGCAGCAGCTCCTCGTCGATGTAGAAATTGCCCGATGTTTCGCGCGACGGCCGCATGAAGATGGCATGCGCGGCATCGGCCATGATGTCGGGCGACCGGCTCATCGCCGCGACCGTCGCGCCGCCGAGCAGATTGCGCACCGCTGCCGTGTCGATGGTCGAGATCGGCCACAGCGAATTGACGGCGATGCCGTCCTTGGCGAACTCCGCGCTCATGCCCAGCGTGCACATCGACATGCCGAACTTGGCCATGGTGTAGGCGACATGGTTCTTGAACCACTTCGCCTTCATGTCGAGCGGCGGCGCCAGATTCAGGATGTGAGGATTGCCGGCTAACTTCAAATGCGGAATGCACATTTTGGACACCAGGAAAGTGCCGCGCGTGTTGATCTGATGCATCAAATCATAGCGCTTCATGTCGGTCTCCAGCGTGCCGGTGAGCTGGATGGCACTGGCATTGTTGACGCAGATATCGATGCCGCCGAATTTCTCCACCGTCCTTGCGACAGCCTCGGCCACCTGCGCCTCCTCGCGAATGTCGCACAGCACAGGCAGCGCCTTGCCACCAGCCTGCTCGATCTCTTCAGCGGCGGTGTAGATCGTGCCCGGCAGCTTCGGATGCGGCTCGGCGGTCTTGGCGGCGATCGTCACATTGGCGCCGTCGCGCGCCGCCCGCAGCGCGATCGCCAGCCCGATGCCGCGCGACCCGCCGGAGATGAACAGCGTCTTTCCCTTGAGCGACATTTTTCCTCCGCGTGCTGACCCATTCTTCTGAGCCGATCCTTGCCCGTGCGGCTTGCGGATACAAGAGCTTGCCGCGGGAAGCCATGGTGACGCTGCGGAGGCTTTGTTGATCGACAGCGCCCGATATCTATTGGATTTACCGAGGCTCGGGTATATATTCTATACAAACAGGCAGAATATAGAATGGCACTATCGATCAAGAACATGGAAGTGGAGCAACTGGCGCGCGAGCTTGCCCGTCGCCGCCACGTGTCCGTGACAGAGGCTATCCGTCAGAGCCTCGAGCGCGAGGTCGCGCGCGAACGGCTGGTACCGCGCGAAGACGCCAGTGACCTGTTTCAGCGGTTGATGGCGATTGCCGACAGTGCGGGAAAAATCCCCGAACGCGAAGATGCGATGACCGACGACGAAATCCTCGGTTACGACGAGTTCGGAATCCCGACGAAATGATCATCGATTCCTCGGCCTTGGTCGCCATTCTGCGTCTCGAGCCGGGCTACGAACGTTTCGTGCTCGCGATCACGCAGGCCAACAGACGGCTGCTGGCAGCGCCAACGTATCTGGAAACAACGATGGTGCTCGCGGGCGGCCGGCAAGATGAAATCCTGGATCGGCTAGACACCTTCCTGCGGACCGCCTCGATCGAGACGATCCCCTTCACCGCCGACCACGCAGCCGTCGCCCGCCAGGCTTTTCTGCGTTACGGCAAGGGTCGGCATCCGGCGGCACTGAATTTCGGCGACTGCATCGCCTATGCCACTGCGCGGCTCGAAGCCATGCCGCTATTGTTCAAGGGTGACGATTTCCGGCTGACCGACATCGAAGCGGCAGTCTGAGCAATATCAGACCAGCACCAACCCCTGCCGCATCGCGATCGCGATCGCATCAGTGCGGTTGGCCGCCCCCAGCTTGATCAGGATCGCGGCGACGTGAAATTTCGCCGTGTGGACGGAAATGTTGAGCCGACGCGCAATCACTTTGTTGGGCGCGCCTTCGGCGAGCAGCGCCAGCACTTCCGCCTCGCGCGGCGAAAGCGCAGGCCGGGTGGCATGCTCGTCCAGGACTTCATCCTCGAACGGCGCGCCCGTATGGAAATCCTCATCGCGTCCACGGCCGCCCTCGCCTGTGACGCGATAGCCGGCCGCCGCCAGCCGCGCCGCCGCTGCGATCAGCAGATCGTCCGCACCCGCAGGCATGACCGCAAACACCTCACCGGCGGGCCGCTCGACGCCGGTGCGTCCCGACAGCAGCACCCGTGGCGTGGCGGCCGGCACGGTATCTCCGCTCCTGTCATCGATGATGGCGACATCCGCCCGGCCGCCGGTCACCACCGGCAGCAGGTCGTCGCTGGCGGCAAGAGTGGCGGCCAGGCGCTCGGCGCGCGCGGCATCGCCAAGCGCAATCAGCACCACCAGCCGCCGCGAAGCGGCGCTGTTGCTCACGATCCGGTCGCCGGCGAGCGTTTCCATCAGTCCTCTCAGCTCAGCGGCTTTTCGCCTATGGTCAATGTCACGTCGCGCTGTTCGCCGCCACGCACCACGCCAAGCGTAACGGAGGCGCCGGCACTGTCCGGTCCGAGCCGGCGGATCAGGTCGCGCGGACCATGCACGGCCTCGCCGTTCCACGCCACGATGATATCGCCCAGCGACAGGCCGGCGGCCTTGGCCGGGCCGTTGTCGTCGAGGCTCATCACCATCGCGCCATGGGCGTCGCGGTCGCGCACCGGATGCAGGCCTGCACCGAGATAGCCGCGTGCGACATGGCCCTTCTCGCGCAGTGTCGCCACCGCCCGCTCGATCGTCTCATAGGGCATGACCAGCGCACGGCCGCGCGGCCCGAACAACAGCATGCCGATCAGCGCGCCCTTGGCGTCGAGCACCGGGCCACCCTCGAAGCGGCCGCCGGCGCCGACGGCCAGATTGATGCGCCGGTCGATCGTGCCCCCGCGCATCGAGCGCCAGGCCGGACCGACTTCGCCAACCGAACCCGATACGGCCAGCGCCGAACCCTGGCTGTTGCCAATGGCAATGGCGACATTGCCTGGCCGAACCGCATCGGCCTTGGCAAGGACAGGCGCACCGGCCGCGTCCGTGGGCTTCAGCAAAGCGACGCCCGTCGAAGGATCGCGACCGACCAGCTCGGCCTTCACCGTCCCGCCCGAAGCCAGCGTCAGCTCGATCTCCTCGCCGGCCTCGACCGCCTCTTCGGCAGTGACGAAATAGCCGTCGCGCCAGTGGAAGGCGCTCGCCGTGCGGTGATGATGGGCAGTGAAGCTCGCGGTCGCCGGTGCCGCCGCGGCGGCAAGGGCGGCAACGGCTTGCGAAAACGCATTCAGATTGAAATCACTCATGATGGTCTCCTGGGGTTCGTCATGTCCCAGATATCGCCCGACGGCGCCCCTGGAGGTACTCGCCTGACGGCTAGTTGGCGGTTTGACTGGCCATCTGGTCAGGTCGCGGCGGTTCCGGCCGCTCCGCACATATAGTCACGATCAAGCTTGAAAACACGGAGCCCATCCATGGCCCTCGCCGCTGCCAAATTCCAATCCGACGATACGCTGCTCGACGCCTATTCCATGACGGTGGCCGACGCGGTCGACCGCATCGGTCCGGCCGTCTGCCGCATCGAGCGTATTGGCGGCCAGGGCGGCCATGGATCGGGTTTCGTCATCGCGCCGGACGGGTTGGTCGTCACCAATTTCCATGTCGTGGGTGACGCAAAAACAGTTCGCGTGTCGATGCCGGACGGCGCCTCCAGCGAGGGCCGCGTGCTCGGGCGCGATCCCGACACCGACATCGCTCTGGTGCGCGCCGACGGCAGTTTTTCCGATGTCGCGCCGCTGGGCGATTCCAAGCGGCTGCGGCGCGGCCAGATCGCCATTGCCATCGGCAATCCGCTCGGCTTCGAATGGACGGTCACCTCAGGCGTCGTCTCGGCGCTCGGCCGCTCGATGCGCGCCTCGACCGGCCGGCTG
The DNA here is from genome assembly GCF_014189455.1 of Mesorhizobium huakuii. Taxonomy (NCBI): domain Bacteria; kingdom Pseudomonadati; phylum Pseudomonadota; class Alphaproteobacteria; order Hyphomicrobiales; family Phyllobacteriaceae; genus Mesorhizobium; species Mesorhizobium huakuii. The sequence goes on from NZ_CP050296.1 coordinate 1,097,375, forward strand.
ATCGATGACGTCATCCAGACCGATGCCGCGCTCAATCCCGGCAATTCCGGCGGGCCACTGGTGTCGTCGGCCGGCGAAGTCATCGGCGTCAACACCGCCATGATCCATGGCGCGCAAGGCATTGCGTTTGCGGTCGCTTCCAACACCGCCAATTTCGTCATCTCGGAGATCATCCGCTTCGGCCGCGTCCGCCGCGCCTTCATCGGGGTGTCAGCCGACACGACCAATCTGCCGCGTCGCGCAGCACTCCTGTCGCAAGTGTCGACCAGCACGGCGGTGCGCCTGCGCAGCGTCGAGAAGAACGGCCCGGCGGCCAAGGCGGGCCTGAAGGAGGGCGACATCATCGCGGCCATAGACGGGCGCCCGGTGACCGGCGTCGACGACCTCGTGCGCATGCTCGACGCCGAGCGCATCGGCCGCGAGACGCTGTGCACGGTGGTGCGCCGCACCGGCGTCAGCCAGGTGGCGGTGACGCCGGTGGCGCGGGCAGGCTGAGGCCGTCACTCAAGCCCCTGCCGCGCCCGCCGCGTACTGCGCCAAAAATTCCTCGCTGGGCGGGATCGGCTTGATGACGTCGATCAGCACGCCATTGGGATCCCGGGTGATGAAATGGCGCTGGCCGAAGGGTTCGTCGCGCAGCGTGCGCAGGACCGGCAGGCCGGCAGCAAGGACCCGCTCATAGACGGCGTCGGGATCGCGGACCTCGAAATTGATCAGCAGGCCCGAGGTGCGCCCCCGCCCCTCCTGCGGGATCGTCTCGTGGTCGCCCTGGACGATGCCGAGATTGACGCGTTTGTTGTCGACCGATTGCAGGTGCACGTACCAGTCGCTTTCAAACAGCGGCTGGAAGCCGAAATGCTTGACGTAGAAGGCCGCCGTGCCGGCGACGTCGCCGGTCATCAGCACCGGGTAGTAGCTTGTGATCTTCATCTTTCTTTCTCCCTGGACATAACATACAGTCTGTATGTAAATCGAATTAACATACAGGCTGCATGTATGCAACAAAAATCCGCGCGCCGTTCCAACCGCGACCGCACCGAGGCGACGCGCGCCGACCTGGTCGCGGCGGCGCGAAAACTGTTCACCGAAAAATCCTATGCCGAGACCGGCACGCCGGAGATCGTCACCGCGGCCGGCGTGACGCGCGGCGCGCTCTATCACCACTTTGCCGACAAGCAGGCGCTGTTTGCCGCCGTGGTCGAGCAGGAGGCGCAGGCGGTGGCGCAAGAGATCGGCCGCGCCTCGCCGCCTTCGCTCGACGCCCGCGATGCGCTCATCGCCGGCTCAGACGCCTATCTCGCCGCCATGCGCGTGCCCGGCCGCACGCGGCTGTTGTTGCTCGACGGGCCGGCCGTGCTTGGCCGCGCTGCCATGGATGCGATCGACAACCGCCATGGCAACCGCTCACTGCGCGAGGGCCTGGTCGCCGCAATGCGGGCCAACACCATGACGAGATTGCCGGCGGAAGCGCTGACCGCGCTGCTTGCATCCGCCTTCGACCGCGCCGCACTTGCCATTGAGGCCGGTGCCTCAGCCGAGGATTACCGCGCCGTGCTCATGGCGCTGATTGACGGATTGTCTCCGGGTCGTCCTCGGGCACCTCGCCCGGCTCGAACTCGTTGAAGCAGCCGAGCCCACGCTTGAATCGCTCGATGAGCCAGGCCGCCGCCGGCTTCGGGCTGCTGTCGTTACGATGCATGGCAAACATCGGCGACTTCACCTCGCTAAAGGGTTCGAGATCGAGTTCCACCAACCGGCCACTTGCGAGATCGTCGGCGATCAGCCAGCGCGGCAGGCCGCCCCAGCCCAGCCCCTCGCGCATGAGTATGTGCTTGGTGCGCATATCCGTGAGGCGCCAAGTCCGATAAGCAAAGACACCGAAGTCGCGTCCCTTGGTGCGTTCGGACTGGTCGGTGACGACAAGCTGGGTGTGTTCGCGCACATCCTCGAGCGCCAATGGCTTTGGCAGCAATGCCAGCGGGTGGCTGGGCGCCGCAGCCAGCACGATCGACATAAAGCCGATGCGCACGAGATGGACGTCAACCTCGCCCAGCAGGCCGCCAATGCCGAGATCGGCCTGTCCATTGACGACATGGTCCGGGATCAATCCAAGCGAGCCTATGTGCAGGCGCAGCATCACAGTGGGGAACTGCGCTTCGAATGCCTTGAGCACACGCACCAGAACGGGCGAAGGCAGCGCCGAATCGACCGACAATGCCACTTCGGCCTCCAGCCCGTGATGGTGGCCATCGACGCGCGAACGCATACGCTGCAACACGCCGATCATGCGCCTTGCGTCCTCCAGCATCGCCCGGCCGATCTCGGTGAGTTGCGGCTCGCGCGTGCCCTCGCGTTCGAACAGCTTCAGCCCAAGCTGGGCCTCGAGATTGGCGATGCCGTAGCTGATGACGGATTGTGCCCGGTTGAGCTTGCGGCCGGCAGCCGAGAAACTGCCGGTATCGGCAACGGCGACAAGGATTTGAAGCTGGTCGAGGGTCGGGTTGGGCTGCATGACTGTATCTATTTTGTAGATGGATCGTATAGAAAATATACCAGTTTATCTGATGGATCGATAGCCCCATATGAGGCGGGACAATTCATTTCACTGGAGAGACCCGCTATGTCCATTCTTCTCGTTACCTCAAGCCCGCGCGGCGCTGCCTCGCACTCGACCCGCATCGCCACCGAATTCGCCGAAAAGCTCGTCGCCGCTGATCCGTCGAACACGCTTGTCGTGCGCGACCTCGTCGCCAACCCGCTGCCGCATATCGATGCCGACTACTCGACCGGCATCTATACGCCGGCTGAAGCGCGCACCCCGCGCCAGGCTGAAGTCGTCGGCGTCTCCGACGTCGTGCTCGACGAGCTGTTCGCCGCCGACACGGTGATCCTCGCCACCGGCTTCATCAACTTCAACATCTCCTCGACGCTGAAGTCGTGGGTCGACCACATCGCCCGCTCCGGCAGGAGCTTTGCCTATGGCGAAAGCGGCCCCAAGGGCCTCGTCACCGGCAAGAAGGTCTATATCGTGCTGGCTTCGGGCGGCGTCTACTCCGAAGGTGCGGCCGTGCAGTTCGATCACGCCATCCCCTATCTGCGCGGCGTGCTCGGCTTCCTCGGCATGACCGACGTCGATGTCATCCGCATCGAAGGCGTCGGCATGGGCCCTGACGCGGTGACCGCCGCGCTCGCCAAGGCGACCGCCAAGGTCGACGCCGTGGTGGCCAGCCAGCAGACCGCTGCCGCCGCGTAAGGCTGCCGATCATATGACTGAGAAAGGCAGGCGCCCGCGCCTGCCTTTTTCGTTCAGAGCAAGTCCAGGAAAAGTGTGACCCGGCCTGCGAACGGCCGCCGGTGCCACATCCACGGAGATTCGCAACCGACGTGTCCCGAAGGAACCTAGTCTTGCGCACTCCGTCTGACCGGCACGACCCGCTCAATCCGCTTGCCGCTCGAATTCTCCACGACCAGATGAATGCTTTGAACCTCGGCTGGAGAAGGTGCCTTCAATTGCACCTGCTTGACGATCCAGCCTCCTTCAAATGCCAGGTCCTTGACTTCGACATTGTCCGTGCCCTGTCCGACGCCATACTGAAGTGGCGCCGTGCCGCCCTTTATCACGGCTCGCACCGTAACCAGCCCTGCAGGGCCGACTGGCTGCGGTGAAAGATCCGGCGTGGACAATTCAAACGGCACCTCCAGATTTGCCTTCGAAGACTCCGCCCCGAAGTAATAGCCGACAATCGTGCCAAACACGCCCAGCAGGAGGGACAAGACTTCCTTCGCCCTCTGAAAGCGACCGTCATTCGCGTCGCTTGGAGCTGGCCCGACCAGCGTGTTGAGGACGAGTGCGACGGCGATTCCTATGGTCACGATCGCGAAGAGATAGGTAATCAGCCCTCTGGCAAGCTCGGGCCTTGCCATTCCCGAAAGAAAGCCGTGATCGACGCCAAGCATCGAAGCGCCGATCATGACAAACAGGCTGAGCAGAATCAGAATTGCAAGGATTACTATCGGATTTTGAAAATTCGCCTGCGAAACATCCGGCTGGGACTCGGCCGGTTTTGGTGTCCCATCGTCCTTGTCTGCCATCACTCCCCTCCTCAGTAGATGCCCTCCATCAGGCCAAATACCATTCCAGCGGAAGCCGGACACAACACCACCCGCATTCCTCGCTCCAACGAACCCTCTTTGGTTGCCTCACACATAGCCGCAGGAATGGACGCTGATGCCAAGTTTCCGAATTTTCGAAATACTTTGTCATAAAGGCGGTCGCCAACGCCCAGTCTAGTCGCCATGATTTTCAGGGCCGACTCGCTGGAACTGTGTGGGAACCAGATGTCGATGCCAGAAACGTCGGGGTATGCCGCCTTTACAAAAGAGGTCATTTCCCTGCTCGCCGTCTGTGTAAGCTCTGAGCTGTAGGCAACCAGTTGATGGACGCCATTGGCTCCAACTTTTGTATCAGGCAAGCAGAAATCGCGAAAGCCGGGAAGTGGTAGATTGCAAAGCGATGCAAACTGAGGTCTGGTTCGAAAACGAAATTTCCAAGCATCTGGCGACAATGTAACGACGGTGGCAGTGGCTGCTTCGCCGATAGTTAGAGCTGGAAATGTATAAGCGATTTCAGCATCGGTCCGCATTTTGAAGATTTCGGGATATCCGTTTTCGTAGACGCTGAACTCAGCATTTACGATCAGGATCCTTGCGTATGATCGGGTCAGCAAAAAGCCTTGGGCAACCTGAAGCGCCCTTGCCCAACTCATGCACGCCTCCGTAATGTCGAAGGCGTCACATTCGATGCCAAGTGCAGAAACCAGGAACGTCGCGTTGGCCGGCTCCAGAAAGCCGCGCCCTATCCCGCAGTAGATGACCAGATCTATGTCCCGGGGCACCAGCCCAGCATCGGCGATGGCCGATCGAGCGGCATCACGCAACAGGTCAAAGGCTCTTTCCCCGGCACCCATGTCACGGACGTAACGCGACTGTGCGCCGGCTCTTCGGAACAGGCGCTCGATTTTCCGACAATAAGACTCTAATTCTTCTCTATTTTGACTTTGATTGTAATCACGAATATATCTTAGTATATCCTCATTCGAGATCATTCGGGATGGAGTTCTAAACGCAATTGAATCAATACGCATTCCGGCACCCCGAGCACGTCAGGTAGCCGTATTTTTCACCTCGATCTTGATTGCTTCCCGATTCGGTCATTAGCCCCGCCGGTAGCTCGTCTGAAAAACGACAATGAGAAAGGCCGGAAATTATCTCAATTTCGACGATGGCGCACCCTTTAATCCGGTTCGATCCTGCAGCCGGAGTGGAGCGTGACGGCGGAGATCTGCTCCGCACGAGGGGCGGCTGGCCGCATAACATATGGTTGCATCGACTTTTGCTAGTTTGCGCGCGAGATGTGCGCTGCCAGGTCGAGGCAACGGCAGGCATAACCCCATTCGTTGTCGTACCAGGCAACGAGCTTGGTCAACCCGCCCTCGGTCTGCATGCCGGCCAGCCCGCCGAAGATCGAGGAATGCGGGTTGCCGCGCAGGTCGGTCGAGACCACAGGCTCGTCGCAATAGGCGAGGATGCCGTCCATCGCATCTGCCGCCTGCGTGCGGAGCATCGTGCAGATGTCCTTGTAGGACACGTTTTCTCTGAACCGGCAGGTGAGATCGATCATCGATACATCAGACACCGGCACGCGCACCGCCATGCCGTTGATCCGTCCTTTCAGTTCGGGCACCAATCGGTGCCGAGCTGTTTGCCGCTCTCGGACGCACGGACGCGCGCTTCCGCGATCAGATCGCGGCCGCCTCTGATGATAATCAGTTGCCGCACGCGACCAACATCGATGCCGTCGCCGAAATGCTCGCCGCATTGCAGCATAGCCTTGCGCAGCGCGCCCGCAACAGTGTTGCGCTGATCCTCAGGGCTGCGGGCGCTGCTCGCGATTGAACAGGCTCTGAGCCTATCCGATGAAATGCCTGAACAGACCCGCCGAAGCGACCCCGATCAGCACTGTGGGCAGCATGGAAAGCCGTGTCGCCGCGATAAAGGTGATGGCCAGCGCCAGGAGATCGGCGGGATTTCGCGACACGAAGGCCGGTGCGATGACCGAGATCAGCACGCAGCCCGGTGCGGCCTCCATCACCGCCGTGGCACGCGCACTGAGCACGCGGTTGCGCAGCACGATATAGCCGCCGATCCGCGTGAGGTAGGTAACGCCGGCCATCAGCACGATGGTGAGAAGGGTTGCCATGTCGATCATGCGTCACCTGCCATCAGCCAGGCAGCGGCGAGCCCCGACACCGCGCCCGCCGCGACATACCACGCACCGGGAATGAAGAGATAGACGAGGGCCGCGACAACCAGGCTGACCAGCCAGGGCCGCGCCGCCGCCACGCTCTTCCACATGCCGCGCATCAGCACCAGGAAGACAGCCGGAAACGCCATGTCGAAGCCATAGGTTTCGACATGGCCGAGCATCGGGCCAAGCAGCGCGCCCGCCGCCGTGAAGCCCACCCAGGCCAGATACATCGCCAGGGCCGCGCCCATATAGTAGCGCGGGCTGAAGGCAGGGGTGATGCCGGCGCTGGCGCGCTGTTTGGCATCGGCCAGACCGAGCGCCCAGCTTTCGTCGCAGAGGAAGAACAGGGCCGGAAACACCTTGCGCTGCGGCAAATGCCCCAGGAATGGCGCCAGGGCTGCCCCCATCAGGAAGTGACGGCTGTTGACCAGGAAGGTAATGGCGGCGATGAGCGCGATGTGCGGCGGCGAGGTCCAAAGCTGGATGGCCGCGAATTCCGAGCCGCCGGCGAAATTCAATCCGGTCATCAGAGGCAGTTCGACAGCGCTGAGACCTTTCTGCGTCGCCTGCGCGCCCAGCACCAGCGCATAGGGGATGGTGCCGAGCAGCACCGGCAGGCACGACATGACCCCGCGCCGGAACTCCGAACCCGATCCGCCGTCGATCGCCTCGGGCAATGTTGCTTCAGAAACGCTCATGATTTTCCACAGGCTGGCCTCGCGGCCACCGTTTCCGGTTGGGCTTCAGATGGTGATGGTGTCGACGCAACCATATAAAGATGGCTTCGCAATTTGGTTGCGAAGATTGTTGTCTTCGCCCTTATTTTGGCATTCAATGCCGCGATTCATTGAAGATATGGAATTCGTAGCCATGAAGCTCGATGACATCGACAGGCGTATCCTGCGGGCGCTGCAACGTGACGGCCGCATGGCCAACAACGATCTGGCCAATGAGGTCGGCCTGTCGCCCTCGCCTTGCCTGCGGCGCGTGAAGCTTCTGGAGGAGGCCGGCGTCATCGACCGCTACGTCGCCGTGCTCAACCCGGCCAGCATCGGCAAGGGCCTCACCTTCTTCACCCGCATCTGGCTGAAGACGCAGGACGAGGACACGGTCCAGCACTTCGCCACCGAAGTGGCCAAGCTGCCGCAGGTCATGGAATGCTACCTGATGCTCGGCGACTGCGATGCCTTGGTGCGCGTGGTGGCGGCCGATCTCAACGACTATCGCCGCTTCCAGTCGGAGCATCTGAGCCGCATCAAGGGCGTCCAGAACGTCAAGACCGACGTGCCGAGCTGGACGATCAAATACACATCGGAACTGCCGATCTGACTGGCGCCCGCACGGCGATCCGGCCGGTCGGAAACGGCGTCGTTTCAGACTGGATAAAAAATGCAACCGGATTGTAGGATCGGCCTCCGTGCCAGCGTCCTTCGGACGCAAGCGGCGCTGAGCGCTGCACTCTGGCATGGGAGATTTGCATGAACCTTTCCTATCGTTGGGTCATCGTCGCCGCTGGTGCGCTGATGTCCTGTGTCGCCATCGGCACGATGTTTTCGCTGGCGATTTTCCTCGAACCGATGGCGCTCGACACGCAGTGGTCGCGCGCCGGTATTTCGAGCGCCATGACGCTCAACTTCCTGATCATGGGCCTCGGCGGCTTCGCCTGGGGCGCCCTCTCCGATCGTTTTGGCGCCCGCATCGTGGTCACGATCGGTGCCGTGCTGCTCGGCCTGGCACTTGTGGTGGCGAGCCGCGCCGGCTCGCTGCTGACCTTCCAGATCAGCTATGGCGTGCTCGTCGGGCTTGCCGCCAGCGCCTTCTTCGCGCCGATGATCGCGTTGACCACGGCCTGGTTCGACACCCACCGCGCCTTGCGGTTTCGCTGGTCTCGGCCGGCATGGGCGTCGCCCCGATGACGATCTCGCCTTTCGCCCGCTGGCTGATCTCGGCCTATGAATGGCGCACCGCCATGTTCGACATCGGCATTATGGCCTGGGTGCTGTTGCTGCCGGCGGTGCTGCTGGTACGCCAGCCGCCAAAGCCTGCTGTTGCCGATGCGGCCTCCGCGCCGGTCGCCGATGGTGCGGGCATGAGCGTCGGCCAGGCGCTGCGTTCGCCGCAATTCATCGTGCTGGGTCTGACCTTCTTCGCCTGTTGTGCCGCCCATTCCGGGCCGATCTTCCATATGGTCAGCTACGCCATGCTGTGCGGCGTCGCCCCCATGGCGGCGGTCACGATCTACAGCGTCGAGGGTCTCGCCGGCTTAGGCGGCAGGCTTCTCTACGGCGTTCTGGCCGACCGGCTCGGCGTCAAGCCGGTGCTGATCGCAGGCCTGGCGATCCAGGCGGTCGTCATTGCCGCCTATCTCTCGGTCAGCCAGCTCGATCAGTTCTATGTGTTGGCCGTCATCTTCGGCGCCACCTATGGCGGCGTCATGCCGCTCTACGCGGTGCTGGCGCGCGAATATTTCGGCCAGCGCATCCTCGGCGCCGTGTTCGGCGCCGCCACCATGGCATCCAGCCTCGGCATGGCCTTGGGACCGCTCGCCGGCGGCATGGTGTTCGACGCCTATGCCAGCTACCACTGGCTGTTCATCGGCTCGGCCCTTATCGGCCTCGGCGCGGTGGGCATTGCAATCGCCTTCCCGCCGCTGCCGCGACGGGAATTGCAGATGGCCTAGAACAACTGGACGGGCGCTGGTGATAGTCCCTCAGCGCCCGCCATTGTCGAAGCTCAATGCCCGAACCAGCGGGCCTTGCGGCTGGAGCCGAAATTCACCTTGTCGACCCGCAAAGCCTCCGATGGTTCGTAGAAAGCACCGGTGGGTTTTGGGCCGGAGAAGAAATCCACATCCACCCTGGCGATCCGGTTGGCACCGAACTCGATGTAGCAGGATCCCGCGCCCGGGTTCCTTGCCGTCGGTTCCTCATGGCGGAGCCTGGCGATCAAGTTCGCCGCAACGGTGCGTGCGGCGCCCTCGGCAAAGACGCCCGCCTTCGGCGCGCCCGTATTGGCCAGATCGCCCAACGCGTAGACGCCGGGAAAGCGGGTTTCGAGTGTGCGCGGATCGATGGTGACCCAGCCGCCCTCGGTGATGCCGGCCTCGACGACGACATCGGGCGCGCGGTTCCGGGGCACGCCCAGGAACAGATCGCAGGGCAGTTCGCCGCCATTGTCGAGCGTCACAGCCTTGCGGCCCTCGTCCACGGAAACCACGCGGGTGCTGGGGATGAAGGTGATGCCGCGCTCGGCGAAGGCGGCCAGAAGCGCCTTCGACGTTTCGGGAGAAGGCGGCACCGGGCTCGACATCGCGTTAACATAGGTGATCTGGCAGTCGCCCCGGACGCCCCTCTCGGTCAGGTAGTCATGCAGCATCAAGGCGCATTCGCTGGGCGCAGGCGGGCATTTGTAGGGCGCGCCGCAGACACCGATCACGGCATGGCCGCGGGTGAAACCGGGCAGTACCTTCGCCATATGGGCGGCGCCCGGAACCGAGTAGAATTCGTTGCGGCCGAGCGTGATGCCGGGTGTGCCCGAGACGTCATAGTCGGCGCCGAGAGCGATCACCAATATGTCCGCCTCGTGCACACCCTTGTCCGTCGTCACGCGCCGCCGTTCCGGGTCGATGGCGGTGACGGTCTCGCGCTTCAACGTGACGCCGGCCTTGGCATAGTCGGCGTAAGGCAGCCGCACAGCCGCTTCGGTTGCGCGGCCGAACATCAGATCAAGCTTGGCAAAGCCGAACACGAAGGAATCCGACTTGTCGATCAGGGTGACAGCAATACTGTCACCCAAAGCTTCGGACAAGGACGTGCTGAGCTCTAGCCCGCCGAAACCGGCGCCAAGGATAAGGATACGGGTTTTCATGCTGTCACCTCCTGTTGCCGGGTGCCCCTTGGGAAGGCTCAGGCGTTGCTGTGCGGCTGCGGGACGATGCGGATATAGGGCTTGGGCTGCTTCCAGCCATCGGGGTACAGGACCTTGGCTTCGTCGTTCGAAACCGAACCCGCGATGATCACCTCGTCGCCCTGCCGCCAGTTCACCGGCGTGGCGACGCGATGCCTGGCGGTCAGCTGCATGGAGTCCACCACGCGCAGGATCTCGTCGAAGTTTCGCCCGGTGGTCATCGGATAGGCGATCATCAGCTTGATCTTCTTGTCGGGACCGATGACGTAGACATGGCGCACCGTCTGGTTGTCGGCTGCCGTGCGCCCCTCGGCACTGTCGCCGGCCGTGGCGGGCAGCATGTCGTACAGCTTGGCAATGGCCAGCATCGGGTCGCCGATCATCGGGAAATTCGGCGCGTGTCCCTGGGTCTCGGCAATGTCATCAGCCCATCCGGCATGACGCTCGACCGGATCGACGGAAAGCCCGATGATCTTGACGCCACGCTTGTCGAACTCGGGCTTCAGCTTGGCCATGTAGCCGAGTTCAGTGGTGCAGACGGGGGTAAAATCCTTGGGATGGGAAAACAGGATGCCCCATGAATTGCCCAGCCAGTCGTGGAAGCTGATTGGGCCGTGGGTGGTTTCGGCGGTGAAGTCAGGCGCCATGTCGGCGATACGAAGAGACATTTGATCCTCCTGTGAGCGGTCGGAATTGACTACGGGTGCAGCTTAGGCAACCTATGTTCCGCCAGCGTTCCCCGCTCCACAGGTGCTTGTGACGGCCGATTTCGGGCATGCGGGCCTCGCATCCTGAAAGGACCTTTCGATTGCGTGTCCGAATTCAATTGCTTGGCGGGTTCAGCGTCAGTCTGGACGATCAGCTCATCCCGGCCACGGCGTGGCGGCGGGACCGTGGCGCGGCACTGGTGAAGCTGTTGGCCGTCACCCGCTCGCACCGCATTCACCGCGAACAGGTGATGGAGGCCTTTTGGCCCGATCTCGATCCGGAGGCCGCCGGTGCCAACCTGCGCAAGGCCATTCATTTTGCCCGCCGCGCGCTTGGCGCCAATGACCTTATCGAGCAGACGGCCGATGTCATCGCGCTCGCCCCCGCTGGCGATCTCGAAATCGACGTCGACGCGTTCGAGGCCGCCGCCAGGCTTGCCTTGCGCGGGCAAGATCCCGCCGCCTGTGAGGCGGCCGCCGATCTCTACAGGGGAGACCTGCTGCCGGACGATCCCTATGTCGACTGGTTCGAAACGCCCCGCCAGGCCCTGCGGCAGCGCTATGCCGAGGTGCTGCGGGCCGGCAAGCTGTGGCAGCGCCTGATCGCGCTGGACCCGGCCGACGAGCAGGCGCAATGCGCCCTGATGCAGGCGGCGCTCGACGCCGGCAACCGGGCCGAGGCGATCCGGCTGTTCAATCAGCTCAGCCAAAACCTGCGCATCGATCTTGGCGTCGGCCCGGGCGCCGAAACCGTGAAGCTCTACGAAAAGGCGCTGGCGGTGCCCTCTATCGACCCCGTCGGCTTGAGCGACCGCATCCGCGCCTCGCTGGCCTGGGGCTTGCTGCATCTGCAAAGCGGCGACTTCGCCAGGGCGGGCCAGGTTGGCCGGGAAACCCGCGATCTGGCGATGGGCGCGGGGTTGGCCCGCGAGGTTGGCGAGGCCAGCGCCCTGATCGGCCTGGTGGCCCACATGCAGGGCCAGTGGCGCGAGCTGTTCAGGGCGGAGTTCATCGAATGGGTCCGCTCCAAGCCAGCCTTCGTCTCCAACGTTTTTGACGGGCATCTGTGCCTGGCCGAATTCTGCCTCTGCAGTGCCAAGGGCCACCACGACATCGCCGCCTCGGCCCGGGAGCTCCTGTCGGTGGCCGAGGGCGCCGGCTCGGTCGCCGGGCGCGGCCTTGCCTCGCTCGTGCTGGGCGAAGCAGCGCTCTTCTCGGGCCAGTTGGCCGAGGCCGAACGCATGTTGACCGAAGCCGAAAGACTCTACGCGCAGGTGGGAGCCGTGGCCGGCCGCGTACTGGCGCTGCAGCGCCTGACGGAACTCGCGCTTGCCAGACGCCAGAAATGGCAGGCGGGACGGTTGATCCACCGCGCCACCACCCTTGCCCATTCTTCCTGGCTGGCGCCACATTTGCTGATCAGCCTGAAGGGTCTCGAGGTGCGGGCCGCCACCACCTCCGAGAGGATCGCCGAGACCATTCGCGAAGGTGACCGCATGCTGTCATCGGGCTGCAATTGCCAGCCTTGCTCGATGACCTTCCGTACCGCGGCTGCCGTTGCCCTGGCCGAGGCGGGTGAGATCGAGCAGGTCAACCGCCGGCTCGACGAGGCTGAGCGGGTCGCCGGCATGTGGAATGGCGGCCCCTGGGTGGCGGCCGTGTGGGAGGCGCGCGGCGTGCAGCGCCGGGCCGAGCGTAACGAAACCCGGGCCGTGGCGGCGTTCGAGGAAGCAGCCACGCGCTTTGCCGCGCTTGGCAGACCGATCGACGAGGTGCGCTGTCGGGCACGGATGGCAGATCTGGGCTAGCACCGCCCAAGAGCACGAGTTCAGCTTAAAAAAACGAATAGTCCCAGTTTCTTAACCGGGGTTTCTCGTTCGCGAAAAATGGCTTTGCAGCACGGTGCGAAACTTCTGCATCGTCTTTTCAGTTGTCTGTGCGTCGGCCGCCGCAAAGCCCATGACGAGGCCGTTCTGCTCCGTGCCGTGACGGTACTGGATCGACAGCGCCGAGACGTTGATCCCCTGCTGGAGTGCCGCCTCGGCAACCGCCCTGTCGCTGCATCTGCCGCGAAAAATGCCGACGACCTGGATGCCGGACTCGGTCGTGTGGAAATCCAGCCATTCCCCGAGATGCCTTTGCGCGCTTTCCAGGAAGAACTGCCGTCTCTCCGCGTAGAGCCGCCGCATGCGCCGGAGATGGCGGGTGAAATGCCCTCATTCATGAAGTCCGCGAGCGCGGCCTGGGTCAGCAAAGGCGCGAACTGGCCGCTGACGCTCAGCGCCGAGACGATCGTATGGTCTATCGCCTTGGGCGCCACCATGAAGCCCAGCCGCATGGCCGGGAAAAGGATCTTGGCGAAGGTGCCGACATAGACCACACGGTTTGACGCGCCGATGCCTTGCAGGGCCGGAATGGGCTGGCCCTGGAAACGGTATTCGCCGTCATAGTCGTCTTCGATGATCCAGGAGCGCCAAGTCTCGGCCATGTGCAGGAGATTGAGCCGCTGTTCCATCGGCATGGTTATGCCGAGCGGGTGATGGCAGGAAGGCGTCACGAAGATCATGCGCGGAATGACAGGCGGCGGCTCAAGATCCCAGCCGGCATTGCTGACGCGCAGCGGTGCCAGTTTCGCCCCGGCCGAGACAAAGGCCGAACCCGCGCCGTAGTAGCCCGGCTCCTCCATCCACACCGTGTCGCCTTCGTCGATCAGCAGCCGCGCCAGGAGGTCGAACGCCGACTGTGCGCCATTGGTGACGACGATCTGCTCGGCCGTGCATTTCACGCCGCGTGAGGCGGTGAGATAGCGGGCTATGGCCTCGCAAAGCGGCGGATAGCCTTTGACGTGATAGGTGCCGAAAAGATCGATATGGGCGAATTTGGCGCGGCGGCTGAGCAGTTTCGACCAGGTGTTGAACGGAAAATTATCCGGGTCCGGCATGCCGGGATGAAAGGCAAGCATGCCTGGCCGGCCATGATGATAGGGTTGGGCAAGCATGGTCTGCCCGCGTCGCGATATCGGATTGGCGTCCTCGGCCGACACCTGTTCGGCCGCCACCGAACGGGTCGGCAGGTCCATCACCACCGAGGGCCTGCGCGGCCTAATCGCCAGATAGCCTTCCAACGCCAGCTGGTCGCAAGCGGCAATCACCGTGTTGCGTCCAATATTCAGGTCTCGCGCCATGACCCGTGTCGAAGGCAGCGCATGGCCGCTCGGCAGCACGCGCCGTTCGATCAGGCCGCGCAACTGGACATAGAGCTGCCGGTGCAGGTTGGCAGGGCTGTCGCGATCGAGCGCAATGCCGTCGACGGGAAAACTGGTTTTCATCTGGTTCCCAAAAATCAATGGAATCTGGCTCTAACAATGGAACCAAAGGAGTCCTAGGCTCAAGAAAAAAGCGTTCGGGTTCAGATGGGGCTGGCCGATGCAGTGCATAAGGGTGGGAGTGATCGGGGCGGGCGGCGTCGCCCAGGTCGAGCACATCCCAAACCTGCTCAAGCTGCACCGGCAGTTCAAGATCCTTGGCGTCTGCGATCCGTCGCGAAAAGTCCGCGCCTTTGTCGGTGAGGAATTCGGCCTCGAGACATTCTCCGATCTCGACACGCTTCTCGCCATGCCGCTTGACGCCGTGGTTATCGCCTCGCCGGATGCGCTGCACCGCGAACAGTGCCTCGCCGCCTTCGCCAGGGGCCTGCATGTCTTCTGCGAAAAGCCGCTTTGCTACAGCACGCAGGACATCGACGAATTGATCGCCGCCAGGGACCGCGCCGGAAAGGTGCTCCAGGTTGGCTACATGAAGCGTTTCGACCCGAGCTACGAGGCGGCGCTGAACATGCTGCCCGGCACGGCGCACACACTTCGCTACGTTTCGGTCGAGGTCAACGATCCCGACGCCTGGCCCTTCATCCGGCACGCCTCCACTTGCCGGGGTGACGACGTCGCGGCGGAATTGATTGCCTCGACCGAAGCCAAGCAGCGCGAGCAGGTCGCGCGCGCGGTGCCCGAGGTCGACGATCCCGGCGCCTTTCGCGGCTTTGTCGGCGCCTATTGTTCGTCGATCGTGCACGACGTCAACGCCGTCCACGGCTTGCTCGACGCGCTTGGCGTGACGGACAGTGAAATTGTCGGCGCCTCGCTCTTCGCCAAGGGCGAAGGCGGCCAGGGCGCCGTGCGGTTGCGCGGCGGGCAGGCATTGTGGAACATGGTCCACATCGCCACTCCGGGGCTCCCCGATTATCGCGAGCGCATCACGCTCTATTTCGACAACGCCTCGCTCGAGTTGGAATTCCCCTCGCCCTATCTCAATCATCAACCGACACGGCTGACCGTCCGCACCGGCGACGGTCACACGCTTTCCAGCCGCGACATAAGCAGCGGCTACGAAGAGGCATTCGTCGAGGAGTTGAAAGGCTTCTGGTCGGCGATCGTCGAAGGCTCAGCCGTGCGCAACACCGCCGAGCATGCCCGCCGCGACATGACGCTGCTGGCCGGCCTCGCCCGCCATCACCTTGCCCAGTCGAAGCAATCAGGAGTTCGCCCGTGACGGTTCGCATCGGCATCAATCCGATCACCTGGACCAATGATGACGTACCGGAACTCGGCGGCGACACACCGCTTGAAGTCTGCCTCCGCGAAACCAGGCAGGCCGGCTATTCCGGCACCGAACTTGGCGGCAAGTTTCCGCGCCGCTCGGCCGAGTTGAAGCGTATCATGGCACAGTACGGCCTTGCGGTGGTTTCCGGCTGGTATGACGGCCGTTGCGACGAAAAGGATGTCGGTGCGGAGATGGATGCGATCACGCCGCATCTCCAGCTTTTGAAGGATATGGGCTCCACCCATGTCGTCTATGCCGACACCTCGCGCGGGCGCCACAACGCCATCTGGGGGCCGATCTCGCAGCGTCCGGTCCTCAGGCCCGAGGAATGGCCGGCCTACGGCCGCAAGCTGACGGCGCTGGCCGAAAGGATGGCGGATTTCGGCGTTCGCATGGCCTTTCACCACCATATGGGAACCATCGTCGAGACCGATGCCGAGGTCGGCCTGTTGATGCGGCACACCGGCGAGGCGGTCGGCCTGCTCTACGACACCGGCCATTCGATCTTTTCGGGCGGCGACCCGCTGGCTCTCATCAAGGCGCAGGTTAAACGCGTCGTGCATGTGCATTGCAAGGATGCCCGCAAGGCTGTGCTTGATCGCGCCCGCGCCGAGGACATGAGTTTCATGGGCGCGGTCATGGAAGGGATCTTCACCGTCCCCGGCGACGGCTTCATCGACTATCCCGCCATTTTGCGCGTGCTGGCCGACAATGGCTACAGCGGCTGGCTGGTCGTTGAGGCCGAGCAGGATCCCAACAAGGCCAATCCGCTGACCTATGCGACGATGGGCTTCCAAAACCTGTCGCGCATGGCGCGGCAAGCTGGATTTACCGTCATGGAATGATCGAGGCCGCGATGCGGACCCAGGGAACCAGTGCTGAGGAATGAAACTGGAATAAGGGGCAACTGGACTGCCGACCGTAATTGCGGCGGCGGAAAACAAACAGGAGGTTCTATGTTTTCGCTTGCGAAATTAATAAAGCCTGCGCTCGGCCTGCTGGCCGGCTTCACGATGATGGCGGCAGCCACGACCCTTGCGGCCGCCGACGAGACCCGCGTGGTGTTCGTCACCCACGGCCAGAGCGGCGACCCCTACTGGTCGGTGGTCAAGAACGGCATGGACGATGCCGCCAAGACGCTCGGCGTCAAGGCCGAATATCTGGCGCCCGAAACCTTCGACATGGCCAAAATGGCGCAGATGATCGACGCCATCACGGCCTCGAAGCCGGACGGCATGGTCGTTTCGATCCCCGACGCGGCCGCCCTTTCGGCTCCGGTCAAAAACGCCGTCGCCGCCGGTATCCCGGTCATTATCATCGATTCCGGCGGTTCGAAACTCACCCATGACCTTGGCGGCCTGCTGTTCATGGGGCAGGATGAGTTCCAGGCGGGCGTCATGGCCGGCGAGCGCATCAAGGCGCTCGGCCTCACCAAGGCGGTCTGCGCCAACCACGAGGTCGGCAATTCGAGCCTCGACGACCGCTGCGCCGGCTTTGCCAAGGGTCTGGGCGTCGACGTGCCGGTGATGAACGGCGTCATCGACCCGACCGAAATGAAGAACCGCGTGATCGCCTACATGACCGCTCATGCCGATACACAGTTCATCCTCGCCGTCGGTGCCAGCGGTGCCGAACCGACGCTGGCCGCCCTTGATGAATTGGGCCTGTCGGGCAAGGTGAAGACCGGCACGTTCGATCTCTCCCCCACGATCCTGCAGGCCGTCGTCGCCGGCAAGATGGAGTGGGGCATCGACGCCCAGCAATATGCCATGGGCTACATCCCGGTCGCGATGTTCGACCTCTGGAAGAAGTACAAGATCATGCCGATCGCCGACTATCCGACCGGCCCCGGCTTCGTCACCAAGGACACCGCCGCCTCGGTTATCGAGCTGTCGAAACTCGGCAAGCGCTAACACTGGCGGCCGGGGCTTCGCTCCGGCCGCTTTATCAGAGCAATTCCAGGAAAAGTGTGAGCGGTTTTCCGTCCGGAATTGCGTCAAGGCAAGGAGATAGAGCTGTTCAGCGTGAAACGATGAACGGCTCTAGTGAAGGGCAACACAGCCATGGTTTCAGAGATTCGCGACGAGCGGGTCCGGTCCGTCTCACGCCTCAGCCGCCTGTTGAGCAGGCCGGAGCTTGGCGCGGCTGCCGGCACCGTGCTGGTCTTCGTGTTCTTCGCCATCACGGCGGGAAGCTCAGGACTTTTCAGTGCCAAGGGCATCATCAACTTCCTCGAAGTCTCGGCCCAGCTTGGCATTCTCGCCGCACCCGTGGCTCTCCTGATGATCGCCGGCGAGTTCGACCTGTCGGTCGGCTCGATGATCGGCTTTGCCGGCATCCTGATTGCCATCCCCGCCGTTTTCTGGGGCTGGCCGATCTGGCTGTCGCTGCTGTTCACCTTCGCCGTCTGCGGTGGCATCGGCGCGCTCAACGGCCTCGCCGTCGTCAGGACCGGCCTGCCCTCCTTCATCGTGACGCTCGGCAGCCTGTTCATGCTGCGCGGCCTGACCCTTGGCCTCACACGCGGCATTTCAGGGCGGACCCAGGTGTCGGGCGTGCATGAGCTGGCGTTGCACGATCCGCTGAACAGCCTGTTTTCGGGACAGGTGCTTTCCGGCTTGATCGCCAGGCTTGCCGACATCGGCCTGATCGGCAAGCGGGCGGACGGCTTGCCGTCGATATCAGGCATTCCGGTGTCGATCGTCTGGTGGATCGTGCTGACACTGGCCTGCACCTGGCTCTTGACGCGCAGCCGCTTCGGCAACTGGATTTTGCCGCCGGCGGCGAAGCCAATGCAGCGCGCAATCTCGGTGTCCCGGTGGCCCGCACCAAGATCACGCTTTTCGTCATGACGGCACTCGCGGCCGCCCTGTTCGCGGCGATCCAGGTGCTGGTCACCGGTTCGGCCGACACGCTGCGCGGCACGCAGAAGGAGTTCGAAGCCATCATCGCCGTCGTCATCGGTGGCACGCTGCTCACCGGCGGCTACGGATCGGCCATCGGCGCCATGTTCGGCGCCCTGATCTTCGGCGTGGTGCAGATGGGCATCTTCTACACCGGCATCGACACCGACTGGTTCAAGCTTTTCATGGGCGCCATGATGGTCATCGCGGTGTTGTTCAACAGCTATGTGCGCAACCGCGCCATGAGGAGCCGGTGATGGCCGAGCCCTATGTCGAACTGAAGTCGGTCAGCAAGTATTTCGGCTCGGTCGTGGCGCTCAAGGACGTGTCCTTCGATGTCTGCCCCGGCGAGGTGCATTGCCTGCTCGGTGACAATGGCGCCGGCAAGTCGACGCTGATCAAGACGCTGTCGGGTGTCTACACGCCCGACGAGGGCGAGATCCGCGTCCAGGGCAAGCCGACACGATTTGCCTCGCCCGCCGATACGCGTAACAGCGGCATCGCGACGGTCTACCAGGACCTGGCGCTGGTGCCGCTGATGAGCGTGGCGCGCAACTTCTTCCTCGGGCGCGAGCCGATGCGCAAGTTCGGGCCGATCAGCCAGTTCGACGCCGACTTCGCCAACCGCACCGCCTATGACGAGATGTCGGCGATGGGCATCCAGCTGTGCGATCCCGAACAGCCCGTCGGCACGCTTTCGGGCGGCGAACGGCAATGCCTGGCTATCGCGCGCGCCGTCTATTTCGGCGCCAAGGTGCTGATCCTCGACGAGCCGACATCGGCGCTCGGCGTCCACCAGGCATCCGTGGTGCTGAAGCTCATCGTCCAGTCCAAGGCGCGCGGCATCGGCGTCATCTTCATCTCCCACAACGTTCACCACGCCTATGTCGTCGGCGACCGCTTCACGCTGTTGAAGCGCGGCAGAAGCACCGGCACCTACGCCAAGGGCGAAATCACCCGCGACCAGTTGCTCAATTTGATGGCAGGCGGCAAGGAACTGGTGGATCTGGAACAGGAACTGGCGAAGTCGGCGAGGAATGGGCCGGCCTGAGATACGGCGCCGGCCTGGACGGAGCATTTGCCTTTCGTCTACCCCAGCGTAAGCTTGTTATTGTGCAGTGCAGCAACGATGTTGCTGTAGGTGCATTGTGCTCGGGCTTCCGCCATTCCGGCGGTCTAGGATCTCGATTTGCGGAACATCTCAGATACGATCGCCCGCCTTTCGGCCATGCGAGGCCGGCCGGCATTTTCCCAACCGGGCCATCTCGACAGTCTGTCCGACCTGGCGGCGTTCGGGTCCAATCCAGGCGCCTTGCGGGCACGTTTCTACCTTCCTGAGAACTTGCCGCGCGGTGCAGCGTTGGTTGTCGTCCTGCATGGCTGCACGCAGACGGCTGCCGGCTATGATCACGGGTCCGGCTGGTCGCGCCTGGCGGCAGAGGAAGGGTTCGCGGTTTTGTTCCCCGAACAGCAGCGCGCCAACAATGCCAATCTCTGCTTCAACTGGTTCGTGCCCGAGGATGTCACACGCGATCGCGGTGAAGTGCTCTCCATCCGCCAGATGATCGAAGCCATGGTGACGAAGCATGGCCTGGACCGCCGGCGCGTTTTCATCACTGGCCTTTCCGCCGGGGGCGCCATGGCGGCGGCAATGCTGGCAACTTATCCGGACGTGTTCGCCGGCGGCGCAATCATTGCGGGACTTGCCTATGGCAGCGCATCGACGATCCCGGAAGCGTTCGATCGCATGCGTGGGCATGGTGGCCCGTCTCAGTCGGAACTCCAGCGACGTCTGGCGCAGGCGTCGCCGCATCAGGGAAGCTGGCCGAAAATCTCAATCTGGCAGGGCACGGCCGACCACACGGTGGCGCCGTCCAATGCGGACTCCCTTGTCGCCCAATGGCAGAGCGTTCATCGCGTCGGGGCAAGCCCTGTTCGAAAAGAGACCGTCGATGGACAAACGCGGCAAGTCTGGTGCGACGCCGATGGCCGTGAGGTGATCGAAAAATACACAATTGCCGGCATGGGCCATGGCACCCCCTTGAAGACAGGCGGTGACGGCGGCTTGGGCCATGCCGCGCCGTTCATGCTGGAGGTCGGAATATCGTCGACGAGACGTATGGCGGCCTTCTGGGATCTTGCGAGCCGGGATGCACCAAGAGGGGCCAAGCCTAAGGCGGCCGCAGCGAACCCCACTGCGGGTACGGACTTGCGCCCATATATAGCGCCCGAAAAGTCGAGGCCAGCGCGGGTCGAACCTGCCGAACAACCGCGTCCAGATGGTTCACGCGCTTCTGCTACAGGCATTGGCAAGACTATTGAGGATGCGCTTCGCGCAGCCGGCTTGATGCGTTAGCCGAAGGCTGTTCGGCAGAATGGCCCCGCCGCCTTTCGGCAGCGAGGCCCTGTCGATCAAACTCGGTTTACATCGCGAGCGCCATCGCGGCCGATTTCGTTCGAGCGGTAGTTCTCCGCGTCAGCGTCGAAGCCAGTCCAGCCATCGGCCTGGTATTCGCCACGCCGTTCTTGCAGGTTGACAGACGTAGCCTGTCCCAGGATCCCTTTCGGCCTCCGGCACCAACTGGTCGTCGACCTTGGCTGTGACCAGAGTGCCGCCGCGGCGCACACCCTCGGCGTAAACATGGGCATCATGTTCCGGGACACCGGAATCGGTGAGGGCACCGACGATGCCGCCTGCCGCGCCGCCAACCACGGCACCGCCCACGGCACCGACCGCAGTGGCAGCCAGCCACCCGGCGGCCACCACCGGACCAACACCCGGTATGGCCATCAGGCCAAGCCCGGCGAGCAGTCCACCGGCTCCGCCGATCGCGGCTCCCAGTCCAGCACCGCCGGCAGCGTCGTCGGCGGCCTTGGACCCGTTGATCTCGTGCTGATTGTCCGAATTGCTGGAAACGATGCTGATGTTGTCACGCGCAACACCGCTGGCTTCCAATTCGCCAACGGCGTCGGAAGCATCATCGTAATTGTCGAAAAGTCCGGTTACGGTTTTCATGATTTTGATCTCCTGGATTTCAGTTTCAGTTGACGCCGGCAACGACGTTGCCCTTGTAGTCCAGCGCCACGGTGGTGTTCTTGCCGTCCTTGTTGGCCTGGCCACGCCAGATGCCCTGGTCGTCCTTGGTCAGCTTCGACACATCGGCGAAGCCGGCATCCTGGATGCGGCCCTTGGCCTGGTCTTCGGTGAAGCTGTTGGCCCCGGGAAGCGGAGGCATGGGGTCGGGTGCGCCGCCGACCGTGTTCTTGGGCGTCTGCGAATCCGAGGACTGGGTGCCCATGGTCGCCGCGATCTTCTCGATCATCTCCTGGTGCATCTTGAGCGTCGGCACCGTCTGCTGGGCGAATGTCTTCAGCTCGGCGTTGTCGCCGTCCTTGGCGTAGCTCTCGAACAGCTTCACGGCATCGGTGTGCGCGTCGCGCTGCATCTGGACGTAGGGGCCATCGATCGGATCCTTGCCGTTCTGCAGAGTGTCGACATCACCCTTGAGCTTGGCATCCAGTTCCTTGGGAACCGTCAGCTTCTGCTCGCCGGCGATCGTCTCCAGCTTCGCGTTGGCGGCGCCGTGATCGTCGATCATCTTGTGGGCGAAATCCTTGACGCTCTGATCCTGCACCTTGCCTTCGGCGACCTTGCTGGAATTGACCTCGAACATGCCGCCCGCAGCGGCCTTGTTGACGAAGTCCTGCGCGCTGTCGGCGGCGAGTGCAGGCAGGGCAAAAGCCATGGCTGTAGCTGTGGCCAGTGAGGCCAGAAATAGGCGTGTTTTCATTGGGGAAGGTCCTTTCATGCACACATGTGCTGGGGACCTAACCTGCGCCAGTCGGCTTTGTTCCGGACGGTCAGAGATAATCTGGCGGGACCGGCCGCGAACCGTGTCGGCGGTGATTTCGGGCGGCGGCTGGTCAAAGACTATGCCTGCGAGGCAGCAGCCATCGCCAAGAGGGTCAATGCCCCGCGCCGGCACTCGGCAACGCCCGCCACCGGAGAGCGGGTGCGCCGGCTGCCACTGCGCGATCTGGAGTATTCGCTGGCGGTTTGAGGGATTGATCCAGGCATTTGTAGAGCCAGCCGGCTTTACTCCTCAGCTCGCCGCCGTCTCTATCGCCTGCGAACCAGCGATTGCTGAGGCGAAGTCGCGATACGGGCGCAGTGGGCGGCCCAGAAGCGCAGTCAGGCGCTCGACGTCGCCGTCCTCAGGCAACATCCCTTCGGTGAAGAAGCGCTCGCCCATCAGGCGCATGTCGTATGCCATCCAGGCGGGCAGGAACTGCTTCAGATTTTGCTCAAAGCCCTCTGCATTATCGCCGCCGTAATGGATCGGGCGGGCGAGCACGTCGGACCAGATGGCGGCGATATCCGTCCCAGTCAGTGTCTGCGGACCGACGAGGTTGATCCGGTCGAGCGCAAGCGGCTCTGCGGACTGCTCGCGGCGCAGCAGCTCAAGGGCGGCGATCTCGGCGATATCACGGACGTCAATCATGGCGAGACCCTTGGCGCCGATCGGCATTGGGTAGGTGCCGTAGCCGGTGATGGCGTCTTCGATCATCAGATCGTTCTGGATGAAGTAGGCCGGGCGCAAGATCGTAGCCTTGAAGTCCATCTGCTCGATCATTCGCTCGACGGCGAACTTGCCCGCGAAATGCGGCACGTTCACATAGACGTCAGCGTGGATCACCGACAGATAGACGATGCGCTCGATGCCGGCCGACCGGGCGACGTTGAGCGCGATCAACGCTTGGGTGAATTCGTCCGGTACCACGGCGTTCAAGAGGAACAGGGTTGAAACGCCTGACATGGCTTTGCGCAGCGAATCGACATCGAGAAAGTCGCCTTGCACGACGGATACGCCTGCCGGGAAGCTGGCTTTCGACGGATCGCGGACGAGAGCACGGACATCAGCGTCGTGCCTGACGAGGTGTTCGACGACTTGGCGGCCAATATTGCCGGTGGCGCCGGTAACGAGAATGGTCATGAAATTTCTCCTGTTGGGTTGCTTGACACCTCCAATATGTGTGGCTCACTGAGAGCCCAATAGACGGAAATTTTAGACGCATCGTCTCACTGGTGGAACACCCATGGATCTTCTTGCGCTCGCCGATTTCAATCTCGTTGCCCGCCATGGTGGCTTCGGCAAAGCGGCAAGGGCCACCGGCCGGCCCAAGGCAACGCTGTCCCGGCGCGTTGCAGAGTTGGAAAGCAGTCTTGATCTGCGCCTGTTTGAACGCGGTGCGCGTAACCTGAAGCTCACCGAAGAAGGACGGGCGCTGTTCGAGCGGACGGGAGCGTTGCTTGCCGAATTGGACGAGACGACTTCGGCGATTGCCTCGGGCGCCCAGAGACCCAAGGGGAGATTACGGATCAGCGCACCTTTACATTTTTCGCAGACCGCAATGGGAAGGATCGCCGCGGGCTTTGCCCTTAAGTACCCGGAGGTGAAGCTTGAAGTGACGACTGAGGACCGGCCTGTCGACATGATCGAGGAAGGCTACGATCTGGTAATCCGGGTCAATCCAGATCCCGACGAAGGCCTGGTCGGACGGGCGTTTCTCCGCGACCGCCTGATCGTTGTGGCGAGCCCCGATCTTCCTCGCAGCACCGGTGAGCGCGCCGCGCCCGGCGTTGCGCGCGGGGCAGGCGAACTGCAAACATGGCACGTGAAGACACAAGGTGGCCGGTCAACAATTACAATCGAGCCGGTTCTCGTTTTGTCGACGCTCATTATGGTTAGGGATGCCGTGCGAGCCGGCGTCGGTGCAGGACGTCTTCCCATTTCGTTGGTGAGCCACGACTTGGCTGACGGCACACTGGTGAATTGGGGGGATATTGACGGTCCCGAAATCTCGATTTGGACGCTCTACCCATCGCGGCGGCTGCTCAGCGCGCGAGTGTCGGCGTTCTTGGACTTTCTAAAACAGGCTTTCCCAAATGGGACGCCGGACGAACTCGCCGCCTACATTGGCAGGTGATGACCGAAGCCGCTTTCGGGCACCGACAGCCCTATGCAAAAAACAATGGAAGCTGCAAGCGTGCCCTCAATACCTTTGCTAACGTCTGCTGCGCGCTACATCCGCGCCCTGGCCGAGGTGGGGTCATATGGCGAATCCGCGATGACTTCAGCGGTCTTCCATTCCCCCAGTATGGCGACGTCGAGCTTGGTGCCGGGCGTGCCGAGACGTTCGGGCAACAGCGCCAGCGCCACATCATGTCCGAGCGTATAGCCATAGCCGCCCGACGTGATGCGCCCGACCAGTTCGCCATTGAGGTAAAGGCCCTCGGAAGCGAGCGTGCTGGCGCCGTCGGTCTCGATCCTGAGCGTCACCGACCGGCACTGGTCGTTTTTGTCCTTGTATTTCAAGACGGCGTCCCGGCCGATGAAGTCACCCTTGTCGAGGCGGATGAAGCGTTCGAGCCCGCTCTCCAGAGCGTTGAGCTCGGGATTCATGTCGCGGTACATGGCGCGGTAGGATTTCTCCAGCCGCAGCGATTCCAGCGCATGCAGGCCGACGAGCCGCAGGCCGTGCTTCTCGCCCTCTCCGAGGATCGCGTCGAGCAATTGCCGCTGGTAGGCCATGGGATGATAGAGTTCCCAGCCGAGCTCGCCTTCGTAGTTCACCCGCAGCATGCGCACATCGCTGGCAAGCGCGACGCCGCCGGTCTTCACACCGAACCAGGGAAAGGCTGCGTTCGACAGATCGATCTCCGTCAGCGGCTGCAGCACGTCTCGCGCCTTGGGACCGACGACGGTGAAGCAGCCGCGCTCGTTGGTGACGTTCCTCAGGCTGACGCTGCCGTCGGCGGGAAGCAGTTTTGACAGATCGTCGAAATTCCAGCGTTCGGCGCGCGGCGTCGAGATGAGATAGAAACTGTCGTCGCCAAGCCGCGCCACCATATATTCGGCCTGCACGCCGCCGCCAGCGGTGAGGTGATGCGCCAGCACGGCCCGGCCGGTCGCCGGCAGGCGATTGGCGAGGATCCTGTCGAGCCATAAGGCCGCGCCCGGCCCCGACACCTCGAACTTGGTCATCGGCGTCATCTCGACCAGGCCGACGGCGTTGCGCACCGCCTGCACCTCCTCGCCGACGAACACGCCTTTGGCGGTCCAGCGCCAGCTGTACTGGTCCTTGGCCTCGACGCCCCTGGGCGCGAACCAATCGGGCATCTCCCAGCCGTTGAGCACACCCCAGACCGCACCCAGTTCGGTCAGCCGCGCATAGGATTGCGCGGTCTTCTGTGGGCGGGCGGCGGGCATGTCCTGCCCCGGATATTTCTGCTCCGCATGCGTGCCCCAGGCCTCGCGGACCTTCTCGCGCGTCCAGGCCTTGTTGGCGTAGTCGCCGAAGCGGCGCGGGTCGAGATCCGAGGTGTCGAGGCTGTTGGTGCCCTCGACGATCCGCTCCGACAGATAGTAGCCGATCGTGCCGCCCCACAATATGCCGCCCGGCACACCCTCGGCGAGCCACACATTGCGCAGGCCCCAGGCCGGTCCCATCAAGGGAAGCTCGTCCGCCGTCATCTGGAAGGGGCCGCGGACATTGGCCTTGATCCCGGCGCGTCCCAGTGCCGGCACAAGCTGCGTCGCCCGCTCCCAGTTCCATGACACCGCCTCGAAATCCTCTTCGACGAGATCGGCGCCGAACCAGGCGGGAACGCCGTCCTCGGCGAACAGTTTGAGGTGTTCGGTGCGCTCATAGGGCCCGAACATGAAGCCGTCGCCCTCCTCGCGCAGATAGCCTTCAAAACCCTCGTCGCGCAGGATCGGCATTTCCGCGCGTCCCTGCTTTTTGCGCTCCACGATCTCCGGCACCGGCTCGGTGATCCAGTACTGATGCAGGATCGGGATGGCGGGGATGTCGAGGCCGAGCAGCGCGCCGGTCTGGCGTGCGTAATTACCGGTCGCGCAGACCACATGCTCGCAGATGATGTCGCCCTTGTTGGTCGCGACCCGCCATTCGCCGCTTGCGGTCCGCTGAAAGCCGGTGACCTCGGTGTTGAGATAGATCTTGGCGCCCAGATCCCGCGCGCCTTTGGCCATGGCATGGGTCACGTCGGCCGGCGCGATATGGCCGTCATCGGGATGATAGAGCGCGCCCAGCATATGCTTGTTGTCGAGAAGCGGGCACAGCGCCCTCGCCTCCGCCGGCGACAGCAAATGTGCCCGCATGCCCTGGACGTCGGCGACGCTCATATAGCTTTTGTATTCGTCGAGCCGGTCCCTGGAATTGGCGATCCGCAACTGGCCGCATTTGTGCCATCCGACAGGCTGCCCGGTCTCGGCCTCGAGCCCTTCATAGATCTCGATGGTCTTGTTGATCATCCGGCCGATATTGATGTTGCGGGCATAGGACGGGACGAGGCCGGCCGCGTGCCATGTGGAGCCGGCGGTCAGCTGCGTGCGTTCGAGCAGCGCGACGTCGGTCCAGCCGCGCTTTGCTAGGCCATAAAGAATGCCCGCGCCAACACACCCGCCACCGACAACCACCACCCGCGCATGCGTCTGCATCGACCCACCAAATCCCCAGTCATTTCCACTCTGTAGCGTCGAAGCTACAGGCGGCGAAAGACCGTGTAACGTCTTCAAAAACTAGGGGTGATGATAAGCTGGATTTATGCAGGCGGTGCCTGGCCGCCCGTTCCTGTCGCGCCGTCTGGTGCTCGCAGTGCATCATGCTGACAAAATCTGTCACTGCCTTGTTCTATATGCCGGTCATCGACATCAAACAAAGGAACGAACGATGACTGGAACAAACGGCAAGGCCCTGACGATCGCGCAGGCCTATTTCGACGCCATGGCCAACAAGGACGTGGAGCAGATCTCCTCCATTTCTGCTGAGGACGTGGTTTGTATTTCTCCGTTGGGAGAGCTTCAGGGCGTGCAGGCATTCCGCGGCTTTCAGGAAGGCTTCGCCTCGATGATCAAGACGCTGACGCTGCTCGCAGCCTTCGGCGATGATGACCACGCCGTCATTGTCTACAATGCCGAAACCTACCCCGTCCCGAGCGCGGTTGTCGCCGAGCACGTCGTCATCAAGGGCGGCAGGATCGCGTCGACCACCGTGATCTACGACGGCACGCCCTTCGCCGAATATCTGAAAACGGTTCAACCGCACTGAGCCGCGCCGGCAGACGGAAGTCCCCCAATGACTACCAGCGCCCTTGAGACCGAACGGCCGAGCAGCTTGGCCGAGGTGATCTCCATCCCTGAGAGACGAGTTATGAAACGCATCCAATATGACCGCTATGGCGGCCCGGACTTG
The DNA here is from genome assembly GCF_014189455.1 of Mesorhizobium huakuii. Classification (NCBI taxonomy): domain Bacteria; kingdom Pseudomonadati; phylum Pseudomonadota; class Alphaproteobacteria; order Hyphomicrobiales; family Phyllobacteriaceae; genus Mesorhizobium; species Mesorhizobium huakuii. Next base: position 1,125,069 of record NZ_CP050296.1, read on the forward strand.
ATGAAGCTCGAGAATTTCGAGCTTCGCGCGCCGGGCAAAAGCGAGGTTGCCGTCAAGGTCCACTTCGCGGCCATCAATCCCATCGACTGGAAAGTGCGCAACGGCGCGCTGAAGATGGTGACGGGGAAAACATTCCCTCGTGCCCTGGGCAGCGATTTTTCGGGAACCGTCACTTCGGTCGGTCCCGGCGTCTCGCGCGTCAAGGTCGGCGATGCCGTGTTTGGCCTCGCGCCGATCAAGGATGGCGGTGCGATCGGCGAAGCCGTGATCGTGCCGGAAACCTTCCTTGCCAAGATGCCTAATTCGATCTCCTTCGAGGAGGCGGCGTGCCTTGCCACGCCCGGCATCACCGCCTGGAATGGTCTCGTCGACAAGGCGCAGTTGACGGCAGGCAAGCACGTCCTCATCAACGGCAGCACTGGCGCCGTCGGCGAGTCGGCGGTTCAAATCGCCCGCATGCTCGGTGCAACAGTCTCCGGAAGTTGCAGCGCGGAAGCGATGCAAAGGGCGCGCGACCTCGGCGTTCAGACCGTCTTCGATTATCGCAAGACGGACCTTTCGAAGATCAGCAACCGCTACGACGTCGTCTATGATACCGCCGGCACGATGACCGTCGCCGTCGGTCTCGGCCTGCTGCGCAAGCGTGGTTTCTATCTCGACATCAACCCGACGCCGGCCAAGTTCATCCGCGCGCTGTTCAACCGGCACCTGAAGCCGATCATCTGCACGGCGAGAGCCGACATTCTCGACAATCTCGCCCGCGCGGCGGGCAAAGGGGCACTCAAGCTGCCGGTGGTGGAAATCGTTCGTCTTCAGGATGCGATTGCGCTGGTGACCGCCCTTGAATCCGGCCGCAGACTCGGCGGAAAAGGCTTGGTGTCCATGGCTTGACAGCCTGCTGCCAAAGTTTGGCACGGTGTGTGCTAGGATAGTCCGATGTCCAAGAGCAACCGGCTTTTCGAACTTATGCAGATGCTGCGCCGGCACCAACGCCCGGTGCCGGGCACCGAGCTTGCGCGCGAAGCCGGGGTTTCCTTGCGGACCATCTACCGTGACATCGCCGCCTTGCAGGCTTTGGGCGCTCAGATCGAAGGCGAGCCGGGCTTTGGCTACATCCTAAAGCCCGGCTTCCTGCTGCCGCCGCTGATGTTCACCGAGGAAGAAATGCACGCGCTCACGCTTGGCGCCCAATGGGTAAGCCGGCAGACCGATCCTGGCCTCGCGCGCGCCGCAGAGAACCTGCTTGGCAAGATCGGGGCGGTGCTGCCTGCAGAGCTGCGCCCAACCTTAAATGAGAACGCCTTCCATGTCGGCCGTGCGCCGGCTCATGTGAACGAGATCGATTTGCAGATCGTGCGCCAGGCGATGCGCGAGCAGCGCAAGCTTCTCATAAGCTATCGTGACCCCAAGGGACCCGCGACCGAGCGGATCATCTGGCCAATCATGCTTGGCTTTGTCGAGACGAAACGCTTCGTCGCCGGCTGGTGCGAGTTGCGGCAAGACTTTCGGCTGTTCCGCACGGACCGGATTGGCCGAGCTGAGTTACAGGCCGGCCGCTACCCGGGGCGCCGCCGTGATCTGGCCAAGCAATGGCGGGTCAAGGTTGATGGCGAAAACGCAAAACTATCCGGCTGAAGTGAACATCCATTCCTTGCGGCGGACTGTTCGACCCAGTGCCCTACCCAAAAATCCGCTCGCCCTGTTCATCGACCAGCTGGATACCCTTCTTGATCGAGATGTCGACGGCGTCGTCCAGTCCGGCGAAGCGGTCGGCGCGGATGAATTTGTGTTCCTTCATCACGCCGTCGATCTCCTTGGAGACGATTCCGCAGGTCTGGTACTGGCCGTCGGCCTTGTAGGGCGTGGCGCTGATCAGGAAACCCTTGTGCTCGACCTGCTTGGCGGGTGCCGCACTTTTGGGCTCGGCCGCTTCACCACTGCTGCCACCGCCGAATAGACGTTTCAGAAAAGACATCGCTCAAATCTCCTTGTTCGCCCTGCAAACCGCGGTCCGTTCGCGATTCACGACGTTTTCGTCCCAGCATGCGCGAATGTGCCGCCGCGTTCCAGCCCCCTGATGAAGACCGCGACCAGCAGCTCGATCTGCTGGTCGATCTCGTCGGCCTGCCGGCGCACGGATCTGGCCGCATAGCCGCTGGTGACGATGCCATGCACGCTTGACCACAGCGTGCGCGCGGCGATCCGGCGCGTGTCGTCGTCGAGGTCGAAGTCGCCGCCGGCGAGCACCTGGGCAATGATCTCGAACAGCTGGTCGAGCCGCGCCTCATACGCGTCCGGCTCGGCCAGCGTCGGACGCCGCCTGTTGAAGGCGAGCAGTGCCGGCCAGCTGCCGGGATGCGCCTCGACAAAACGGACATACGCGTCGGCCAGCGCCAGCAGGCGCTGGCGCACATCGGTAGTGCCGCGCTTGGAAAGATCGGCCATCGCCGCTGCCCCTGCCGCACCCAGCCGGTCGAGCAGCCGCATGTTGACGGCACGGTGCACCCCGTCGAGATCGGAAAACAGGTTGTAGACCGAACCGACCGAGATGCCCGCCTGCTCGGCTATGGTCCTGGCCTTCAGATTGTCCATGCCGCCCTCGTTGAGCAGCACCTCGGCAATCGCCAGCACCCGCTCGCCCGTCTCTTCCCTGTCCAGTGCCATATCAATCCTTGTGAATGCGCGCGCCTTGCGCTGCACGCTGGTTCGAACCGCGATTTCCTCTTGTTTACCATACCCGGGATTTCGTGAACAGCGTTCAAAAACCTCTTGAACAATGTTCATTTCCTGTTATGTTGGCTTCGTGAACATTGTTCACGGGAACATTCGAAGGGAGAAGAACCATGCTTAGCCTGATCAGAACATTGCTCGACGGCGCCAGCGCAAGGGCCGAGGACGGCCTCAAGGATCGCTTCGCCATCGACCTTCTGGCGCAGCGCATCCGCGACGCCGAGGCGGGCCTTGCCGCCGCCAAGCAGACGCTTGCTTCGCTGATCGTTCGCCAGCGTGCCGAGCAGGCCGGTCTCGACCAGCTCGAACGCCGCCATGCCGATCTCGAAAGCCGCACGCTCAGCGCGCTCGCCGCCGGTAACAACGGGCTCGCCGAAAGTGGTGCCGCGGCCATCGCCGAGCTGGAGAATGAACGCGAGGTCCGTCGCGCCACCGTGCAGAACCTTGGCGAAAAGACCTTGCGGATGCGCGTTTCGGTGGAGCGGGCGCATCGCCGCATCATCGACCTCAACCAGGGCATGATCTCGGCCCGGGCCATCGATGCCGAGCGCAAGGCACAGTCACGCCTGGTCAGGTCGATCGGCAATTCTGGAAGCCTCAACGACGCCGAGGAGCTCTTGGCCCGCATCAAGGGAGCCAGCGACCCGTTCGAGGAGGCCGGCATCCTCGACGAGATCGACGGCGAACTGCGTCACGAAGCGATCCGCGACCGCCTTGCCGACGCCGGTCACGGCCCGGCGGTGAAGGTGCGCGCCAGGGACGTGCTCGAGCGCCTCAAGACCATCAACTGAAACCTGCTTTCGAACCTGACTTCCATCCAATCCAACATCATCGAACCAACGGAGAACTCCAATGAACGCCAATCAGACCTACATCATGTTCAACACCGCCTCGGTCGGTGCCGCCTATTTCATGCTCGGCCTGTCGCTGTGGCTGGCGCCTGTCGACCTCGCGACGAAGGGTTACTGGGCCATGGGCATCCTGCTCTTGACCGGCAGCCTGGTGAACCTGGTCAAGTACCGCACCGACGAACGCCTGTCGGCCGAGATGACCGCCAAGATCGAAAAGGCCCGCAACGAAAAGCTGATCAGCGAATATGTCGGCAAGGAATGATGCCGGCCTGCCTTGACGCAAAAAAGCCCGGGTCTCCCCGGGCTTTTTTGTGCCTTGCAGAACTTGGGCTCCTCACCTCCCACGGGAGTGGGGGAGAGGTGGCGCGGCGAAGCCGAGACGGAGAGGGGGAATGGCTCGACCTTGAATGAGGTCTGAGAAAACTTGCCAGCGCAGCGACCCCTCTCCGACCGCTTCGCGGCCACCTCTCCCCCGCTTTGCGCTACGGCATGCACACATTCCGAGCGGCTGGTCTTTGGCGATAGCGTACATGGTAGCTTGGCGCATGCATGTCTTATGCTGCGCTGGTCGACCCCCACTCCGTCTCGGCTTCGCCGAGCCACCTGCCGGGGCGAGCCACGGGTCTCGCCCGTCCTTCGGACCCCCGATCGACGGGGTAGAGGAAAGGCGCCAAGCTTTTTGCCGTCAACGCTCGTCCAGAAACGCTCCCTTCCTTTCCCTCCGGAGGGGGGAAGGTGGCGCTGCGAAGCAGCGACGGATTGGGGGAACCACGTAGCAATCAAGCCTCGGGCCGATCAGTCACGCCAGTCACAGAAGATGTGTGCATAGCGTAGCCGCTTTGCGGGGGCGAGGAATCCTGGTCTTGCTAGATCCGCGCCAGCACCCTGCTCCGCGCCTCAGCGGTGCGTCAGCGCTTCCAGCGCTTCGGCCGCGGCTTCGAGGATGGCGATCGCCTCGGCCTGCTTTTCAGCCGGGGCATCGACGATCTCGCCCAGCGCCGCGCGCAGGCGGTGACGGATGGCGCGGAATTCGTCGCGCGTTTCCGAACGCTCGCCACGGCCACCACGGCCGCCGCGACGGTCCTCGCCATCGTCGTTCCAGCCGAACCAGTCGCGCGCCTTGGCCATCTTGCGGCCGAAGCGTTCGAGATGGTCGAGCACGCCGTCGATCATCTCGCGATTCTCAGCCAGATGCGCCTGCCCGGCCTCGGTGATGGAAAACACCTTCTTGTTGCCGTCCGCAGCGGAGGAGGCATAGCCAGCCTCTTCCAGGAAGGTCAGCGTCGGGTAGACCACGCCCGGGCTCGGGCTGTAGATGCCGCTGGTGCGCTCTTCCAGCGCCTTGATGATGTCGTAGCCGTGGCGAGGCGCCTCGGCCAGCAGCGACAGGGTGATCAGCTTGAGATCGCCGTCGGCCAGCATGCGGCCGGCGCGAAACATGTCGCCCGGGCCACCACGTCCGCCACCGCGACCGCCATGGCCGAACGGGCCAAAGCCGCCGCCCCCTCTGCCGAACTTGCCGGCCATGTGCATGAACATGCGCTCGCCGAAATGGCCGCGTCCGAAATGATTGTCCTTATGCATTGATTGCTCCTTGAGTTCTATCTTACGATATATCTTAATTAGGCGCGCTCTTTCGTTGAGTCAAGATATATCTTACGATGTATCTGAATGTGGCGCCAGAGGCTTGCTTTCGCCGAAACGCGCGGCTAGAAGGCGCTCGAGGGTCGAAGACCGCTCCGTAAGCGTCTGACGTCAAGCAACGCATCCAACCCCGGTCCTTCCGGGCAGTTACGCCGAAACCGGCGAACGGATGCCACATGCGAACGACCGGACACTTCAGGGAAACTCCCAAAATGACTGCAAGACATCAGCGCAGGAAGCTGCCTGCGCACTACGCCGCGATCCTCAGCCCCTTGGTGCTGTCGCTGCTGATGACCTTCATCGTCTCGTTCATCTCGACGTTGAAGAGTCTCGGCTTCCACCCCGGCCTGCCGTCCATCTGGATGACCGCCTGGGGCCTGTCCTGGCTGGTGGCGTTTCCAACGCTGCTGCTGGTGTTGCCCATGGTGCGCCGCATCGTCGGTGCGCTATGCGAGCCGGCCAGCCGATAGAGCCGGCAGACAAGGGTCCGGAGACACCTTCCGGACCTTTGCGCCTCATCGAATGTTACCAGCGGCCCTTGCGCCGGTTCCAGGCGTAGAGCAGGTCGGCGAAGCGATCATAGGCAAGGCGCGTCAGCGGCAAGGCAACCGGATTGCCGAAAAGCGTGGCCAGCCAGCCCTCGCCTGGCGTCGCCTGCCACACGGCAATCGCGACATCAGCGCCGACCAGCAAGCGGCCATTCGCATCGGTGGCATGCAACCGGCGGCGGATGTCTTCCAACGAAGCGCCAAAACGGCCAAGTGCCGCCGGCTCCAGATTGATGTCGCGAAATTCGATCCGCCCGGCCTTGACCGCTGCGATCAGCCGCCGCTTCTGCCGGCTGATGCCCGCATCGCAGACAGGGCAACGCGTGTTGTACCAAACGGTCAGTTCAGGCTTGGGTGTTTGCTTGAGCATGATCTTGGCATGCTCAGCCGTGGCCGTGACGATGATGCAGGTCCGGATAGTGCGGATGCCGGTGGCGCGTCGGCGCATGCCGGTGCCTGTGCGAATGCGGCTCGCTCACCGGCCCATCATGATCATGCTGGTGGTGTTCGTCATGCACATGGCTGTGCTCATGTTCCAGCGCCTCATGGTCGTGCTCATGCTCGTGGCGTTCCGACAGATGCAGCCACAGGCCGACGCCCATCAAAAACCCCGCAATCACCAGTTTGAAGGTGACCGCATCGCCCAGCATGACGATGGCCAGCAGCGCACCGATGAACGGAGCCAGCGAGTAATAGGCGCCCGTCCGCGCGGTGCCGAGATGGCGTAGCGCCAGGATGAACATCACCAGGCTGACGCCGATGCCGAGGAAGCCGACGGCCGCCGTCGCCGCGACAATGGCCATCGCGGGAAACGATGCCCCGGCAACAAGTGCCAACCCGACATTGGCCGCACCCGCCACCAGCCCTTTCAGCATGGCGATCACCACAGCGTCGGTGGCCGAAATCCGGCGCGTGAAATTGTTGTCCAGCCCCCAGGCCAGGCAGGCCGCCGCCACCAGCAGGGCGCCCGGGTTGAAAGCAACGCCGCCGCCATTCCACGACAACAGCACCGCGCCCGCCAGAATGGCTAAGGCGCCAAAAAGCAGGCGCCGGTCGACATTCTCGCGGTAGACAAGCCAGGCGATCGCCATCGTCGCCAGCCCTTCCAGGTTGAGCAGCAGCGCTGAACTGGACGCCGTGTTGAGACTGAGGCCGAACATCAACAGCACCGGCGCGACGATGCCACCCATGCCGATTGCCAGCGCCAGCCAGGGAATATCCCGGGCGCCCAGCTGCGCTTCGCCGGCCGCCGCCTGCTTGCCGCGAAGCAGGCGGTAGAGAGCGAGGCCGACGCCGGCACCGAGATAGAGCAGGCCGGCCAGCATGAAGGGGTTCACGGCATCGAGCAGCAGCTTGGAAAGTGGCGGCGTCGCGCCGAACAGAACAGCCGAGCCAAGGGCGAGCGGCACGCCGGGCCAGAGATGCGAATGCGTTTCGGACATGATCTCATCCTATAGCGTGCGCGTCACTTGCCGCGCATGGCAGCCTTTGGCCCGATGCATTTGTTGTCGCGAAACAGCGCCCACTCCTCGCACAGGCGCCCTTTGGGCAACCGGCAAAACCCGTATTCATTGCCGGCCTTGTCTTTCCGGATCACCAGGCGCCCGCCGATCTCGCCGCAATGGACGGATGCCGGATTGGCCATGCCGACCGGTTTTTGCGCGGCGGCGCCGGCGGCGAACGGCATCGACGATATCAAGGCGAGGCTGGCGGCCAATATCGAGGCGTTCTTCATCGCGATCTCCCCTGGCCGCAGTCTATCATGGCGACGCGTCCTGTCCTGCGGCAAAGCGCCGTCAGGCCGGCACTTGGCCGCTGCCTTCAAGGAGCCCTGTCGCTTGCTTCATCCAAGCGACGAGATGATCTCGCGGTAAGCGAATTCCGGGAAAGCCTTCAGCGTGCGTGACTTGAGGTTTCCGTTCGCGGCCAGCATCAGCGCGAAACGCGCCAGCACCGCATCATCGGGCGCTTCGACCACCGCCACCATGTCGTATTCGCCCATGGTCAGGTAGAACGCCTTGAACGACCCGCCCATGTCTCCCAGCTGCTTCCTGGCGGCGTCGAGGCGCTTGGGCGAATCGCGCACGTTCTTCGCGCCCTGCTCGGTCCAGTTCATCAGCATGATGTAGGTCGTCATGGTACGCCTCCTTCCGGAGCCACGGAGCACGGCGGCTTCGCCGGGGCGGGCATCCGGGTTGTCGCCCAGAAAATGCATCCGACGCGAAATTATCCTCCCGCGGCGAACGTCCCGCAAGGACCACCGCGCGTCGGCGCCGACCAAGGGAAAGCCGGTTTAAAAACCCGTCTGATTGCGGCAATCTCCATCTTGGCCGTCAGCCCGGGAAATCCCCAATGTCCAGAGCCGATCCGGCCCGCAGGAGAATGTCATGCGCGAGACAACAGACCTGCCGCCGGACCGGGTCGACATTCCTGCGGCATGGATCGGCGAGGACATGGCAAAGCATTCTGAACAATGGCTGGTCGAACTGGGCTCGCGCGACGTCGCGGAACTGGAATCGGCGGCCGCCGGTTTTCTCGCCCGCTCACGCGATATCGGCAACCTGAGCAAGGCCGATTTCCCCTTACCCCGGCTTGCCGGCCATCTTTCCGCGCTTCGCCAAAAACTGATCGTCGGAATAGGCTTCGAGGTGCTGCGCGGTCTCCCGGTCGCGGGATATTCCGCTGAAATGACGGCGACGATCTTCTGCGGGATCGGCGCGCATCTGGGAAGCGCACGCTCACAGAATGCCCAGGGCCACATTCTCGGCCATGTCCGCGACATCGGCGCCGACGCCAGGGACGCCACGACACGCATCTACCAGACGGCGGAACGCCAGACGTTTCACACCGATTCCGCCGATGTCGTCGGCCTGCTCTGCCTAAGGGATGCCATGCAAGGCGGCGAGTCGCTGCTGGTCAGCACGGTGACGATCTATAACGAGATGCGCAAAAGACGGCCCGATCTGGTCCGCCTGCTGTTTGATCCGATTGCAACCGACCGGCGCGGCGAGATACCGGAAGGCGAAAAACCCTATTTCGAGATCCCGGTCCTCAACTGGCATGCGGGATTGCTGACCGGCATCTACCAGCGCCAGTACATCGACAGTGCCCAACGCTTCCCGGATGCCATGCGGCTCAGCCCCGCGCATGTCGAAGCGCTGGATCTCTTCGACAGCCTTGCCAATGATGTCAGGCTGAACCTGTCGATGCGGCTTCAGCCCGGCGACATGCAGTTCGTCTACAATCATTCGCTGCTGCACGACCGCATGGGGTTTCGCGATTGGCCAGACCCGGACAAGCGGCGCCATATGCTGCGCCTGTGGCTATCGGTTCCCGGCGACCGCCTGCTGCCTGAGTGTTTCAGGCAGCGCTACGGCTCGATCGAGATCGGCGACCGGGGCGGGATCATTGTCAAGGGGACCCGGCTGAACGTGCCGCTATAGGGCAATTCCGGAAAAGTCTGAAACGGCTTTCCGCTGACGCTTGAAACGAAAAAGGGCGCCAATCGGCGCCCTCAACTCTTCGCAGAGATAAAACTCAACTCAGCTGTCGAGGAAGCTGCGCAGCTTGCGGCTCCGGCTCGGGTGCTTGAGCTTGCGCAGCGCCTTGGCTTCGATCTGGCGGATACGCTCGCGGGTGACCGAGAACTGCTGGCCGACTTCTTCCAGCGTATGGTCGGTGTTCATGCCGATGCCGAAGCGCATGCGCAGCACGCGCTCCTCGCGTGGCGTCAGCGAGGCCAGAACGCGCGTCGTGGTCTCGCGCAGATTGGCCTGGATCGCCGCGTCGATCGGCAGGATCGCCATCTTGTCCTCGATGAAATCGCCCAGATGCGAATCCTCCTCGTCGCCGACAGGCGTTTCGAGCGAGATCGGCTCCTTGGCGATCTTCAACACCTTGCGCACTTTTTCGAGCGGCATGGCGAGCTTTTCGGCCAGTTCCTCCGGCGTCGGTTCGCGGCCGATCTCGTGCAGCATCTGGCGCGAGGTGCGCACGATCTTGTTGATCGTCTCGATCATGTGCACCGGAATGCGGATGGTGCGCGCCTGGTCGGCGATCGAACGCGTGATCGCCTGCCGGATCCACCATGTCGCGTAGGTCGAGAACTTGTAGCCACGGCGGTATTCGAACTTATCGACCGCCTTCATCAGGCCGATATTGCCTTCCTGGATCAGGTCGAGGAACTGCAGGCCGCGGTTGGTGTATTTCTTGGCGATGGAGATGACGAGGCGCAGATTGGCCTCGACCATTTCCTTCTTGGCGATCGCGGCTTCGCGCTCGCCCTTCTGCACCTGGTTGACGATCTTGCGGAATTCCAGGATCGAGATCGCCGTTTCGGTGGCCAGGTGCTGGATCTCGGCACGCAGGTCCTTGATCGCATCCTTCTCGTTCTTGGTGAATTCCTTCCAGCCGCGCGAGGTCAGATTGCCGATCGCGCGCGTCCAGTTCGGGTCGAGCTCGGAGCCCTGATATTCCTTCAGGAACTCCTCGCGGCGCACGCCATAGCTTTCGGCCAGCCGCAAGAGCTTGCCCTCGTTCTGCACCAGGCGCTTGTTGATGTCGTAGAGCTGCTCGACCAGCGCCTCGATGCGCGCGGTGTTGAGCGAAAGCGACTTCACCGCCTTGATCAGCTGGTCCTTCAACTCCTTCAGCCGGCGGTCCTGGCTGGGCGACAACGTGCCGGCGGCGGCCAGGCGGTTCTCGACCTGCTGGTCCTGCAGCTTGCGCAGCTTCTTGTAGGTGTCGGCGATGACGTCGAGCGTCTCCATCACCTGCGGGCGCAGTTCGGCTTCCATCGCCGCCAGCGACAGGCTCGCCTCGTCCTCGTCTTCCTCGTCATCATCCCCGATGCCGCGCGTATCGGCGCCGACATTGGTGATGTCGTCTTCCTCGTCGCGTCCACGGCGCGACTTTTCCTCGGGCTTGGGCGCTTCCTCGATGCGCTCGACCACCGGCGCCTGCTTGGCTTCGGGGCCGGCATAGGTGGCTTCAAGATCGATGATCTCGCGCAGCAGGATCTTGGATTCGTTGAGCTCGTCGCGCCAGATGATGATGGCCTGGAAGGTCAGCGGGCTTTCGCACAGGCCCGCAATCATCGTCTCGCGGCCGGCCTCGATACGCTTGGCGATCGCGATTTCGCCTTCGCGCGACAGAAGCTCGACCGAGCCCATCTCGCGCAGATACATGCGCACCGGATCGTCGGTGCGGTCGGTCGGCTCTTTCTTGGTGGTGGTGGCGGCGACCGCCGTGCCGGTCTGTTCGGCCAGCTCGTTGGCGTCTTCCTCGGCATCGGCCGCGGTGTCGCCGGCCTCGGCCTCTTCACCCTGCTCGTCATCCTCGACGACGTTGATGCCCATGTCGGACAGCATCGCCATCGTGTCCTCGATCTGCTCGGAGGTCACTTCCTCGGAAGGCAGCACCGAATTCAGCTCGTCCATCGTGACATAGCCGCGCTTCTTGGCGGCCTTGATCATCTTCTTGACAGCATCATCGGAAAGGTCGAGCAGAGGGCCATCGGTGGCGCCTTCGCGTTCGGTCTCGACCTCTTCCTTTTCCTTAGTCGCCATTTTTTTTATCTTCTCCAAGCGGCTGCCATCGAAGCCGCATAAACTGTCGGACCAGTCAAAACCGGATGTGCTCGCTTAAAAACGCGCTTTCACCGGGCCGGTAGCCGCATCTACCTTGTTTGGTACACGTCGTTGCCCAAAGCTGGTTTCCCCTTTTGGGCGACATGCATTAAGTCCAGATTAACCCTGATATCTGTGGCAGGCTGCCTGCCTGTCCAGTCACCAGTACCTCACATCGCTCATTTCCCGTCGGCGCGGGTGCGGGTTAACGTTTCGAATCGTCCTGATTCCGCCATTCTGTCAGAAGGTCAAGCGCCTCTGGCATGATTCGCATGAAAAAAGCGAATCAATTACCCGACTTAGCGCGCCTCGCCCCCTTGGGAAGCCCAGCCACGCTCTCATTCTTGCATTCAGCTGCACTTAGGCTCGCCCGGCCCTGCCCGACGAAACGCCGAATCCTTCGATCAGCGCTTCCGTCGCCTGTACATCCTGAAATTGCGCCTGAATTTCGATCAGATGGCGGAAGTTTTCGTCCGAGGGATCTGCTTCGAGCGCCGCTTCCGCCTGTTTCAGTTCCTTATGTAAGGTGCGCGCGCTGCGCTGCAAGTGCAGTGCCTGGTTCAGAGCGTCGCGGGCGTCGTCGAGTGCCGCCGTCTCCAGCGCCGGCCATTGCCGCGCCCGCCGGATCAGGCCGACGGCGCGCTCCCAGATCTCGGCGCAGCCGGCACGCTCGATCGTCGCCACCACGGCGTGGCGGTCATTGGCCGTGTCATGCGCCATCGCGTCAAGGATGGCGGCATGCAGCCGCTGCAGATCGGAATTGGCAAGGTCGAGAAATTCGACATGGGCGAAATTCTCGTCGATCAGCGGTGGATGGTTGACCAGGGCCACGATGATCGTCGCCTCGCGCACCGACATGCCCTCGCTGCCGCGCTTGACCAGCGCCGACTGGCCGAGGCTTTCGGTGATTGCCATGCGGCCGCCGCCAGGCTTGGCGAATTGGCCGCCGGGTGCGGCTGCCTTGCCCTGCCCCGGTTTCCAGTCCTGGCGCCCTTGCCGCGCATCGCGCTGCAAGCCGAAGAAGCTCTTTTCCCGCTCACGCATTTCCTGCTGGTAGTGATAGCGCGTGCTTTCGTCGCGGATGCGGCTGGCGAGTTCCCGCAGCGTCTTTCCCAGTTCCGCCCGCCGCTCCGGCGTGTCGAAGACACCACCCGCCGTCTCGCGCATCCACAACAGGTCGACCAGCGGCCGCGCATCGGCAAGCACGGCACGGAAAGCGTCCGGCCCCTCGGCCTTGACCAGGTCGTCGGGATCCTTGCCTTCCGGCAGCAGCGCGAAGCGCGCCGAGCGCCCGGCCTGCACCGAGGGTAATGCCAGATCCGCGGCACGCCACGCCGCCTTCAGCCCGGCCTTGTCGCCGTCGAAGCACAGCATCGGTTCGGGCGCCATACGCCAAAGCAATTCCAGCTGGTTTTCGGTAAGCGCGGTGCCGAGCGGCGCCACGACATTCTCGAAGCCGGCCTGTGCTAGCGCGATCACGTCCATGTAGCCTTCGACGGCGATGACCGTGCCGCCTTTCGCGAGCGCCTTGCGGGCACGGGCGAAATTGTAGAGCACATTGCCCTTGTGGAAGAGCTCGGTGTCGGGCGAGTTCATGTATTTGGCCAGCGCATCGGCCGCCAGCGCCCGGCCGCCAAAGGCGATGATCTTGCCGCGCGAATCCGGGATCGGAAACATGATGCGGTCGCGGAACCAGTCATAGGAGACCGGAATGTCGTCGCCATGCCGCACCAGCCCGCAGGCTTCGATATCGGCTTTCGGCACGCCTTTTGCGGCGAGATGCTCCTTCAGAGCATTGCGGCTGTCGGGCGCGAAGCCGAGCCGGAACGACTGCTGCGTCGCTGGCGTCAGCCCGCGATCCCTGAGATACGCGCGGGCTTTGGCTCCCTCCGGTCCCTGCAGCCGCTCCTGGAAGAAGGCGGTCGCCATTTCCATGACGTCGGTCAGGCTGGCGCGCTCTTTCTCGCGCCGTTCCTCCCGCTCGTCGCGCACCGGCATTGGCACGCCGGCCATGTCGGCGATCTTCTCGACCGCCTCGGGAAAACTCATGCCGTCGAGTTCAGTGAGGAATTTGAAATGGTCGCCCGACACATCGCAGCCGAAACAATGGTAGCGGCCTTTCTTGTCCTCGCAGTGGAAGGACGGGCTTTTCTCGCCATGGAAGGGACAGCAGGCCCAATAGTCGCCGCGCGACGCATTGGTCTTCTTACGATCCCACGCGACGCGTTGGCCGATAACCGATGAAATCGGCACGCGGTCGCGGATCTCGTCGAGAAAGGCGGGCGGAAAGCGCATTGAGGGAACTCGTTTCCCCACCATATAATCATGCCGGCGAAATCCGACGACCCCCAATACGGGCCATACCCGGTTTCCACAGGGCAAAAAGAAAGGCGGCCGTTGCGGGCCGCCCTTCCTTCTCAGTCCAGCTGCCGGAACTTACTGCGCGGCAAGCGCGCCGAAGATGACGCCCGACAGGATGCCGACCAGCACATAGTCGTTGCCGACGCGGATCCATTCCTGGCCGCGGCCGGGGCGATGTAGGCCGTAGCGGCCATAGTCGCGGATCGGCCGGTGCTGCCTCCAGCCCGAATACTTCTGGCCGTTGCGCCAGTGGTTGCGCTTCACGACGACCTTCTTCTTGAAGACGCGCTTCCTCACATCGTTGTGGTGGCCGGGCTTCTGCCAGTCGACCTTGGTGTAATTCGACTGCGGCGCGACCGGCGCGTTCATCGGCGCGGCCTGGCCGGTAAGCGACGTGGCGGCGAGCATCGCGACAGCGAGAGCAGAAAGAACAATGCGTTTCATGGGAAGTCTCCTTGGTTGTCGATGCCCCGAGGAATAGCGGCCAGGGGATGAACCGAAACTGAATGGGAGCATTACAATTACGTAATGAAATCTTCTACTTATTCCTGATATTTGAACATCATCGCAAAGTTGACAGCGAGCAGCGCGGCCGACGCGGCCGATCCGCCGTGATGCCACCGACCGGCGATGCAACCATTTGCGCATCCGTCCATTTTCCGACACGCCCTGTCGCGCACCAACAGCCCCTTGAAATCGACAAAATTTTATTATCCGGCTAAAATATTCCGGCTATTATCCACGGCTGCCATGACCATGATTCGTACCCTTGTTTTCTCTCCTGATCGCCACGATGTCCGCATCGTGGGCGCCATTCGCATGCAGGCGCCTCAATGAGCGGTTCCGTCGTCCTTCTGCATCTGGCCGGCGCGGTCGCGCTGATGCTGTTTGCCACCCGAATGGTCAAGACCGGCGTCGAGCGCGCTTATGGCGACGTGCTGCGCCACAGGCTGCGCGCAACCATGCGCAATCCGATCATGGCGGTGCTGGCCGGCACAGGCCTCGCCATCGCCCTGCAAAGTTCGACCGCGGTGACGCTGCTGGTCGGCTCCTTCGCCGGTTCCGGCATCGTCTCGGGTGCCGCCGGCCAATTGGCCGTGCGCGGCGCCGAGATCGGCTCGGCGCTCGTGGTCAAGCTTTTGACCTTCGATCTCACGCTGCTGGTGCCGCTCTGCCTGATCACCGGCACGGTGATGTTCATGGCCACCGAGCGGCGCGACTGGCGCCAGACCGGCCGCATCCTGGTCGGCATCGGCCTGTTGATCCTGTCGCTGGAAATGATCGGCCAGGCATCCGAGCCGCTGCGCAACAGCCAGCTGATGCCGGTCATCATCAACTACTTCTCCAGCGATTCCATCACCGCCTATCTCTTGGCTGCGCTGATCACCTGGCTGTTCCAGTCGAGCATCGCGGCGGTGCTTTTGATGGCGACGCTGGCCGGCCGCGCCTGATCAGCCCGGAACTCGGCGTCGTCCTCATCCTCGGCGTCAATCTCGGCTCCTCGATCATCGCGCCGATGCTGACGCGCTCGACCGGCCCCGCCGTGCGCGTCGTGCCGATCGGCAATCTGCTGATGCGCGGGCTGGGCTCGCTGGTCATGCTGATCCTGTTCATGATCGTCCGCCCGCATGTCGGCTTCCTCGGCGCGACGGCGGCGGACCAGATCGTCAACGCCCACATCCTGTTCAACGTCATCATCCTGCTTGCCGGCCTGCCGCTGGCCGGCTTCGTCTATCGCGCTTCGGAGAAGATCGTGGCGCTCGGCACCAAGCCGGCGCCGGCCGCCTCGCTCGACGTCATCGAGTTGTCGGCGCTCAACGAGAGCGCGCTCGATGTGCCGAGCCAGGCACTGGCCAACGCCACGCGCGAGGTGGTGCGGGTCTGCGAGACGGTCGAGATCATGCTGAAGCGCATCATCGAGCTCTATGAGAGCGCCGACGCCGACAAGATCAAGGCACTTGCCGCCCTCGACGACCGCGTTGACCGCAAGCACGCGGCGATAAAACTCTACCTCGCCAAGGTCACCAAGAACCCGCTGACCGAGGACGAGGCGCTGCGCTGCCAGGAACTGATCGGCGCCTGCGTCAAGCTCGAGCAGGTCGGCGACATCATCGTGCGCAACATGCTGGTGCATGTGAAGAAGAAGATTGAACACGGGCTGGAATTCACCGACGAGGGCTGGAGCGAATTGTCCGCCTTCCACGCCTCGGTGCTGGCCAATGCAAGACTTGCCTTCAACGTCCTGGTCTCGCGCGACCCCGAAACGGCCCGCCAACTGGTGCTGGAGAAGGACCAGTTGCGCGACCGCGAGAAGGAAACCAGCGCCAGCCATTTCGTGCGGCTGCGCGAAGGCACCGCCAAAAGCGTCGAAACCAGCTCGATCCACCTCGACACCATCCGCGACCTGAAGCAGATCAACTCGCTGCTGGCCTCGATGGCCTACCCGGTGCTGGAAGAGCGCGGCCTGCTAACCGGGTCGCGGCTGAAGGCGAGCTGAGGCAAGCGCCGCTTTTCCCTTCTCCCCCTGTGGCAGAAGGTGGCCTCGCGAAGCGAGGTCGGATGAGGGGTGTTCCAGCTTGGCGAGGACGGCACTCCGTCACCCACCCCTCAACCGTCTCGGCGCTGCGCGCCGATCCACCTTCTCCCACAGGGGGAGAAGGAAGAACCGCCCCCCACCCCCCACTCAAGAAAACCTAGAGCGGTTCGCATTTAGGTTGACTTGTATCCGGCGCTTTCGATGTAGTTGTTACATTCATTTGAGGTGACGACGTCGAGGGTGCTGGCGATGGCGCTGTGTACGGCCTGGATGCTTCGCTTGGCGGCACGTCGCATGCAGTGCTTGAGCTTGGCGAAGAGCTTCTCGATTGGATTGAGATCTGGACTGTAAGGCGGCAGGAAGAAGAGCCGCGCACCGGCGGCCCTGACGATGTCGCGGACGGCTTGGCCCTTGTGAGATCCGAGATTGTCGAGAATGACGATGTCACCCGGCTTCAGGGTCTTGATGAGTTCGGTTTCGACATAGACACGGAAGGCCTGCGCATTGATGGGTCCGTCAATGACCCAAGGCGCCTCTACCCGATCATGCCGCAGTGCGGCGATGAAGGTCATCGTCTTCCAATGACCATATGGCGCGTGAGCCATCAGCCGCTTGCCGCGCACACCCCAGCCGCGCAACGGCGCCATGTTGGTCTTGACCCACGTTTCATCCAGGAAGACCAGGCGCGTTGGGTCAATGCGGGTCTGATAGCGCATCCATTGCGTCCGCCGACGCATCAGCTTTGGCTTGAGTTGCTCAGCCGGCAGAACGGTTTTTTTAAAACTCTTGCCCTCGCGATGCAGGAAGCGACCGACGCTGGCAGGGTGGATGATGAGACCCCGGTCAGCCAGTGCGGCCGTCAATTCATGAAGCGTTATGTTGGCATCCCGCTCGACCTCGCTCAGGACGAAGGCACGATGCTCCCCGTCAATCAGATAGGGTCGATGACCGCCCATCTTGCCGGGTGCCGCACTGCCCAGCCGACGCTTGCGCGCCGCCCACTTGATCACGCTCGAAACTGCCACCTTCAGTGCCGCGGCCACCTCTCGGCTCGTCTCGCCTTCTTCAAGGCGAGCCAACGCCCGTTCCCGCAAATCCATCGAATAAGGCTTGGCCATCTGTCCCGACCTCCAACGGTCAGAACATCGAATCTGATTTGCTCAGTCTTGGGAATCCCGATTCAGACAAAACGCGAACCGCTCTAAAGTCGCGACAAAATTTCTGGATTGCCTGTGCCGCCCATCCGTGGTTTGAGGCCGTTCCAGCCAAGGCTTTCCCCATGTCGCTTCCGCTTATCGCCCTGTTCATCGCCGCTTTTGCTTTCGGCACCACCGAATTCGTCATTGCCGGCGTTCTGCCGCAGGTAGCGGAGGGGCTTGGCGTCTCGGTTCCCTCGGCAGGCTATCTCGTCTCCGGCTATGCCTGCGGCATCGCCATTGGCGGCCCGCTGCTGGCGCTTGCGACCAAGTCGCTGCCGCGCAAAACCCTGCTGCTCGGCCTTGCCATCGCCTTCACCATCGGCCAGGCGGCCTGCGCACTGGCGCCAGACTTCACCTCGATGCTGCTGCTGCGCATTGCCGTGGCAGTCGCGCACGGCGCCTATTTCGGCGTCGCCATGGTGGTTGCCGTCGGCCTCGTTCCCGAGGACAAACGCGGCATGGCAGTGGCGGTCATCCTGTCAGGCCTCACCGTCTCCAACGTCATCGGCGTGCCGGCCGGCACCGCGATCGGCAACATCTGGGGCTGGCGCGCCACCTTCTGGGTGATGGGCGCGCTGGGCGTGGCGGCAACCCTTGCCATGGCAGCCCTTCTGCCGCGTACCGCTGGATATCAGGCCAAGCCCGCCGGCCTCGCCCGCGAGGTTCGCGTCCTGGCGCGCCAGCAGGTCTGGACGTCGCTGATCCTGATGCTGATGCTGATGCTCGGCCAGTTCTGCCTGTTCACCTACATCACGCCGACCCTGCTGGAGGTCACCGGGCTCGACGAGGACCTGGTGCCCTGGGTGCTGCTGCTCAACGGCGTCGGCGCCACCCTTGGCGTCTTCCTCGGCGGCAAGCTGTCGGACTGGAAGCTGATGCCCTCGCTGATCACCATGCTTGCCCTGCAGGCGGTGACGCTGGCGGTCATCTATGCCGTCAGCCCCTACCCCGTGCCGATGGTTGTCGCGATCGTCATCTGGGGCGGCCTCAACTTCGCCATCGGCACGCCGATCCAGACCCGCATCCTGGCGTGGACCGCAGATGCCTCCAACCTCGCCTCCTCGCTGATCCCGTCCGGCTTCAATGTCGGCATCGCGCTCGCCGCGTCACTGGGCGCCGCCATGCTCAATGCCGGCTACGGCTACCGCAGCCTGCCGGTCGTCGGCGCTTTGGCGATGCTGGTCGCCGTGGTGGTCGCAGTCGTCTCCCAGGTCTGGGAAGGGCGCAGCAACGCCACGCCACCGCTGACGGCACCCGCCGAGTAGCAGCTTCATCCCTTCGTCTCCTTCAACACGTCGATGAAAGCGCGTAGCGCCGGCGGCACCAGCCGGTGGCCAGGATAATAGAGGAACAGGCCGGGAATGGACGGACACCAATCGTCCAGCACAGTGACGAGCGCTCCCCGTTCGAGATAAGGCTTGGCGGATTTGTCCGAGATGTATGCGATCCCCATACCGCCGGCGGCTGCCTCGGCCATCAACTCCATATTGTCGAGCGTCAAGGCGCCGGGAACATCGATGGCGATCTCCTGGCCATGTTTTTCGAACTCCCAACGGTAGGGCTTGCCGCTCGGCAGACGGAACCGGATGCAGGCTTGATCCCTGAGATCGTCCGGCACGTTCGGGACCGGGCGGCCGGCGAGATAGGCTGGCGACGCGACAGCAATGAAGCGTGTCGGCCCGCCGAAGCGCACCGCGACCATATCCTGCGGCACGGCCTCGCCCAGGCGGATGCCAGCATCAAAGCCTTCGGCGACGATATCGACCAGTCTTCCCTCGGTGACGAGATCGAGCAAAACCTGGGGGGCAGCGCTGAAGAAAGGTCGGCACCACGGATCCAAGCAGCAACCGGGCACCGATTTCGCTGGTGTTGATCCGCAGCGTCCCTGACACAAGACCACGGAAGTCGTCGACCTCGGCCAGTGCCGCGTCGATATCCGACAAAAGCGGCCGCAGGCGCGTGACCAGCCGCTCGCCCGCCTCGGTGGGTGCCACGCTGCGCGTGGTGCGGTTGAGCAGGCGCACGCCCATGCCCCGCTCCAACGTCCTCATCATGTGGCTGAGCGTGGAAGGCGAAAGGCCGAGATCGTCGGCCGCCTTGCGGAAGCTGCGATGCGAGACAATCGCGGCGAGCGCTGTCAATTCGGGAAGTCCGGGCTTGCCATTCATGGGAAATCTTCATCAAGCTATATGAAATTGAACGGATAGTATCATGAGTTTGATGGCGTAGTCTTGGCCGAAGTCAGCAATGAAAGGACATTTCCATGACCAGGACATGGTTCATCACCGGCACCTCATCCGGCTTCGGACGGCTTTTGACGGAAAGGCTTCTGGCCCGTGGCGACTGTGTCGCCGCAACGGTGCGCAAACCGCAGGCGCTCGCCGATCTGAAGGCACACCATGGCGATCGCCTCTGGATCGCTTCGCTTGAAATGACCGACAGCGATGCGATCCGGGCAACGGTCGACAAGGCCTTTGGCGAGCTGGGGCGCATCGATGTCATCGTCAGCAACGCGGGTTACGGCCTGTTCGGCGCTGCCGAAGAACTGGACGACAGCCAGATCCGCGACCTGATCGATACCAATCTCATCGGCTCCATCCAGTTGATCCGGGCAGCACTGCCGAATCTGAGGAAACAGGGCGGCGGCCGCATCCTGCAAGTCTCCTCGGAGGGCGGACAGATGGCTTATCCCGGTTTCAGCCTCTATCATGCCACCAAATGGGGCATTGAAGGCTTTGTCGAATCCGTTCGGCAGGAGGTCGCGCCGTTCGGCATCGGCCTGACGCTCGTCGAGCCAGGCCCGACGCAGACGAATTTTGGCGCCAGCCTGGTCAGTTCCGGGCCGGCGGATGCCTATGCGAACACGCCGGTCGGCGACCTGCGCCGGGCTTTTTCCGAGGGTTCGTTCGACATCAAGGGAGATCCCGGCAAGATGGTCGAAGCGATGATCGCCTCGGTGGAGCAGGATCCCGCGCCACGACGATTGACCTTCGGCGCCGCCGCCTACGCCTCGATCCGCGGCGCGCTCCGGGGCAGGCTCGCGGAACTGGAGAACCAGAAAGACGCGGCACTCGCCATGGATATCCACCCCTGACGGCTGCCGCTGAACGGTGGCCTCCGACCCTTACCCGCGCCAGCGCAAGAGACGCATGGCGTTGGCAGTAACCAGCACGGTGGCGCCGGTGTCGGCCAGGATCGCCGGCCACAGGCCGGTGATGCCCAAAATGGTGGTGACCAGGAACACCGCCTTCAGCCCCAGCGCCACGGTGATGTTCTGGCCGATATTGGCCATCACCGCCCGCGACAGCCGCACCATGCGGGCAACGTCCATGACGCGGCCATGCAGGATCGCCGCATCGGCCGTCTCCAGCGCCACATCGGTGCCGCCGCCGATGGCGATGCCGATGTCGGCGGCGGCGAGCGCCGGCGCGTCGTTGATGCCGTCGCCGACCTTGGCCACCTTCAGCCCTTCGCGCTGCAATTCGCCGACGATGCGCTGCTTGTCCTGCGGCAGCAATTCCGCCCGCGCCTCGATGCCGAGCAAAGCGGCTATTGCCTCAGCCGTGCGGCGGTTGTCGCCGGTCAGCATCACCGTGCGGATGCCCTCGGCCTTGAGTGCCATGATGCCGGCCGCCGCATCCGGCCGCGGTTCGTCGCGCATGGCGATCAGCCCGGCCACCATGCCATCGGCGACCAGCACCGACATCGTCTTGCCCTGGCCGTTGAGGCTGTCGACGGCAAGACGCTGCGCTTGCGTCATGTCTGCGCGCTCGCCTGCCGCCGGGCCGGAGCCCAGGAAGACGGCCACGCCGCCGACGCTGCCCTCGACACCCTTGCCGGAGATCGCCTTTGCCGAGAGCGCCGGCGGCACCGGCGCCTTGTCGGCCTTGGCTCTGCCCAGGATCGCCACCGCCAACGGATGGCTGGAGCCCTGCTCGAGCGCGGCCGCCAGCGCCAGCACGCTGCGCTCATCGCGGCTGTAGGCGACGATGTCGGTAACGACAGGCTTGCCCGCTGTCAGCGTGCCGGTCTTGTCGAAGGCCACCGCCGTGATCCGGCGAAAGCCTTCGAGCACCGCACCGCCCTTCATCAGCAGGCCGCGCCGCGCGCCGGTCGCCAGCCCGGCGGCGATCGCCGCGGGCGTCGAGATGACCAGCGCGCAGGGGCAACCGATCAAAAGGATCGCCAGGCCCTTGTAGATCCATTCGTTCCAGTCACCGCCGGCGACGAGCGGCGGCAGCACGGCCACCAGCGCGCCGACCGCCAGAACGCCGGGCGTATAGGTGCGCGAAAAGCGATCGATGAAGCGCTCGGTCGGCGCCTTGGCCTCCTGCGCCTCCTCCACCAGGCGCACGACCCGGGCAATGGTGTTGTCGGAAGCGGCCGCCGTCACCCGCACCTTGAGCACGCCATCGCTGTTGATCGTGCCGGCGAAGACCGGTTCCGTGACACCCTTGCGCTTCGGCGTGCTTTCGCCGGTCACCGGCGCCTCGTCGATATCGCTCGAACCTTCGACAATCTCGCCATCGGCCGGGATGCGGTCGCCCGGCCGCACCACGATGACGTCGCCGACGCCAAGCTGTTCGGCGGGAACTTCAACCGTGCCGCCTCCCCGCTCGACCAGCGCCGTCTTCGGCACCAGACCGGCAAGGCCCTGGATGCTGGCCCGCGCACGGCCGGCGGCGACCCCTTCCAGCAGCTCGCCGATCAGGAACAGCACGACCACGGCTGCCGCTTCTTCCGTGGCGCCGATCATCACAGCACCGACAGCGGCGATGGTCATCAGCATCTCGATCGAGAACGGTGTGCCGGCCAAAGCCGCCATCAACGCGCGCCGCGCGATCGGCACCAGGCCAACCAGCAGCGCTGCCAGGAAGACCCAGCGCTCGGCCGACGGGAACAGGTGGCCCATGCCATGGGCGGCCAGAAGCGCTGCCGCACAAGCCAGCGTCAGCGCCGCGCGGCGGCTACGCCACCACGCCTGCCCCGGCTCGGCGTGGCTGTGGAGGTGGGATGACCCTGCGGCCTCTTCGGTGATTTGCTGGCCATGGTCATGGCCTTCGTGATCATGAGCGGCACGGTCATGCGCCTTGGCCGCTGGCCCACCGGTCCCGGCTCCCGCCTTGACGAGGCCGTAGCCCAGCCGCGCCACCTGCCGCAGCACCTTGTCGTCATTGAGCGGCCGGCCATGGCTGACCGTCATGCTGGCGCCGGTCACTGAAACCGAGACGTCGGCGACGCCGTCGAGGCGGCGTACCGCCGTGTCGATCTTGGCCGCGCAGGAAGCGCAATCCATGCCGCCGATCTTGAACCGTGTCTGCTTGAGAGGAGCCGTCATCGCATCACCTGTCTGCTCGTTTACCCGCGCGGCGATGCCGCCGCACGGGCCTTGAACCCTGATGTCAGGCACTGTAATTGCTCTAGTCACTAGAGCTTCAAGAGGCAAAATGCATGTTTTCGATCGGTGATCTTTCCCGCCGCACCGGGGTCAAGGTGCCGACCATCCGCTACTACGAGCAGATGGGCCTGGTCGCCGCGCCCGAGCGATCGGAAGGCAACCAGCGTCGCTACTCCAGGCAGGAGCTGGAACGGCTGGCCTTCATCCGCCACGCCCGCGACCTCGGCTTTGCCGTCGACGATATCCGCGCTCTGATCGAATTGAGCGGCCACCCTGAGCAGCCTTGCGGCCATGCCGACAAGATCGCCGAAGAACAGCTGATCTCCGTGCGCGAAAAGATCGCCCAGCTGAAGCGGCTGGAAACCGAACTGGAGCGCATCGCCTCCTGCTGCAACGGCAAGACGGTCGGCGACTGCTACGTCATCCGCGCGCTGTCCGATCATGCGCTGTGTGCCGACGAGCACGGGTAAGATGTCCCCTATTGTCGGAGCCGACGCTCGAAAATGAGGACAGGCTGCAGGCTGCCCAACCTCCAACCTACAGCTCGATCCGGAACCGTAAACTCTCGACCCCGCCATAGGCGGCGTCCTCGAAGAAGCGCTCGACGAGTTTGCCGCCATTGGCCAGGATTACCTTGTGCGAGGCCGGGTTGCCCGGCTTGGCGGTGATCTCGACATAGGGCAGGCCAACCGCCCTCGCCTCGTCGAGCATCAGCCGCAGGGCCTGCGTGGCGTAGCCGCGCCGCCGCTTCCACGGCACCACCGCATAGCCGATATGGCCAAGCACATGCGACGGCAGCGTCGCCGTGCCCTTCTGCCAGCGAAAGGCGATCGAGCCGGACGCCTCGCCATCCCAGATCCAGCGGCGGAAGCCCGGCAGGCGCGGCACTTGCGTGCCGTCGGGCAAGGTGATCGGGCCACCCCTGGCTTCGGGATCATCGAGGCTGGCCAGGAACGCCACCGGATCGTCCTCTATGGCCGCAAGCTGCTCGCGCGTCGCCTCCATGAGCCGAACATTGTCCGGCGACCAGCCACGCTCGAGCGCCGCCTTGTAGGACGGCAGATGTTCAAGCGCTGGTTTGACGATCTCGACCATGATCCATGCTCTCCAAGTAAGGCAGGGATAGCCTTCGCTGCCGGAGCGCTCAAGCCGTCTGGAAGCGGATCTCGCTCTGATCGCTTCAGCCCGCGTTTGCCAACGCGACCGCATCCGGGCCAGCCGGAAAGCGGAGTTGACCTGAAGTGTCGTGGACCGCGCCCAGACGGCTTCGGCGACGTCGCTTTCCCTGGTGATCAGCGCGGGCTGGGCGAAGGCAGCGAAGATCGGTGCCGCGAAATCGGCGTAGGCTTCGGGGATCATGTCTTCGATGCGCACTGAAGTGTTTTGCGTAAACCGCGTTGTTGGCGCGTATCCGGGCTCGACCAGCTTGGCGCGGATCCCGAAATAGCCGAGTTCGTGCGCGAGCGATCCGGTGAAACCCTCGATGGCCTGCTTGCTGGCGGTGTAGGCCGCCGCCAGGGGCATCGGTGCCAGCGTGGCGCTGGAGGTGACGTTGACGATCGCCCCGGACCGACGCGCGCGCATCTGCGGGATCACGGCCTGCGCCATCGCCATCACGCCAAGCGTATTGGTCTCGAAGACCTTGCGGATGTGCGACATCGTAGTCGCTTCAAAGGCGCCGACCACGCCGATGCCTGCATTGTTGACCAGAACATCGATCGGACCGGCGGCTTTGACCACCGCCGCGATGCTGGCCTCGCTGGTGACGTCCAGGGGCAGGATCCGCAGGCGCTCCGAGCGCGGCAGTATGTCCTCTCGCGGTGTCCGCATGGTGGCAATGACATTCCACCCGTTGGCGAGGAAATGGCGGGCCGTCTCGAGGCCGTAGCCAGAAGAACAGCCAGTGATCAGGATCGTTTGCATGGTAAGCTCCGTTGGTTTCGATAAACCCTTCGTAGGCATGCCAACGCAGACGATCTATAATTGATAGTCCGATTTTTATTTCCAACTGTCCAAAAATCGCTTAGGGCGAGCGAGAGCAGGTGGACGGGGCTATCAGCGGAAGCGTTTGAAGAGGCCTCGCCGCGAGGGAACAGCCTCAGCCGGTTACGCCGACACCGCCGCCGCGGGCGAACCTTCCCGGCGAGCAGCCAAGCCGTTTCCTGAAGGCCGTGCTGAAGGCGCTGGCTGACTCGTAGCCGATCTCATCTGCTATTTTGTCCAAGGTTTTCGAGCCGCGGATGAGAGCATCCTTGGCCAGCGCCATGCGCCAGCGAGCCAGATACTCGATCGGGCCGCAACCCAGCACGTCCACAAAGCGAGCCGCGAACGCCGACCGCGAGAGCCCGGCAACCCTAGCGAGTTCCGCGACCGTCCAGCCCGCCCGGACATCCTCGTGCATTGCGCGCAGCACGCGCGCGAGCACCGGGTCCCGCATCCCGCTGAGCAGGCCAGCTGCGCCGTAGGCGATGCCATGCCATCGCAGCGCTTCCACGAGCAGAACCTCAAGCAATCTCTGCAAAACCATTTCCTTGCCCGGATCTTCGTTCTCGCACTCTTCCATGATGAGCTCGATAACCTTGCCAAGCCTGCCGGAACGCCCCTGCGATACCGGCACGTGAATGACGCTCGGAAGGAGCGCAACCAGGAGCGGGGCGTTGACCGGCTCGATCCGGAACGTACCGCCGAGCGCGACAAAGTCGGGCTCTCCATCTGGGTCACCGTGCCGGATGGCAATGTCCATCGGCGCCCTGAGCTCACAGTCGATGCCCGGATGGCTGCTGAGGGAGAATGGCGGTGTGGAAGGCAAGAGGAGGAAGTCGCCTTTCTCGAACTTGACCGGATCCTGGCCCTCGAACGCGATCCAGCACGTCCCCTCCACGATTATGGTGAAGCCGGGCGCATCATATGCGGCGTAACGGATACCCCATCGGCCACGACCCTTGATGGGCTTGGAAATCGCCGTGCTGGGTTGCAGAAGAACAATGACGTCACTGAGGGGATCCATTCAAGACGATCCATAATTATTTTGCTATTGATAGTTATAGATCGTCCTCCCAGCCTGTCCAGCTTGGCTTGGCCGCGCGCAACTGTGCTGGGTTGACCTGCAGTGCGGCTGGTTGATCGCAAAACGATCGTTACCAGGCGCGCTGAACAAGATGTGTCTCGCCGATGGGCGCGGGACATTTTATGATTGATTGCGGATATAACACCGCCAAAGATTCGCATGGCTTCGGCAGGAGAATTGAACCGGTGCGGTTGAGATCTGTCTCGTTGGGTGTCGTCGTCACCCTCAGCCTTCTCATCATCGTCATTGCCCTGACGGCGACGGTTCGATCCTTCGCCGCGCCCTCGGCTATCCCGGCCTGGCTGCAGGCGCATATCGGCGACAGTGATGGCCAGATCTCTCAAGTGGTGCTGGAGCGAGCGCGCGCGCTTTACCAGAAAAAGGTGGCGCAAGGCGCGGTCAGGAACCCCTGCTATTTCGCCATGGATGCGACACGTCCCGGCGATCTCGGCAATGGCGTGCTCGGGCGCCGGTACTACGTCGTCTGCGAAGCCAGCCAGTCGTTTCGCGCTATCGCATCGGGTCACGGGGCCGGCAAGAACCTGAAGGGCACGGTCGATTTTTCAAACGGCAGGCGGTGCTCCAAGAATTTCGGCAATGCCATGGATTCGGAACTGACGGCCGGTGGCGCCTACATGACCCGGGAGTCGAAAACGTCGTTCAAGGGTTTTTATCGCACCGGCGCCAAACAGGACGCGGCTTTCCTGCGCACCTTCATCCAGTTCGACGGCGAAGGCGAAGCCGCCAATGCCAGGCAGCGCGTGATCGGCGGCCACGCGGCGCAGGTGCTGCGGGCCATGTGCATGCGCAAAAGCCCCAACAGCTCCTATGCCGACCATGATGGTCTGGTGCCGTTCGGCAAGCTGGTGGACTATGCCGGCGGCCGCAGCAATGGCTGCACCAGCTGGTCGCCGGCGGATGCGCAGCAGATCATCGCCATGGTCAAGGACAACCCGACGACGCTCTACATCTACCCGGAATCGCGCGACATCGCCGCCGTCGCACAAGCGGCGAAAGGCCATTCGCCATCCGGCGAGGCGCATTACTGGAACGCATCCTGCCTGAAGGAAATTGGCGCACCGAAATTCTGGCCGCAAAAAACCCTCGAGCCGATGATCGCCCAGTACAAGAAGGATCATCCCGCACCACCCGCGCAGCCGCTGCCGATGTGCAAGCCGTGAAGTCCGCTCCATAACAGGCTGCGAACCTCACTCACCCCGCGCCGGTTCAGTGCAGGAAATCGAGCACCGCCTCTATGAACTCTGCCGGATACTCGACGTTTGACAGGTGAACCGCGGGCAGGACAACCAGCTTCGCGCCGGGCACCGCTGCGGCGATCAGCTCGCTGTGGCTGGCCGCCGTCACCTTGTCGTGCTCGCCGGCGATCACCAGCGTCGGCCGGTTGATCAGCGCCACCGTGCGACGAAGATCGGCGTCGCGAACCGCGGCGAACAGGCCTGCCAGGCCTTGTCGGTCGATCGCCAGCAGCATAGTACGAAACTCCTCAATCACCGGTGCGTTGGCCGCCACCATCCGCGCGGGGAACCAGTTGTTGAGGAAGATTTCGGCGGTTTCCGACATGTCCGGCGCCTGCCGGACAACGGCAATCCGCTCGTCGAAATAGCTGGCCGGCCCGAGATGAGACGAGGTGTTGCTCAGGATCAGCCGGTCGACGCGTTCGGGCGCATGGATGCCGAGCCACTGCCCGACGAAGCCGCCGAGCGACAGGCCGAGGAAATGCACACGACCAAGGCCGAGCGCATCGAGCAACTCGATCACGTCGCGGCCAAGCCGGTCGAGCGAAGAGGCGCCGACTGGGACGCTTGACCCGCCATGGCCGCGAAAATCGTAGCGCAGAACGCGGAAATGCCTGGACAATTCGCCGACCTGCCCGTCCCACATGTGCAGCGTGGTGCCGATGGAGTTCGACAGCACCAGCACCGGCTTTGCGGCATCGCCGTCGAAGCGATAGCCGATGCGCGTGCCATCGCCGACAGTCACGAAATTCAGCTCACTCATGATGAAAATTCCTTCTGGAACGTTTGAATGAGGCGGAGCGTAGCCGCGACATGTTTTTGTTGATATTACAAAGATAGGACAAACTCTGTAGTCAAAGCTGACATGACCAACTTCACCTTGCACGATCTGCAATGTTTCGATGCGGTGATCCGCACCGGCGGTTTCCAGCCGGCAGCCGTCCTGCTGCATCGCTCGCACCCGGCGGTGTTCGCCGCCGTCGCCAAACTCGAACGGCAGCTCGATCTAGAGCGGTTCGCGTTTTGTCTGAATCGGGATTCCCAAGACTGAGCAAATCAGATTCGATGTTCTGACCGTTGGAGGTCGGGACAGATGGCCAAGCCTTATTCGATGGATTTGCGGGAACGGGCGTTGGCTCGCCTTGAAGAAGGCGAGACGAGCCGAGAGGTGGCCGCGGCACTGAAGGTGGCAGTTTCGAGCGTGATCAAGTGGGCGGCGCGCAAGCGTCGGCTGGGCAGTGCGGCACCCGGCAAGATGGGCGGTCATCGACCCTATCTGATTGACGGGGAGCATCGTGCCTTCGTCCTGAGCGAGGTCGAGCGGGATGCCAACATAACGCTTCATGAATTGACGGCCGCACTGGCTGACCGGGGTCTCATCATCCACCCTGCCAGCGTCGGTCGCTTCCTGCATCGCGAGGGCAAGAGTTTTAAAAAAACCGTTCTGCCGGCTGAGCAACTCAAGCCAAAGCTGATGCGTCGGCGGACGCAATGGATGCGCTATCAGACCCGCATTGACCCAACGCGCCTGGTCTTCCTGGATGAAACGTGGGTCAAGACCAACATGGCGCCGTTGCGCGGCTGGGGTGTGCGCGGCAAGCGGCTGATGGCTCACGCGCCATATGGTCATTGGAAGACGATGACCTTCATCGCCGCACTGCGGCATGATCGGGTAGAGGCGCCTTGGGTCATTGACGGACCCATCAATGCGCAGGCCTTCCGTGTCTATGTCGAAACCGAACTCATCAAGACCCTGAAGCCGGGTGACATCGTCATTCTCGACAATCTCGGATCTCACAAGGGCCAAGCCGTCCGCGACATCGTCAGGGCCGCCGGTGCGCGGCTCTTCTTCCTGCCGCCTTACAGTCCAGATCTCAATCCAATCGAGAAGCTCTTCGCCAAGCTCAAGCACTGCATGCGACGTGCCGCCAAGCGAAGCATCCAGGCCGTACACAGCGCCATCGCCAGCACCCTCGACGTCGTCACCTCAAATGAATGTAACAACTACATCGAAAGCGCCGGATACAAGTCAACCTAAATGCGAACCGCTCTAGTTCTCCTGGATCGCAGCGGCTATCGCGTGCGCCCGACCGAGGCGGGGCTGTCGTTCCACCGCCGGGCGCAATCGCTGCTGCGCGAACTGGAGGGCCTGCGGGTGCACGCCGCCCAGCTCTCGATGGGTGAGGAAAGCGAGATCCATGTCGTGATCGGCGACCTCTGCCCGCGCCCGCAAGTGCTGGGCATGCTCGGGCGCTTCTTCGCCCAATGCCCGGGCACGCGCCTGCATCTGCACTTCGAGGCCGTCGGCGGTCCGTGGGAGCGCCTCTTCGACGACGAGGCCGATCTGATCCTGCACTGGATCGACAAGGGCGATGCGCGGGTGGAGTGGGTCGATCTCTGCAAGGTGCCGTTCATTCCCGTGGTGGCGCCTGGCTTTCTGCCGGAACGTATCAAAGAGCCGATCACGCCCGACCAGCTGCAGGCACTCACCCAATGCGTCATGCGCGACACCTCCCGCCATTCGCCACAACAAAGCTATTCGCTGATCGAAGGCGCGCCACAATGCCTGGTGGCCGACCAGGGCATGAAGAAGGAGATCATCCTGCAGGGCCTAGGCTGGGGCCATTTGCCCCGCTTCCTGATCGAGGAAGAGCTCCGCGACGGCCGCCTGAACTCCATTGCCGGCCGCCCCATGCCTGGCCGTATCGAAGAACTCGTGGTGGCGCGCCGCCGCGACCGGCCGCACGGGCCAGTGGCCAACCGGTTATGGGATCATGTCCAGCAGGAAGCGCCGGCCTTACGCCTCGCGCTCGAGCCGCAAGGCCAGACTTGGCGGTGCCCTTGACACCCCCTACTGCAGCAGCCCCTTGACGATGCCGCTCGCCTTGCTGAAATCCATCTGGCCGGCATATTTCTGCTTCAGCGCGGCGATCACCTTGCCCATGTCCTTCTGGCTGGCCGCACCGGTTTCGGCAATCGCCTCGCGTGCCGCCGCCGCGATCGCCGCATCGTCGAGCTGCGTCGGCAGGAAGCCGCGGATGATCTCCATCTCGCCGCGTTCCTGAGCGGCCAGTTCCGGGCGCTTGCCGTCTTCGAAGGCCTTGGCCGATTCCTCGCGCTGCTTCACCATCTTGGCCAGGATCTGCAGGATCTCCTCGTCGCTGGCGGGGTCCTTGCCGGAACCGCGATTGGCGATGTCGCGGTCATGGATGGCGGCCTGGATCAGCCGCAATGTCGGCAGCCGGTGCTTGTCCTGCGCCTTCATCGCGCTCTTCAGGGATTCGGCGATTTTTCCGCGCATTGTGCTTCTCTCCTTCGAACGGCGCGGACCATAACCTTGCCGGGAGCACAAGGCAAATCCCGGATGGGGCGGCAAGCCACTGATATTGTTCGACGAAATAAATCGATCCCGGTCCCTGGCTGTATCATTGACCGTTCTGGCACCTTCCCCTATGTACTCGGCCTTGCATAAGACAATGAATTGACGCGCTGGGGCTCGAGAAATCGGCGCGGCGTCGTTTGCTGCGCGGATGGCCCGCCGGGCCCATGGAACGCAGCCTGATAGGAGTGCCGCCATGGCCGAGATGACGCCCGCCTGGGCAACCGAAAAGCCGACCGCCCTGCTGGTGCTGGCCGACGGCACCGTCATCGAGGGCCGCGGCCTCGGCGCCACCGGTTCCGCCGTCGCCGAAGTCTGCTTCAACACGGCGCTCACCGGCTACCAGGAAATCCTCACCGACCCGTCCTATGCCGGCCAGATCGTCACCTTCACCTTCCCGCATATCGGCAACATCGGCACCAAT
This sequence comes from Mesorhizobium huakuii, assembly GCF_014189455.1. NCBI lineage: Bacteria > Pseudomonadati > Pseudomonadota > Alphaproteobacteria > Hyphomicrobiales > Phyllobacteriaceae > Mesorhizobium > Mesorhizobium huakuii. Next base: position 1,156,089 of record NZ_CP050296.1, read on the forward strand.
GGCGAGGACATCGAGGACCTCAACCCGGCCGCCCGCGCCGGCGCCGTCGGCGCCGTGTTCAAGGCCGATGTCACCAACCCGTCCAACTACCGCGCCGCGGGTGGCCTCGACCAGTGGCTGAAGAAGCGCGGCATCGTCGCACTGTCGGGCATCGACACCCGTGCGCTCACCGCGCTGATCCGCGAAAAGGGCATGCCCAACGCCGTCATCGCGCATGCGCCCGACGGCGTCTTCGACCTCGACGATCTGAAGCAGCGCGCCGCCGCCTGGTCGGGCCTCATCGGGCTCGATCTCGCCAAGGAGGTCACCTCGGGCCAGTCCTCGGTCTGGCGCGAGACGCCGTGGGTGTGGAACGAAGGCTTTGGCGAACAGGCTGAGCCCTCGCTGCATGTCGTCGCCATCGACTACGGCGTCAAGCGCAACATCTTGCGCCTGCTTGCCGGCCTCGGCGCCAAGGTCACCGTGGTTCCGGCCAGCACCGGCTCGGAAGAAATCCTTGCCATGCAGCCGGACGGCATCTTCCTGTCCAACGGCCCCGGCGACCCGGAAGCCACCGGCGGCTATGCCGTGCCGGTCATCCAGGATTTGCTCAAGACCGACATCCCGGTCTTCGGCATCTGCCTCGGCCACCAGATGCTGGCGCTTGCGCTCGGCGGCAGGACCGCCAAGATGCACCAGGGTCATCACGGTGCCAACCATCCGGTCAAGGACCACACCACCGGCAAGGTCGAGATCGTCTCGATGAACCACGGCTTTGCCGTCGATGCCGACTCGCTGCCCGAGGGCGTCGAGGAAACCCATGTCTCGCTGTTCGACGGTTCGAACTGCGGCATCGCGCTCACCGGCCGTCCGGTGTTCTCGGTCCAGCATCACCCCGAAGCCTCGCCCGGCCCGCAGGATTCGCACTATCTGTTCCGCCGCTTCGTCAACCTGATCCGCGAAAAGCGCGGCGAGGAATTGCTGGCCGAACGGGCCTGATCCTGCAAGATTGGCGATTTGCGATAATATCGCTTAACTCGTAGCGATAAATCTGCGATATTGCTCTTCGTGAAGACGATCATCCTTTCGGTATCGGCGGCTCGCGATCTCGACAACCTGCCCGCCGATATTCGCGAGCAGGTCTCCGAAGGTTTGATCGCTTACGCCGTCACCGGCCGTGGAGATGTAAAGCGTCTTTCCGGCAGGGACGGCTACAGGCTGCGGATCGGCCGCTACCGCGTCATATTCGATGAAGATCGCGCCACCATCCTTGCGATCTACATCGGCAAGCGTGAGACGACGACTTACAGTCGGCCATAGGACAGGACATCATGAACGCCCCGCAAATCATAAAGACCTCAACCGGCGAAGAACTGGTCGTCATTCCGAAGGCTGATTACGAGGCATTGCTGCATGCCGCCGAAGAAGCCCTCAAAGACGCCGCGGATGTAGCGATCTACGACGAACGGAAGGCTGAACTCGAAACCGAGAAGGCCCTGCCCGGTGACGTAACCATGGATATTTTGCGGGGTTCCAGCCGCCTAAAGGCGCTTCGCAACTGGCGCAAACTGACACAAGCAGAATTGGCCAGTGCGATCGGTGTCAGCCAGGGCTTCCTGTCGGACCTCGAATCCAATCGCCGCAAGCCATCGGCACAGACCAGCGCGATGCTGGCAAAGACGTTGGATGTCCCTGCCGAGTGGATTGAATCCTAATCCCTGAACTTACGCCACCGGCCGGCCTTCGCTCGCCTCCAGTATGGCGAACCATTGCTGGCGATCGAGCACGATGTCGAGCGCCTTGACCATGGCCGCCAGCCGTTCCGGCCTCATCGAACCCAGCACTGGCACCAGCCGGGCCGGATGCCGCAGCAGCCAGGCGATGGCAACGGCGGCGAGATCGCCGGCGCCGACTTCGGCGGCCACCGCCGCGAGCGCTGCCCGCACCCGAGCTTCTCGGGCTTCCTTGCCGGTGAACAGCGAGCCGCCGCCGAGCGGCGACCAGATCATCGGCGCGTAGCCCAGACGCTGCGCATGGTCGAGGCTGCCGTCGGTCAACGCGGACGTCTTCAGCACCGACATCTCGATCTGGTTGGTGGCGAGCGCGAACGGCAGCCGCGAGGCCAGGAGATCGAACTGCGACGGCGTGAAATTGGAAACGCCGACCGCCCTCACCTTGCCCGCCTTGACCAGTCCGGCCAATGCCGCCGCCGTCTCGTCGGCATCCATCAGCGGGTCCGGCCGGTGCAGCAGCAACAGGTCGAGATAATCGGTGCCGAGATTGCCAAGCGAGCGGTCGACCGAGGCATTTATGTGGGCGGCGCTGGTGTCATAGTGCTTCAGCCGGTTTTGCGGCCGGTTGGCCGAGGCCAGCATGATGTCGCATTTCGAGATCAGCTCGATCTCCTCGCGCTTGCCTTTCCAGCGCGACAGCCCGGCGCCGAACGCCGCTTCCACCTCGTAATTCCCATAGATGTCGGCATGGTCGAAACTGGTCAGGCCGAGGTCGACGGCGGTGGCGATCAGCCGGGCGACTTGATCGGCATCCGGGCGGGCGTCACCGTCGAGCAGGCGCCATGCACCGAAGACCAGCCGCGACAGCGACACCCCTTCCTTGGTCAATGCGATGCGGCTGTCATGGCTCATGCCTGCGCTCCATCTTCGGCGACATCGGTGGTGACATTTGTGACCGTTGCCGGCCTCGCCACCTTGGTGACGAAGACGATAACCGCCAGCAGCAGGAAACACGCACCGACCAGATAGGGCGCCCCGCCGAAGGTCACGGGCGCGCTTGGTCCGGTGAACCAGGAGAAGATCGCGGTGTAGAGCAGCGGCGTGATGATCGAGGTGATCGAGAAGATCGAGGTCATCGCGCCCTGCAGTTCGCCTTGTGCCGAAGGTGGGACCTTGGCGGCGGCGAGGCTTCTGAGCGGCGGATCGGCCAGCGCTTCCAGGCAGCCGACGACGATCACCGCATAGATCATCCAGCCCTGCGAGGCGAAGGCATAGCCGAACGCGCTCGCCGCCGTGAACGTCAGGCCGATCACCGCGGTTCTCCATTCGCCGAGCCTGGGGATCACGCGCGGCAACACCGTGCCCATGACGATCGCGCCGCACAGGCCGAAGGCCCCAGCGAAAAACCGATCTGCTGCTCGCTCCAGCCATAGCGGTAGTTGGAGACGAACGACCACACCGCCGGATACATCATGTGGCCGAGCGTCATCAGGAAGAAGACCAGCCCGATCCAGCCGATGCCCTGATACTGGCGCATCTGCAGCAGAGTGCCGACCGGATTGGCGCGCTTCCACTCGAAGCGGCGGCGATGCTTTTCATCCAGCGTTTCGGGCAGGAAGAACATCGCGATCAGGAAGTTCACAAAGGCGAGGCCAGCGGCGAAAAAGAACGGCACGCGCGGTCCGAACGTGCCGAGCAATCCGCCCAGCACCGGCCCGATCACGAAGCCGACACCAAAGGCAATGCCGAGCAGGCCGAAATTCTTCGCCCGGTTCTCATCATTCGAGATGTCGGCGATGAAGGCCGACGTCGTCGAATAGCTGGCGCCCGAAATGCCGGCCAGCACACGGCCGATGAACAGCATCGGATAGGACCAGGCGATGGCGCAGATCAGATTGTCGATGGAGAAGGTCAGCACCGAGGCAAGCAGGATCGGCCGCCGGCCGAACCGGTCGCTCAAGCCGCCCATGATCGGCGCGAAGAAGAACTGCATGGCCGCATAGACGAAGAACAGCCAGCCGCCTTCGATCGCCGCTTCACTAATGCCGACGCCGGTCAATTCCCTGAGAAAAGCCGGCAGCACCGGCATGATCATGCCGAAGCCGATAATGTCGAGCAGCAGCGTGGTGAAAACGAGCGCGAGGCCCCGCCTGGCGGTTTTGGGGTCGATCATGACGGGTCAAGCTCCTCCGGCCGCCTTGGCGCAGGCGGACGCACCTTATAGGCGAACCCGCAAAAAGGAACAATGCGAGAACAGGCAGGAATGTTTGATCCTGACACCCCCTGACGGCGTCTTCGCCATCAGGGAATTGCGGTAAGTCGAGTGCTTAAAGCGGTCCACTCATCGTGTTGCAGTCCGACAGCTTGCCGCTCTTGTAGCCGCGCGCCAGCCAGGTCTGCCGCTGCTGCGAGGTGCCATGGTTGAAGCTTTCCGGCACGACATAGCCCTGCATCTTCTTCTGCAGCGTGTCGTCGCCGATCTGCTTGGCCGCGTTCAGCGCGCTTTCGATATCACCCTGCTCCAGAATGCCCTTCTGCGCGGTGTAGTGCGCCCACACGCCGGCGAAGCAGTCGGCCTGCAACTCGATGCGCACCGACAGCTGGTTGGCATCGGCTTCGCTCATGCCTTGCCGCATCTGGTTGAACTTGCCCATGATGCCGGTGAGGTTCTGCACGTGATGACCGACCTCATGTGCGATGACATAGGCCCGCGCGAACTCACCGGCAGCGCCGAACTTTTGATCGAGCTCCTGGAAGAAGGTCATGTCGAGATAGACCCTGTGGTCGCCCGGACAATAGAACGGGCCGGCCGCCGCCGAGGCAAAGCCGCAGGCCGAACGGACCTGGCCGGAAAACAACACCAGCTTCGGGTCCTCATAGGTCAGGCCTTGCGACTTGAAGATGCCGGTCCAGGTGTCCTCGGTCTCGGCCAGCACGGTCGCCACGAACTGCTTCATCTCGTCATTGGCGGGTGCTGTGCCGCTGCCCTGGCCGCCGCCATTGTCGGTGATCTGGCCACCGCCGCCCGGCAACAGGCCGCCATCGCCACCGCCCAGGATCGCCGAGGGATCGAAGCCGAAATACCATCCGGCGATCACCACCAGGATGACGAGGATGATGCTGCCGCCGCCACCCGTCCGGCCGCCGATGGGGAGCTGGAAGCCGCCACCGCCGCCGATCCCGCCGCCGCCGCTGTCGCTGCGGTCGTCCTCGATATTGTCACTCTGACGACGGCCTCTCCAGAGCATGGCAACTCCCCGTGATAAACTTCCTCGTTGCTCCGGCAAGGCCGGCTCAACCCAACAAACAATTATCCCAATGGTTGCGCCAAGTCACAGTGTTTTTCGATGGCCTTTAGGCGATCAAAGCCGGCGAGCGGCCTCGCTCATGCCTTGGATTGAAGCAGACGGAACTCTTGCCGCCAAGTTCGTTGCTGCGACTGTCGCCCCATGGCCGAAGATCGGGAAGACCGCTAGTGTTTGATTTTCTGTGTAGCGAGGGGCGCTTGCGGATCATTGGCCAATTCCTGCCGTTGCTGATGGCATTGGGTTGCCTTGGGATCGGGTCGGCCGGCGCGGTCACGCTCGATTCCAGTGTCGCTGTCACCGATCCCGCCACCTTGCAGGCGCTGGAGCGCGGCGGCCTCTCCATCAGCCGCCTGCTCGGCCCCGCGCTCGGCCTCACCCGCGACGTCGACAATCGCGGCCTGTTTTCCGTGCCGGCCCTGGCCACGGTGCGCGACACTGTCAAGCAGGAGATATCGGACGAGCCGAAGACCAGCCCAGACCCCTATGTCGCCGCCATGGCCAGATCGAGCGACACCAGCCAGAAATTCAATCCGAAATACATCGACGATGACGGCTCGACGCTGGACCTGACCGGCGTCGTCAACCGCATGGATCGCGGCTATCTTGGCCACACCGAATGCGGCGAGATCCGGCTGATCTATCGCTTCCACTATTCGGTCGCCGAAAAGCCGGCCAAGGGCAAGGTGGCGCAGCGCATCTCTTCGCGCCTGCCGCTGACCATGAGCCTGGTGTTCAACGCCAAGCCCGTGCGGGCACAGGCGCGCGCCTCGAAGGATCTGCCGAGCGCCACCGACGTATCCTGCGCCGACGTCGCCCAGCGCTGGCTTGCAGCAGGCCAAAAGGACCTGCCGCCCGAGCAGTTGGCCGCCTGGCTGCGTTCCGACGAAGGTCCGCTGTCCGGCGCGATGCTCAATTCCTCGCAGATCATGCGGCTCGAGCTCAACATGCAGGTGCTGCGGCTCTCGGCCTCGACGCGGCGCGATTTCGGCGGCCACGCCGAATATCTGCTGAAAATCTTCAAATGGAGTCCGGCGACCTCAAGCTTCTATGAATCGAGGATGGAGAACCAGATCGACCGGGCGACGGTGCTGGCCGACAGACCGTCCTTCGCCAAATGGCTGCTTACCGACCGCAACATCTACGACCTCGACCATGGCCGGCTGCTCATCGACGAAAAATTCCTGGCCAAGAGCGCCGTATCCGTCGCACCAGGAGGCTTGAGCCGCTCGCAGAACAACATCGCCTATGGGCTGGTCGACGACGCCGATATCGACAAGGCGCTGAAGGATTACGTCGCCAGGGGCAACACGCTCGCCACCATCAAGTCGGTGGCCGGCTTCAATTTGCGGCTGAACGAGATGAGTTGCACCGGCTGCCACCAGACGCATGGCATTGCCGGCTTCCACTATACTGGCGCCGACCCGGCGAGCGAACCGCGCCGCAACGCCGTCTTCGTGCCGGGATCGGCGGTGTTCTTCGCCGACCTGCCGCGCCGCCGCGCTATCGTCGAGCAATTCGCTGCCGGTGGCCATCCGGATTTCACCAAAGGTTTCGCCGCGCGTCCGGACCAGAAATATGCCGAAGCGCTGAAGGGCACCGACCTCTACAATGGCTGGGGCTCGATCTGCTATCGCGGCGAGGACGCAAGCTTCAAGGACTGGACCTGTGGTGCCGGCCTGCGCTGCGCCGGCGTCCACGAAAGCGCCATCCATCCGGGCTTCGGCACTTGCGTCAGCGAGAAGGGCACCGCGGTCGGCGACCCCGTCGAATTCGGCGAGATCAAAATGTCGACATGGGGCAACGACCAGTATTGCCGGCTCTCGCCGGCCACCGCCAAGGCCTGCGCCATCGATCCCGCGCGCGACAAGAAGCCGGTGGTCAAACTCGCCGGCTATGGCGCCGCGCGCCAGCGCTACGACAACCCCGAACAGAAGACCGGCGGCTTTCCCGGCGGCATGCTGCGCAAGGCGACCTGTGACAAGCTTCCCAACGAGGCGACATGCGGCCGTCTGGCCAAGACCGGCTTCAACGATTGCATCGCATCAGGCAAGGACCACAAATTCTGCACCCGGGAATTCACCAAGACCGCCGGCCTGCGCGCCTGCGACAAGGCGCATCCCTGCCGCGAGGACTATATCTGCACCGCCGGCTACGATGACCTACCCCAGGCCAAGCCTGGCGAGGGCACCTGCATCCCGCCCTATTTCATCTTCCAGTTCCGCGTCGACGGCCACCCCAGAAGCTGGGTGCAGGATGTCCGTGAGTGAGAGAACGATTTGCCGCAGGCAAATTGAAAGGTCCGGTGGACCTTTCAAGGGCTCGAACGCCCGGAGCCATAGCGGAGGGCAACCGGCCGCTGAACAGACAGCTTCCGCCTGCCTTGACCTCGGCGCGGCCTCAGCTCTTCTGCTTGGCACCGGCGCTCTTGCCGTCGGAGCTTTTCGAACGCTCCTCGAAACGCGCAGCGCCCTTTTCCAGCGGCCGGCCGGTTTTGGCCTCGGTCTTGCGCTCGTCCTTCGCCGCCGCCTGCTTCAATCCCTTGGCGGCCTGCTTGCCCTTTGCGGTCGGTGCCTGTTCGACGCCCATTGCTTCCTCCCTTGGCGCGACAATCGCGCACTGTTCAGGAGCAACGTGCGTAAGGTGCGGCGGTTCCGGCGACCTCTGAGAACGGCTAAGCGACTTTAGAGCGATTCCAGGAAAAGTGTGAAAAACGCCGCTCCAGCCAAATCTAGCCGGAGCGGCCGCTCATAAAACAGGAAGTTCTGTGAGCGCCTTAATAGGCCTTCTTGGCAATCGTGTGCTTTTTGGCGTGCTTCTTATGCTTCTTGACGTGTTTCTTGACCTGCTTCGTCGCCATAGCATCCGAGCCTTGCGAGGTGGTCGTTGCGGTCGTCGCTGCGGGGGCCTGGCTCATAGCGGCGTTGGCGCTGCTGGCGCCGAGGACCGGCATCGAGACAGCGAGCGCGAACGCAAGACCGAGGGCGGTGAGAAGGGACTTCTTCATGGTTTCATTTCCTTTTTTGCAGTCGGTTTTGAGCGTCACTGAACCGGATTGACCGGTGTCGCTCCTGACAGCTTCAACGCATTCGCAAGCATCCGTATTCCCTGTGCCTGTTTCTTGTTGGCGCAGAACCGGCTTCCCTCTTCTTTGAAATGCCTTCGAAGTGCCTTCGCAGGGGTGAGGTTTTCGAGGCGCCGTCAGGTTGACGGCCGAGACTGCTGCAGCGCTCGCTGCGGCCTATCGCGTTGCGAGCGCACTTCCAAACAGGAAAAACCCGCCATCCCGGGTAGGAAGGCGGGCTCGTTTGGGAACACGTATTGGGAACCTCTCGCGGGCTGATCAATAAGATCGAAAGAAAACACGCCGAAGAGCCCAGGTTCCAGCGGCGCATGAATTTTTACATGCATGGCCGAACGAAAGCGGAACTTTTCTAAATTCTTCCCGTTTTTTGAGATGATCGATGCTTGGACGATCGTCAAAAGCTACCGAAAGGATTTTCGACATGAACACCAAGATGCTCTGCATGGGCGCCATGGCTCTCTCGTTGATGACAGGCGCCGCACTTGCCGGCGGCGGCACCGGCACTTCCGCACTGGACGACCCGGCTAAGATGTCACCCTTCTTCACGGACGCCAGCATGAAGACCATGAAGTCGGAGAAGGAATTCAAAGCCGCATGGATGGCTATGAAGGAAGAAGACCGAGCGGGAATAACGAAGGAATGCGGCGACCAGGCCATCGCAAAATCGCACGACAATTTCTGCAAGATGACCAAACAGCTCGGAGGCGCGAACTGATCAACAAGAGAGCGTTTCGACCGGAATCTGCCGGGCCGAAAGGGCTCGCCTTTTTTCTATCGATGGCTCAATCGCCATCCAAGCGTTGAACGCAATGATACAAGAAATAAGATCCTCCGATTGCAATGGGCGAGGACGATTCGACGTCCGGCAGGTCGCCGTGAACTATGTGCCGCACCTGGTTGAGCATCCCTCGAGGTTTTTTCAGAACGTCGTCGCTTGAACCACTTGCCCCAACTGCGAAAGATATCCGCATTTCAGATAGGTCCGCTGGAACAGGAATGCTCCGCAGAACGTTTATCTGCATCAAGTCACAGGCATTAGGCCCTGCCCAGGGCAAGAGCGGCGAACGGTATCACCACGATTCTGGTCATCGTTCTTATTGTTTTGCTGCTAGGCGGCGGTGGTTTCTACGGCCGCGGGCGCTGGTACTAGAGCGGGATGAATTTAGGTTGGTACATACCCGGCCTCGGTGAAGTAATTTCTGCATTCGGTTGAAGTGACGGTGCCGAGGATCTGACCGATGGCTTCGCAGACGGTCTCGACTGTTCGTCTGGCAGCCTTGCGCAGCCAATGCTTGAGCTTGGCGAAGAGCTTCTCGATGGGGTTCAGATCGGGCGAGTATTTGGGCAGCAAGAACAACCTGGCGCCGGCCGCGCGGATGGCGCGGCGCACGGCCTTGCCTTTATGTGAGCCGAGATTGTCCATGATGACGATGTCGCCGGGCTTGAGGACTGGGACGAGAACCTTGTCGACATAGAGCTGAAAACGCTCGCCGTTGATCGGTCCGTCGATGAGCCATGGTGCATCGACGCAGTCATGACGCAGCGCCGCCAGGAAGGTCATTGTCTTCCAATGGCCGTGCGGCACCTTGGCCTTGATCCTCTCGCCGCGCGGCGCCCATCCCCTGAGCGGTGCCATGTTGGTTTTGGTCCATGTCTCGTCGATGAACACCAGACGGGAAGGATCGATGCGGTCCTGATACTTTGCCCACTGTGTCCGCCTGCGCGCCACATCCGGGCGATCCTGCTCAGCCGCGATCAGCGTCTTTTTTGTGACTGAGCTTCTCGGCGTGGACGAACTCCCACACCGAGCGGTAGTCGACCGCAAGGCCGCGCTCGGCCAGCTCGATCACAAGACCGCGCAGCGTAAAATCCGTGGCCCGGCAGCGCACCAGAAGCCAGTCCCGATGCTCACCGGCAATCTTCTTCGGCCGGTGCCCACCCATCTTGCCGGGTGCAAGGCTGCTCGTTTCGCGCAAGCGGCGCACCCACCTGATGACGGTGCTGATACCAACTCCATAGCGCACCGAGGCCTGCCGTCGCGACAGCCCCTCCCGCTCAACCGACGCAACAACCCGTTCGCGAAGATCCATCGAATAAGGCTTGCCCATCCTTACCAACCTCCTTGCCTAGCAAGAAGGTTGAATCAGATTTGCCACCCTAGGGGAATCCCTTCGATTCAGCCTCAATTCATCCCGCTCTAGACTGTGAGGATCGTCGTAGCGTCAATCGGAGCCTCTTGGTCCCGCTTTCCCACATAGTGCAAGGCATGGATTCCATCATACTGCGACGCCGCGTCTCCGACGTTGGCGCGGCCGACGGGTCTCCTCGTCGCTCTCATCAAGAGCGTCTCCGTTCCGGTCGATGGCCCGCCAAAGTGAATATTTCCGACAATGCGCTCGTCATCTCGCTCAGCCCCGGTTGTCGACACTCCAGGCTCCAGGTCCCGCGAAAAACAGGTAGAAGAAAGCAAAGCAGAACAGGATCGCCGCATCGCCCATATTGTTCGCGGGGAAAAAGCCCTTTTGGGCGTGAACCATGAAATAGGCGATCGCCATCATCCCGCAGAGAACGAACGAAACGGGCCGGGTTAAAAAGCCGACCAGGATCAGCAAGCCGCCGAGCAATTCAAGAATGCCCGTTACAATCATCAGCGTTTCCATGCCGGGCTGTGCAGGCATCGTCGATGGTGGAAAGTTGAAAAGCTTTTGGCTGCCGTGTTCAAGGAACAGAAGCCCCACAACGATCCTGAGCACTCCCAACGCCTGAGGCGAATATCTGGAAAGACCTTGGAGCATCGGAAACTCCGTCGTGCTGATTTCTATCGAGTTTAACCGCGACGCTCCGCGAAGGTTCCGGTGGCATCCAAGAGAACTCGCTAACTCGTGCTTGACGATGAGGTTTTGATCGCCATGGACTTGGAGCTTGCGCTCACAGATGCTGGCTTCATGGTCGCGGTTGGGCGCTGCCCGACGGTCGCGTCGCCGACGCGCTTTGGCTTTCGTGGGGATGGCGGATCGGTTACGGAATTAGTGCGCTAATTTACGGGCACCAATCGCACAGCAAAGAAAGGGAGCCCGGGAGGATCACCATGCATCTGTCGAACGAGAGCATCATTGTCATATTGGTAGTCGGCCTTGTTGCCGGATGGTTGGCCGGGAAGATCGTGCGGGGGGCTGGCTTTGGCCTAATTGGGGACATAGCAATCGGGATCATCGGCGCGTTCATCGGTGACTGGCTACTGCCTCGCTTAGGCATCCATCTTGGGAGCGGAACGATCAGCCTGATCGTCAACGCCACCGTCGGTGCGATCGTACTTCTCCTCATCATCCGGTTGGTTGCCGGTGGCGGTCGCTTCGGCGGCGGATGGAAGGGTCGTCGGTGGCGCTAGCACGGGGTTGCAAACCCATCGTCCCGAACGACGGGCGCAATCGCGTTTTCGCACAACCTCGGTCGAACTCGGTCATCAGAACGATTGGGTCTGACCCTAGCGCGGCGCCGTCATCGCCTTGCGGAACGCTTCCAGCGTTTCGGCGCTGACATGGTGCTCGATGCCCTCGGCATCGATGCGCGCCGTCTCGGCGCTAACGCCGAGCGAGCGCAGGAAGGCTTCCACCGTCTGGTGGCGGATGCGGCTTTCCTCCGCGACCTTGCGGCCGGCCTCGGTCAGGAACACACCGCGATAGGGTTTTCTCGACACCAGCCCGTCGGCGCACAGCCGCGTCAGCATTTTGGCCACCGTCGGCTGGGCGACGCCGAGCCGTGCGGCGATGTCGACCTGGCGCGCCTCGTTGCCGTCCTCGATCAAATCGGCGATCAGCTCGACATAATCCTCGACCAGCGCGCTGCGGCGCGCTTGGCGCTGCTGCCGGAACCCTTCCGAGTGGACATCGGCGTCGGGCAGTGGCTCACGCGGGACCGGTCTGTTCTTCAGCGCCAATGCGCGCTCCTCCTCGGAGTTTGGCCGTCGGCGCTTTTATAGCACGGGCTCTGATTCTTCAGGCCGTTTATTTGCATTCCCCCACAGGCGCAACCGGCGTTTCCGATTGCCGTTCCGCAAACCCGGCCGAGCGCTCGACAAAAAGCACAAACAATGAAATATAGCCTATTGCATAATGTTGAGCCATGGCATAGCTTAGCGACACCCCCTGGAAGTCTCGGAAAGCCTTTTCATGTCAGACGCAGAAGCCACAGCCCCCCGTTCCTCATGGCGGTTCGCCGGACGGGACGAGGACGATCAGCCCAGCCTGCGCGAAGTCAATTCCACCATCGCCGTACCGAGCTCCGGCGCCTGGTTCCGTCGCCTCTTCGCCTTCATGGGGCCAGGCTACATGGTCTCGGTCGGCTATATGGACCCGGGCAACTGGGCGACCGACCTCGCCGGCGGCGCCCAGTTCGGCTACACGCTTTTGTTCATCATCATGCTGTCCAACCTGATGGCGATCCTTTTGCAGGCGCTGGCCGCGCGGCTTGGCATCGCCACCGGCCGCGACCTCGCCCAGGCCTGCCGCGCCTACTATCCGCGCCCAGTCAATTTCGTGCTGTGGATCGCCTGCGAACTCGCCATCATCGCCTGCGACCTCGCCGAAGTCATCGGCACCGCGATCGCCTTGCAGCTTCTGTTCGGCATTCCGCTGGTCGGCGGCGCCATGCTCACCGCGCTCGACGCCTTCCTCGTGCTGCTGTTGATGAACAAGGGTTTCCGCTATCTCGAAGCCTTCGTCATCGCGCTTTTGATCATCATCTTCGGCTGCTTTGCCATTCAGATCTTCTTCGCCGCCCCGCCGGCCGGCACGATCCTGCATGCGATGTTCGTGCCGTCGTCGGAGATCGTCACCAACCCCGCGATGCTCTACATCGCCATCGGCATCATCGGCGCCACGGTCATGCCGCATAATCTCTATTTGCACTCCTCGATCGTGCAGACCCGTGCCTATGAGCGCACCGAAAAGGGCAAGCGCGACGCCATCAAATGGGCGACGACGGACTCCACCATCGCCCTGATGCTGGCTTTGTTCGTCAACGCCGCCATCCTGATCGTCTCGGCCGTCGCTTTCCACGACACCGGCCATCAGGACGTCGCCGAGATCGGCCAGGCCTTCGAACTCTTGTCGCCGCTGCTGGGCCTCGGCATCGCCTCGATCCTGTTTGCCGTGGCGCTGCTGGCGTCAGGCCTGAACTCGACGGTGACGGCCACACTTGCCGGCCAGATCGTCATGGAAGGGTTTCTGCGGCTGCGCATTCCCAACTGGGCACGGCGGCTTCTGACGCGCGGCCTCGCCATCATTCCGGTGGTGGTCGTCACTGCGCTTTATGGCGAAAAGGGCACCGGCCAGCTGCTGGTGTTCAGCCAGGTCATCCTGTCGATGCAGCTGCCCTTCGCGGTGGTGCCGCTGGTGCAGTTTGTCTCCGACAAGAAGAAAATGGGCAACCTCGCCATCCCGCGCGGTGTCGCGGCCCTCGCCTGGGTGGTCGCGGCGATCATCCTCGTGCTCAATTTCAAGCTGCTCTACGATACGATGTTCGGGGTCGGCTGAGCCTTCCGCCGGATAGCGCGACAAACCGCCAAATCGCGCTATCTTTCCAGGCATCATGAGCAACATTGAAGACATAAGGAGATTCTACGCGCGGCTGATGGCGGCCAATGCCGGCTCATCGGATCCGCGCCTGGAAGAGGTGTTCGCCGGCGTGCCGCGCGAAGCCTTTCTCGGCCCGGGACCGTGGACGATCGTAGCCAGCGGCGACAAGATCACCACGCCGAGCGCCGACCCGGCCCATGTCTACCAGAACGTGCTGGTGGCGCTCGATGCCGACAAGGGCATCAACAATGGTGAGCCGTTCCTGCACGCCATGTGGATCGGAAAACTGGCGCCGAGGCCCGGCGAGACCGTCACGCATATCGGCGCCGGCACCGGCTATTACTCCGCCGTGCTGGCCAGGCTGGTTTCACCTGGCGGCACCGTCACCGCCCTCGAACTCGACAGCAGACTGGCCGAGCTGGCGCGCAAAAATCTCGAAGCCTATGGCAATGCGACTGTCGTCCACGGCGATGCCGTGACCACACACCTACCGCCATCCGACATCATCTATGTCAACGCCGGCGTCGTCGCCCCTCCGGCCGGATGGCTGAAGGCGTTGCGCCCCGGCGGCCGCATGATATTTCCCTGGCGCCCGGCCGAGCGCGTCCCGCTGGCGGTGCTGGTGACCCGCACCGGGAAGGGTTTCGCCTGCAATCCCTTCATGCGCTCCTGGTTCATCCCGTGCTTCGGTGCCTCGGCCGCGGATCTTGCGGCGAAGATCCCGACACCGGAGCAGGCCGCGCGCAGCCGCTCGATCTGGTTGACGAGCGACAAGGCGCCGGACCGCACTGCCACGGCCATCTTCGGCGACGTCTGGTTCTCGACGAAAGACGTCCGCGCCAAACCCGGCAGCTGACGCGTCGATGCGCCAATTTGTCCAGAATTTCGCGGGCCCTGTCGGGATGGGTGCGGGCCGGCCGTCCTTGGGCCAAAGTCCGGCCGCGACAGCGTGAATGGAGCAAGGGAGAGACCAATGAGAAAGATCATCGCCGCCACCTTCGTCAGCCTCGACGGCGTCATGCAGGCGCCTGGCGGGCCGGAAGAGGATCCGGTCGGCGGCTTCAGCTTCGGCGGCTGGACCTTCCACTACTTTGACGAGGTGGGCGGCGCGGCAATGGAAGAACTCTTCTCCAAACCCTTCGCCCTGCTGCTCGGCCGCCGAACCTACGACATCTTCGCCGCGTACTGGCCGTACCAGAAAGATCCGATCGCCGATGCCTTCAACCCCGCGACCAAATATGTCGCGACGCATCGGCCTGACACCCTCACCTGGCAGAACACGCAATCGCTTGGGCCTGATATCGTCGCCACGCTGCGCCGCCTCAAGCAGGAAGATGGACCCGACCTGCTCATCCAGGGATCAGGCAATCTGATCCAGACCTTGCTTGCCAACGGCCTGATCGACGAGATCCGGCTGATGATCTTCCCGCTGGTGCTGGGCAAGGGCAAGCGCCTGTTCGGCGACAGCGCGATGCCAGCCGCCTTCAAGCTTGCCAAGTCGCAGTCGTCGAGCACCGGCGTCATCATGGCGACCTACGAACGCGCTGGCGAAATCGAGGTCGGCTCGTTTGTCACGGGGGAGCCGTCGAACGCCGAACTCGAGCGGCGCAGGAACTGGAAGTAGCTTTGCAAGACCTGGGTTCCTCGCCCCCGCCAGAGCGGGGGAGAGTGGCCGCGAAGCGGCCGGAGCGGGGGCTTCGTAGGGCGGATGCTTATGAGAACTTGGCACCGCAGCGCCAATCCCCCTCTCCGTCTCGGCTTCGCCGAGCCACCTCTCCCCCACATTCGTGGGGGCGAGGAACCCGAGCTCTGGAGCCACTCAAGCCGCTTGCGCTCGCCGCGCCAGCCCGTCGCGTATATGCCGCGCGAATTCCTGCGCGGCAGGCCCAACACCATGCCGTGGCAAATGCAGATTGATGGCAAAATTCGGCAGCGGCGGCAGGCCGGACTCAAAGGGCAAGATGTCGAGATCGGCCGGGACCGTGGACGCCAGCCAGGTGGTGACCGCGAGGTCGGACCGCACCGTCGCCGTCGTCGCGTCGATGTTGCCGTTCTCGAACACCGTGCGCCATTCCAGCCCATGCTCGTTGAGCGCCGAGAGCACGACCGGGCGAAAGGCGCAGGTGTCGGCGACGATCGACACCGGCAGCGGCCGTTTTGCGCGGGCAGTGCCGCCTCTGGCGCCGACCCAGACCAGCCGGTCGACGGCCAGGCATTCGCCTGATGTCGGGCCGACCCTCTCCTCGATCACCGCAAGGTCGATAGTGCCGGCCGCCAGCGCTGCCGCCAGTTCCGGTGACGACGCACAGACCAGCGAGATCTCGACCTGCGGATAGGTCTCGGCATAGGCCTTCAGCACCGGCGCCAGCAAGGTTCCCACCAGATCGTAGGGCACGCCGAGCCGCACCTGGCCGGCGACAGCACTTCCCGCCATCTCGGCCCAGATTTCGTCATTGAGGCTGAGCAGGCGCTTGGCCTTGTCGAACAGCCGCTCACCGGACCGCGTCAGGCGCAGGCCGCGCCGGTCGCGCTCGAACAGGCTGCAGCCAAGCACCTCCTCCAACCTTTTGACCTGCTGGCTGACGGCGCCCTGTGTCAGGTGAAGCGCATTGGCCGCCGCTGTCATGCTGGCCTTGTCGGCGACGGTGACGAAAGTGCGCACGAGCGCCGTGTCGAGGTTGCGGATCATGCTGGCATTATAGATGCTAATGCTAAGCATCGCAAACATTGCATTTACTGATGCTCAGCCAAGCCTACCATGGAGCCTCCGACAAAGGACGCCTCATGCTCCAGCCCATCCTGCCGCTCATCCTGTTTGCCTTCGTGGCCACCGCAACGCCGGGCATCGCCACGACCTTGTCGACCGCCTCGGGCGCGCAGTTCGGCTTTCGCCGTTCGGTTCCGCTGATGATCGGCAGTGCCGCCGGCCTCGCCACCGTGACGGGGGCGGCCGCCGCCGGGCTCGCCGGCCTGCTGCTTGCGGTGCCGTCGCTGCAGTTGGCCATGAAGATCGCCGGCTCGCTCTATCTTCTGTGGCTGGCGCTCAAGATCGGCCGCGCTGGTCCGCCCAATCTCGATGTGACGATGGCCAGGCCGAACAGTTTTCTTGGCGGCGCCGGCATCCAGTGGATGAACCCCAAGGGTTGGGCGATGGGACTGGGCGCGGCGGCCTCCTTCGCCGCTCTTGCCGACGGCCCGGGACAGCTAGCCTTGCTGCTCGGCTCGACCTTCGGCCTCACCGCCGCCATCTCGCTGTCCATCTGGTGCTTGGCCGGCATGGTTCTGGCCCGGCTGCTGAAGACCGAATGGCAGTGGCGCGCGCTCAACATCGTGCTGGCGCTGGTGCTGGCGGCGTCGATCATTCCGATGTGGCGGACGGCGTGAGGCGCCGTCCTAGCAAGACAGGTTCCTCGCCCCCGCGAGAGCGGGGGAGAGGTGGCCACGAAGCGGTCGGAGAGGGGGCTGGCGCCAGCAGCTGGAGGATCCTTGAAGGCCGTTCACGGACAGGATTGCGCCACCCCCCTCTCCGTCTCGGCTTCGCCGAGCCACCTCTCCCCCACATTCGTGGGGGCGAGGAACCCAGGCATGGATAGCCTCAAGCCGCGTAACGCGCCGCCGGCTTGTCGGCGTGCAGGCTGCCGTAGAAGGCCTGGCGGGCGCCGAGGAACGTGTCCAGCTTGCCGGCATCGGCAAGTGCGGGCACGGTGACGGCTTCGCCCCTGGCCAGGCCGACAAGAGCGGCATCGACCATATCGTCGGCGGTCATGATGATTTCCTTCGGAAGCTGGTCGATATCACTGCCGGCAAGCTCCCAGAAATCGGTCCGGGTCGCACCGGGCAGCACCACCTGCACCTTCACATTGGTACCCGCGACCTCGCGGTGCAACGCTTCGGTGAAGTTGACGACATAGGCCTTGGTGCCGCTGTAGATGCCGCCGAACGAGGTCTCATAGGCGAGCACCGAGGCGATGTTGACGATGGCGCCGCGGTTGCGCGCCAGAAGACCCGGCAGCACGGCACGGGTCAGGCGGGTCAAGGCGATGACATTGACCTTGATCATGCGTTCGGCCGCGTCGGCGTCGGCCGTCGCCACCACCTGCTGGCCGCCCAGGCCGGCATTGTTGACGAGCAGCGTTACGCTGTCGTCGGCTGATATCAGCCGCTCGACACGGCGCACATCGTCGTCGTCGGACAGATCGGCTGTGATGAAGCTGACCTTGCGGCCATAGGCATAGCGCAGCTTCTCGGCCAATTCCTCAAGCCGGTCGGCGGGCCGCGCCACCAGCACCAGATCATAGCCCTGCCCGGCCAGCCGGTCCGCATAGACCGCGCCGATGCCCGATGAGGCACCAGTGACGACCGCCGTGCCCTTGTTTGTCTGTCCACTCATTGTCCTGTTCCTTCTGTTTCGAGCTGTTCGCTTCGACCTGGCCGCCGGCACCGCAGGCATTCGCCTCGGCTCACCGGAAAGCCGCCTGATTGACTTAGTGGCATATACCACTATCAACGAAATAGGCATATGCCACTATCTTGTCAATGAGCGCATCCGGGATTATTTGTCAGGCAGCAGCCGGACATCATGTCTGCGCCGCCAAGGAATCGCTATGTCGAAAGAGGCCCTGCCCGGACTGTCGCTCTGCAACAACGCCATGCTGCGTCGCGCGACGCGCAAGATTGGCCAGTACTATGATGATGTGCTGGCGTCCTCGGGCCTGAAAGCCACGCAGCAGGGCCTGCTCTATCAGATCCACATTGGCAACGAACCGGCGATGGGCGCCATTGCGTCTGCCCTGATCATGGACCTGTCGGCGCTCG
This sequence comes from Mesorhizobium huakuii, assembly GCF_014189455.1. Taxonomy (NCBI): domain Bacteria; kingdom Pseudomonadati; phylum Pseudomonadota; class Alphaproteobacteria; order Hyphomicrobiales; family Phyllobacteriaceae; genus Mesorhizobium; species Mesorhizobium huakuii. Next base: position 1,174,582 of record NZ_CP050296.1, read on the forward strand.
GCCACACTCTGAAGCCGCTGATCCGCGACGGCTATGTCGAGACCTTCGCCGATCCGGATGATCGCCGCATCAAGCGGGTGCGGCTGACGCCTCGAGGATTGGTCAAGCTCGATGAGGCGATGAAGCTGTGGCAGGTCGCCCAGCAGCGTTTCGAGGACGTGGTCGGCAAGGAGAAGGCGGCGAGGTTGCGCGCGGCGCTGGATGATATTTCCGCACTGGATTTTGATCTGCCGCCGGCCAACTGAGCTGGCCGGCGGGTTCGAGACTGGTCCTACTCAGCCGGCATCGCGACCGGCCGTGCCGCCCAGCGGCCGGCCAGCACGATGCCCAGCCCGATCAACGGAAAGGCCGCCGCGACCAGGCCGAGATCGGCCGGCGCGCCATAGCGCAGCACGCCACCGCCAACCACCGCGCCCAGCGCCACGCCGAGATAGAGCGCCGAACCGTTCAGCGACAGCACGATCGGCGCGGCATCGGGCGCCAGCTTGATGATGCGGCTGGCCTGCGCCGGCGGGAAAGCCCAGCCGACGATGCCCCACGGCACCATCATCGCCATCAGCGCCGGGCCGGCAATGTGCTGCGGCAGGAAGGTCGGGATGACCGACAGCATCACCAGCATGGCGGCACTCAGCGTCAGCGACCAGCCGACGGTGCGGGTGGCGCCGAAACGGTCCGCCGCCTGGCCGCCGGCAATGTTGCCGATGACGGCGCCGACGCCGAAGGCGAGCAGCATGCCGGGCAGCGCGATCTGGCTGAGCCCGCCGCCCTCGATGGCCAGCGGCGCGACATAGGCAAAGACAGTGAAGGCGCCGGTCAGCGCCAGCAATGTCGTCACCAGGATCGGCATCACGCCGGGCCGCATGGCTGCCGCCAGCCGGCGCTTCAGCGGTAGCCTGGTGCCGACGATGCCGCGCGGCAGCCTATACCACAGGATGGCGCCGGCGAGCGCGCCGAGCCCGGCAATGGCGTAGAAGGTGCCGCGCCAGCCGGCGACGGCCGCGACCAGCGCGCCAAGCGGCGCCCCGACGGCGACGGCCACCGTGGTGCCGCCGACGACGACGGCGATGGCGCGTGCCCGGTGGTGGTCATCGACCAGCGCCACGGCGGTCCCTTGGGCGGTCGCGGCGAACAGGCCCGACGACAGCGCCATGATGATGCGCGCGATCAGAAGCACTTCGAAGGAAGAGCTCAAGGCAGCGGCGATGTTGCCGATGACGAAGAACACCAGTGTCCACAGGATGACGCGGCGCCGGTCCCATTCGCCGGTCAGCGTCGCCAGGATCGGCGTGCCGATTGCATAAGCGAGCGCAAAGGCGGTGATCAGCGTGCCGGCGAGGGGGATGGAAATGCCGGCATCCCTGGCAATGTCGGGCAGAAGGCTGGAGATGACGAAGCCTTCGGTCGAGATCGTGAACGATCCGAGCGCAAGCCAAAAGAGGCGCTTGTCCATGGCTGATGTCCTTAGTTCAAAAGTTATTGAACAATTGGACATAACAGGGCAATGATGTCAATGAAGCCAGGGCAAAATAGCTGAACCATCCTGACAGCCCTGTGTCAGGACAGCCTGTTGGCACGGCCATGGGCGGGAGAAACAGTGTGGACGCCAGGGGAAAGATGGATGCGTTGAAATCGGCCCGAACTGTGCTTAGGTTCGGGCCATGACGTTACCTCATCCCAATACGGACCAGATCAGCCTGCCGATCGTGCTTGGCGTGCTCGGCGATCCGACGCGGCTCGCCATCGTGCGCTACCTCGCCAGCAAGGAAGGCATGGCGCTGAACTGCAGCCAGTTCCTCGATCTCGGCTCCAAGACCAATCTCAGCTATCACCTCGCCAAGCTGCGCGAGGCCGGCGTCACCCGCGCCGAAGTGGTCGGCACCAACCGCATGATCACGCTACGCCGCGCCGACCTCGACGCCCGCTTCCCCGGCCTGCTCGACAGCGTCATCGCCGCGGCCGTGGACGACCCCGCCCTGCCGGCGGTCGGTGGGCATGATATCGAAGTGCCGGCCTGACCTTTGAAGAACTTGGGTTCCTCGCCCCCACGTGAGTGGGGGAGAGGTGGCTCGGCGAAGCCGAGACGGAGAGGGGGCTGCCGAGACGGTGATCAAGTTCTGCAAGGCATCCGCCCTACGAAGCCCCCTCTCCGACCGCTTCGCGGCCACCCAGCCGGGGCGAGCCACGGGTCTCGCCCGTCCTTCGGACCCCCGCTTTGCGGGGGCGAGGAACCCAAGTCCTGATAGGTTTGCCCTTCCGATCAGTCGTTCGCCAATCCACGGAGCCCCTAAAAATGCGCATCGCCGTCCTCGCCGACATCCATGGCAACGTCCTGGCACTCGATGCCGTGCTGGAGGACCTGGCGCGTCGTGGCGGTGCCGACCTCACCGTCAATCTCGGCGACAGCGTTTCCGGCCCGCTCTGGCCGCGCGAGACGTTTGAGCGCCTGGAAGCGCTGAACCTGCCGACGGTGCGCGGCAACCATGACCGCCGCGTCGCCGCCGATCCGGCCGACGAGACCATGTGGGCTTCCGATGTCTATGCGCAGGAGCGGCTGACCGAGGCGCAACGCGAGGTGCTTTTCGCCCAGCCGCTGACGCTGGAGATCGCTCCAGGCATCGTCGCCTTCCATGCCCGTCCCGACCACGACGAAAAATATCTGCTCGACGCGGTTGTCGATGGCCAATTGGTGCGCGCGCCGCTGGCGGCGATAAGGCGGCGGCTGAAGGCGCTCGACCCGGCCTGCCGCATCGCGCTGTGCGGCCACAGCCACCGCACGGAGCTGGTCCGCATCCCCGACGGTCCGGTGATCTTCAACCCTGGCAGCATCGGCTGCCCCGCCTATGACGATTCCACCCCGCCGGCGCATGTGTCCGAACAGGGCTCGCCGCATGCGCGCTACGGCATCGTCACGTTGGGCGGCGAAGGCCGGCCCGACCGTTTCGAGGCGATCGCGGTCGACTACGACCACGAGGCGGCGGCACGACAGGCCGAACAGGCGGGCCGCCCGGAATGGGCCTATGCGCTCAGGACTGGCTTCATGCCGGGCTGAAACCGCGTTCCTGCCCGCCTCGCAGTGCGCTTCACATTCGGGCTGAAAAAGGTGTGAACATCTCGCTTGTAGACACGGCGGCGCACCGTCGCTTATAAACCGGCTTCGCGTGCGGCAGCGTTTTTGGGTTCTGGCGGTGCCTTTGTTAATGCAATTGATCGCCGACAGCCAAGGGCGCCGAATTACGTCGCGGACAACGCTCTTGGCGCTGATTGCCGCTCCGTCCCTGCTGGCGGCGCTTGCGGCTGTTGTGCCTGCCCATGCCGAAGACACGCCCTTCATCTCCATCGTCACCGGTCTCGCGCCCGACGACCTGCTCAATGTCCGCGCCAAGCCATCGGCGACCGGCAAGACCGAGACGCGCCTGGCTGCCGGCGCGAGCGTCCGGAACCTCGGCTGCAACGACATTGACGGACACCCCTGGTGCAAGGTGGAGTCCGACAACCCCAAAGCCAGCGGCTGGGCCCCGGCGCGCTACCTCGTTCCCGTCAATCCGGCGACGGTGCCCCTCGACCAGGCGGGGGATGCAGGCACGGCGCCCGATGCGGCGATGTCGCCGCCGCCGGCGCAGCCCGACCTGACGGCGCGGCTCGGCGGTGTGGCCCATCCCGTTGCTCCCGAAGCCCCGATGAAATCCGCCGCCGACATCGCCATGCAGGATGCCTACGGGCTGGCGCTGGCGGCGAATGAAACCCCGCCGACCGGAGAAAACCCCGCCCTCGCCCAGGATGCGGCCACCGGCACGGCCGCGGATAGCGGCTCGGCGGCGGGATCGGTTCCCGTTCCCACGCCGCGTCCTGACGGCGCCGCGCCCGCCCTCGACACCCAGACCGTCGCCGAACTGCCGCCGCAACCGACCTCCCTTGGCTCGGGCGGTGACGTCGAGATCCCCTGCGCCCGCTATGTCGGCCAGCCGATGACGAGCTGCGCGGCGGCCATCGTGCGCAAGGGCGCCGACAAGGCCGACATCACCGTGACCTGGCCCGACGGCGGCTCGCGCCTCATCTCCTTCGACGCCGGCGTGCCGGTCGGCTCGGACGCCAAGAGCGATTTCCGTTTCACCCGCGAGGGCAGCCTGAGCATGATCCGCATCGGCGTCTCCGAACGCTTCGAGATCACCGATACGGTGGCGTTTGGGCACTAGGTGTCAGTGGGCAGTAGGGCAGTACGGCAATAGGGCAATATGTTTTAAGGGCGCTCGAGCCCTCCCCCTACTGCCCTACTGCCCTACTGCCCTACTGCCCTACTGCCCTACTCCCTCATTTTCGGGGTTACATCCGCCAAAACTCTTCCCTATAAGGCCCACCTAGCCTGATACCAGAATCGCGAGCACAACCGGCCGGGTCTTCCCGTCCCGGTTTTTTGTGCAAGCCGCCCGCCGAACGGACCTATGACATGCCAAGACGCACTGACATCAAGTCGATCCTGATCATCGGGGCCGGCCCCATCGTCATCGGTCAGGCCTGTGAGTTCGACTATTCCGGCACCCAGGCCTGCAAGGCGCTGAAGGAAGAAGGCTTCCGCGTCATCCTGGTCAATTCCAACCCGGCCACCATCATGACCGACCCGGAACTGGCCGACGCCACCTATATCGAGCCGATCACGCCCGAGGTCGTCGCCAAGATCATCGCCAAGGAGCGGCCCGACGCGCTGCTGCCGACCATGGGCGGCCAGACCGCGCTCAACACCGCGCTGTCGCTGCGCCGCATGGGCGTGCTCGAGCGTTACAATGTCGAGATGATCGGCGCCGACGCCACGGCAATCGACAAGGCCGAGGACCGGGCGCTGTTCCGCGAGGCGATGAAGAAGATCGGCCTGGAAACGCCGAAGTCGATGCTGGCCAACGCCACCGACGTCAAGAATGCCGACCGCAAGACACATGAGGCTGAGCGCGCCGCACTCAAGGCCGAGAAGCCGGAAAACCTCGACGCCGAGCTCGATGCGCTGGAAACCCGCTGGAATCTCGGCGAAGGCGACCGCAAGCAGCGCTACATCAGCCATGGCATGGCGATCGCCGCGCAAGCGCTCGACCATGTCGGCCTGCCCGCCATCATCCGCCCCTCCTTCACCATGGGCGGCACCGGCGGCGGCATCGCCTACAACCGGGCCGAATTCTACGACATCGTCCAGTCCGGCCTCGACGCCTCGCCGACCACCGAAGTGCTGATCGAGGAAAGCGTGCTCGGCTGGAAGGAGTATGAGATGGAGGTCGTCCGCGACAAGGCGGACAATTGCATCATCGTCTGCTCGATCGAGAACATCGACCCGATGGGCGTGCACACCGGTGACTCGATCACCGTCGCCCCGGCGCTGACCCTCACGGACAAAGAATACCAGATGATGCGCAACGCCTCGATCGCGGTGCTGCGCGAGATCGGCGTCGAGACCGGCGGCTCCAATGTGCAGTTCGCCGTCAACCCGGCCGATGGCCGCCTCGTCGTCATCGAGATGAACCCGCGCGTCTCGCGCTCCTCCGCTCTGGCTTCGAAGGCGACCGGCTTCCCGATCGCCAAGATCGCCGCGAAACTCGCCGTCGGCTACACGCTGGACGAGCTGGAGAACGACATCACCGGTGGCGCCACGCCGGCCTCCTTCGAGCCGTCGATTGACTACGTGGTGACGAAGATCCCGCGCTTTGCCTTCGAGAAATTCCCCGGCGCCGAGCCGGTGCTGACCACCGCCATGAAGTCGGTCGGCGAAGTCATGGCCATCGGTCGCACTTTTCAGGAGTCTTTGCAGAAGGCCTTGCGTGGCCTCGAAACCGGCCTCACCGGCCTCGACGAGATCGAGATCCCCGGCCTCGGCCACGGGGCGGCGGTTGCCAACCACGCCGACGACCGCAACGCCATCCGTGCCGCACTCGGCACGCCGACGCCCGACCGGCTGCGCATGGTGGCGCAGGCGATCCGCATGGGCACCTCGCTGGAAGACGTGCATTCCATGTGCAAGATCGACCCGTGGTTCCTCGAGCAGATCGCCGGCATCGTTGCCATGGAAGCCCGCATCCGCGAGCACGGCATTCCGCAGGATGCCGTCAATCTGCGCATGCTGAAGGCCATGGGTTTTTCGGACGCCCGGCTGGCGTCGCTGACCAAGACCGACGCCGAAGTGATTTCCAGGATCCGCGACAAGCTCGACGTTCATCCCGTCTACAAGCGCATCGACACCTGCGCCGCCGAATTCGCCTCGCCGACCGCCTATATGTATTCGACCTATGAAGTGCCCTTCGCCGGCGCGCTGGCCAACGAAGCGCAGGTCTCGTCGCGGAAAAAGGTCGTCATCCTCGGCGGCGGGCCGAACCGTATCGGCCAGGGCATCGAGTTTGACTATTGCTGCTGCCATGCCGCCTTCGCGCTGCGCGATGCCGGCTATGAAGCGATCATGATCAACTGCAACCCGGAGACGGTCTCGACCGACTACGACACCTCGGACCGGCTCTATTTCGAACCGCTGACAGCGGAAGACGTGCTGGAGATCCTGCGCGCCGAACAGGCGTCGGGCGAACTGGTCGGCGTCATCGTCCAGTTCGGCGGCCAGACGCCGCTGAAGCTGGCCGACGCGCTGGAAAAGGCCGGCATCCCGATCCTCGGCACCTCGCCCGACATGATCGATCTCGCGGAAGACCGCGACCGCTTCCAGAAGCTCCTGCACAAGCTCAACCTCAGCCAGCCGAAGAACGGCATCGCCTATTCGGTCGAGCAGGCCCGCCTCGTCGCCGGCGAGCTCGGTTTCCCCTTGGTGGTGCGCCCGTCCTATGTGCTCGGCGGCCGCGCCATGCAGATCATCCATGACGAGGGCATGCTGCAATCCTACCTGCTCGACACCGTGCCCGGCCTGGTGCCGGAGGACATCAAGCAGAAATACCCCAACGACAAGACCGGCCAGATCAACACGCTGCTGGGCAAGAACCCGCTTTTGTTCGACACCTATCTCTCGGGCGCCATCGAGGTCGATGTCGATTGCCTCTGCGACGGCAAGGCGACCTTCGTCTCCGGCATTCTCGAGCATATCGAGGAGGCCGGCATCCATTCGGGCGACAGCGCCTGCTCGCTCCCCGTTCACTCGCTGCCTTCCGAACTGGTCGACGAGTTGGAGCGCCAGACGGCAGCGCTCGCCCGCGCGCTCAATGTCGGCGGCCTGATGAACGTGCAGTACGCGATCAAGGACGGCACGGTCTATGTGCTAGAGGTCAACCCGCGCGCCTCCCGCACCGTGCCCTTCGTCGCCAAGACCATCGGCCGGCCGATCGCCAAAATCGCCGCCCGCATCATGGCCGGCGAGACGCTGGAAGACGCCTTCGCCCATTACGGCGCGATGCCCGACCCGCGCAATCCAGGCCACATCGCGGTCAAGGAAGCCGTCTTCCCCTTCGCCCGCTTCCCCGGCGTCGACATATTGCTCGGCCCGGAAATGCGCTCGACCGGCGAGGTCATGGGCCTCGACCGCGACTTCGCGCTGGCCTTCGCCAAGAGCCAGCTGGGCGCCGGCGTCGACCTGCCACGCTCCGGCACGCTGTTCGTCTCCGTGCGCGACGAAGACAAGAAAGGCATCTTGCCGGCGGTCAAGCGCCTGGCCGGCCTCGGCTTCAAGGTGCTGGCGACGTCAGGCACGCAACGCTTCCTCGCCGAAAACGGCGTCGTCGCCGAAAAGATCAACAAGGTGCTCGAAGGCCGCCCCCACATCGAAGACGCCATCCGCAACCGTCAGGTGCAGATCGTTTTCAACACCACGGACGGTCAGAAGGCGGTTTCTGACTCCAAGTCACTGCGGCGAGCGACGCTGATGCAGAAGGTGCCGTATTACACGACGCTGTCGGGCGCGGCGGCGGTGGCGGAAGCGATCGCGGCGCTGAAGGCGGGAAGCCTGGAGGTCAGGCCGCTGCAGGAGTATTTTGCGTAGGCTTCAACAGATTTAGGCGATGTTATCAAGATTATGGCTTCTCGCCGGCAGATCCGATTTTACGACTAGGCCACCAGGAAAAATTGACACTACGAATTACCTCAATATTTTCAGCTTAAGAATTTCTTTCCCAAGGCGCGCTGTCTCGTTGTGAGGTTCGATAGATAGCCAGTATTCTATCTGACCCAAGAGCCTGTACCTATAAATTGGGTCGGATATCCCCGCGTTATTTTTATGAGATTCAATTCCGTATCTATCGATATAGTGGATGGCCTTTCTCAAATTTCTACGCGATTCTTTTGGCAGTTTGAGTTCTCCACTGGAAATAGAAATACCCGTGATGATTTTCTTTTGCCCCTCAAAGGCAAGGACGGTCTTTTCCGCAGCGATTTCAAGGCCAAAATTCGACAAGCAGTCGCTAAGAAATGGAAAGGCACTCTCAGGTATTAGATCTCCAGAGAGGCAGATATCGTCCGCGTACCTCGAAAACAGAAGCCCATTTTGGTTGCAAAATGCCGCAATCTGTACGTCGGCCTTAAGCATCACAATATTGCTGATCGCCGGACTAGTAGGGGCTCCTTGAGGAAGGACATCATCGAATGTGCATATCCTCGCTAAATAATAAGATACCTTTGGCGAGTATCCAGCCTCAAGAAATATATCGTTAACCGACGCATACTTGATAGAACCAAAGAAATCTCTAATGTCTATTTTTAAAATACATTTCGACGCAACGTGTAATTTCGCGTTCCCAACGGTGCTACGCCCCTTAACAAACCCAAAAGCCGAATGGTGCACGCTGAGCTTGGAGAGAATTTCGTCCAAAATCCATCGCTGCAACCCGCAAGGAATGGCCGAGGTACAAAAAGAGAGCGCTCTCCGCCCCTCCGCTTTGGGATACTTCTAAGACTGTAGTAACGACGGTTGTCCATAGCTACGCTCGCTATGAACTTCGCCTCAAGTCCAGAATGCCAAGCTAGGTGGTGAATATCTAAGACTACAGGGAGACCCTGCGCCTCTAAACGCTCCGCGTACGCTATGAGACCCCGTTTGGCTGCGAGCTTAAGTGGCCAACGGAAAGTCCTTTGCCTTAAAAACTCACTGTATGGTTGCACCGGCACCAAGTCACCACATAATATACATATTAGTAATCGACTGCTTCATCGACAATTAACAATGTTAGTTGTCTGAGGTTCGTAGAACCTCACGGTAATCTTCTTCGATTACCGTATGGGCTTAACTCTAGCCTAAGTCGCCGAGGCGAATACACCTCGTTGCGCTAGTTCCTCAATGCCGGTGCAAACTCGCTGATTCAGAAACCTCAGTCTGCCGTCTCTCCCAACTTTGTCAAGAAGTCGAGCTCAAGGCTGGACATTCTGGGAACATACAAATCCAAGTCCTCGGTACGCGCTGGGCGTTGCGGAACGAATCTCCATTCCTTATCGGCTCTAGGCCTCATGAAGAGCTCAGGCGCATGAGCATCAATCCAAGCTACGCCCTGCGGCAGAAGCCTAATTCTAAGTCCCGCTTCATCATGCTCGACCGCCGCAATCTCATTGGCCTGCAGGAAATCCACAGATTCGAGCATCTGGAGCGGAGACAGCCGATACCTCTTATGAAATTGGTAACCGTCAACCCATCCGCGATTACGATATATCTCTCGCAATATCTCTAGTATGAAGGTAGGATAGGTCATTACCTGAGCCTTTTAAAAACAGTCTTTCTCAGTTTGTAGTCCTTATATACTGGCCACCAGAATATCGGAAAGACATTATTTGGGCAATTGTAATTGTGCACAGAAAACAAGGCCTCAGATGACCCGTATCCCATAGATGGCATGAATTGACCTTTGTACAATGCCGCGAGATTCTTTTCCAAAGATTTCATGATCTTTCGCTTTGAACTCACATCTGTGCCCCCGTACCTGTCCGAGATTCCACGATTGAGCCAAATTTCTGAATGATAATCCAAGCCAAGGCCATCCAGTCGAGATTTTGCGGCAGCCATACCGGCAATAGCCAGAAGATATACCCTATTATCTTTGTATCGGCTATTTCTAACGTATTCGACAAATTTCGTTGCTTGGCGCTCAATAGTCTTTCCAGTTCCGAAGAAATCATCAAACAGTACGTAGTTTTTTCCATTTCCAAATGCATCACCGTAACCAACCAAAGAGTTTCTGAAATTTTTCTCAGACCAGCCATCGACCGAGCTAAAATCGTTCTTTAGCTGCTGCAAAAGGCCTGAGATCCATCGACTTCATAGTCGTCGCTCACGGCAAAAAAATAGTATTCTTTGCAGATAGAGACCATTTCTCTTGGACATGAGAAGAAATTGATTTCGTTATATCCACCATATCGAAGGATGTTATTACTTTAAAATTGTTTATAAGATCTATAATCAAGTCACGAGACTCAACATCATTACAATCATTCCAAAGTCTGACGAGCGCGTCATATTCGCTCACCAACCATCTACATTTTTTGCAGACGTCAAAGAGTACTTTAAAATCACCAGGGTCCATAAATTGAGTCGCGCGAGGCGCATCTGCGATGTCTTTAGCCAGAGTTAAGCTCCCCCAATTCGATGCGACAATCTACCCACTTCCGTATCTTTCAGGCAATAGCGGTGGTTGGAAAGCGAACTAGTCCGACGCATTGCGAAAAGCACTATACTTAAGTTGAAACGTCCACCCTTGAGCCCGCTTCTTCGCCGATGGTGATAGCCACCATTCACGCCACCGCCACACACTCGATCTCGATATCAAACTCCATCGGCCAAGACGCCACCGGCACAAACGTCCGCGATGGCGCGTTTTCGGGGAAATGCTTGGCATAGACCCGGTTAATCGCGTTGTAGAAGCCGGAATTGACGGCGTAGATGCGCACCATCACCACATTGTCGAGCGAGGTGCCCGCCGCTTCCAGGCAATGTTTCAGCGCCTTCAGCGACGCCTCGGTCTGCACCTCGATGTCGCCCTTGACCAGTCTGCCGGTCAAAAGATCGAGCGGTGGTGTGCCGGAGACGAAGACCAGCCCGGCGGCCTTGGTCACCAACGACAACGGCACGCCAAGCGCGCGCACCGCCGCCGACAGCACCGGCACTTCGACGATTTCCTTGGTCATGACAATCTCCTTGAGGTTACGACGAGAGAAGAAAAAATCACGCCACCGCCACACATTCGATCTCGATATCGAACTCCATAGGCCAGGACGCCACCGGCACGAAACTGCGCGCCGGCGGGTTGGTCGAAAAATACTTCGCATAGACCCGGTTGATGGCGTTGTAGAAGCCTGAGTTGACGGCGTAGATGCGCACCATCACCACATTGTCCAGCGAGGTGCCGGCCGCTTCCAGGCAGTGTTTCAGCGCCTTGAGCGACGCCTCGGTCTGCGTTTCGATGTCGCCGCGCACCATCTCGCCGGTCACCATGTCCACCGGCGGCGTCGCCGAGATGAACACGAAGCCGTTGGCCTTCACCGCTGTCGAACAGGGCAAGCCGAGTGAGCGCACCTTGTCCGACATGACGGGTACTTCGATGACTTCTTTTTTCATGGTGATGCTCCCTGGGTTTGGCGGGGAGCTTATCCTGCCGGCTGGTGAACGCCAGCGGGGAGGCATGGTCCAGCGGCTACCGCCGCAGACAATCGCATAGGGCGCTCCCCCTCTCCGTCCGCTTCGCGGCCACCTCTCCCCATTTCATGGGGGCGAGGAAACGCCAATCACCGAGGTCGCGGCACCGAAAAGGCTTGGGTTCCTCGCCCCCACAACGTGGGGGAGAGGTGGCCGCGAAGCGGACGGAGAGGGCTGGCGCCGCCCTGTGCGATTGGCTTCACCCCTGCCCCGGATACGGCATGCCGTCCTTATGCAAAAACCGCCCATCCGAACTCGGGCTCATCATGTCGATGTCGGAGCAGGTTATGACATCGTCAGGGTTGCGCGAGCCGACCTCCAGGTAGCGCGCCATGACCGACGAGCGGTTGATCATGTGATGGCCGTTGCCGCTGTTCTTGGCGAAGGTGGCGCAATCGCCGGCCTTGAGCAGCGTCTCGCCGCCATCCTCGACCAGCGTCAGCTCGCCTTCCAGTACATAGACGAGCTCGTCCTCATGGCTGTGCCAGTGGCGCTGGCTCGACCAGCCGCCGGGCGGCAGCGTCATCAGATTGACGCCGAAATCGCGGAGCCCGCCGGCATCGCCGAGGCGGCGGCGCGTGCGGGTGGCGCAAGGGGCGTCGAACGGTGCGGGGTAGCCGGAGCCCTTGCGGACAGGCACGGTTGACAGGTTGATCTTGGGCATGGGTTCTCCCTCGATTTGGATGGTGGCAGTCTACCACGGCAGGCGTGGGCACAGAGCAACCTTGCGGCAGCGGGTTTGCCAAGGGGTTGGCGGAAATATCCGCCGTCGCGCTCTACGGCGCCCCCCTCTGTCCTGCCGGACATCTCCCCCACAGGTGGGGAGATTGGCAGCTTTGGCGCCGGCTCTCATCTTTGCAACGATGAAGATTGGCGGAGCCCGCGATAACGGCCAATCTCCCCCTCGTGGGGGTTGAGGATTGGTCCGCGAAGCGGATGGAAAGCCAATTGCTTGGCTTTCCAAATGACGAACGTCCGGCAGGACAGAGGGGGGCGCCGTAGAGCGCTGGGTTTGAACCGCTTGCATTCTTTCCCCAATGCACTGCCGCACCACCCTCTAATGGCAACACCCCGCCCCATACTGCAGCTGCTCATGCCAGTCCGGCCGGCCCTCCGGCGTGAAATCCATCAGGTTCCACAGGATCTCGCAGGTGCCGATGGCGCGCGGGTCCTGGCCGGGGTCGGTCGGCGCGAAGCCGAGTTCCGACGACCAGAAATGCCTGATCCCATCACCGTCGCGATGGAACACCGACAGCAGCGGCATCTGCGCGCCGTCGACATCCTCGGCATTGTAGTCGCGCTTGAAACTGTTGGCGGCCGAAGACAGCAGCCGCATGTTCTTCCAGCCACGATCACGACCGAGCGTGACCAGGTTTTCTAGGCCGGTCTTGGCCACCACCGCAAAATTGAAGCCGGCGGCTTCGAGATGGCCGATGGCGCCGTCGAACTGGTCGAGCAGCGCCGTGCAGGACGGACATGGCTGGTCCGGCCGGGCGAGCTTCGCCGTGCCGCCGCTCGCCGCGACATCGCGCGTTTCCTGGGGATGGCGCGGAAACATCATCTGGTAGAGGACGAGCGAATTCTTATCCGGCGCGAACAGCTCCGACAGTTTTGTCTTCGCCGGCCTGCCGTCGGCATCGAGCGCATCGAAGACATAGTCCTGGCGGATCAGACCGCCCGGCGGCAAAGCGCGCCGCGCCTCGGCCACGGCTTCCATGGCGCGCCGCAGCTCGATTTCCTTCTTCAAGAGCTTTTCGCGGGCGGTGCGGTATCTGGCGGATTCGTTGGGAAAGGTGATCATGATCGGCTCCCTTAAGTCGTCGCCGGCGTCCCGGCGCTGTTGCTCTGCGACCCAAGGACGTTTGGCGACGACCGGTTCCCGACATTCTTGCGGATGCCACGCAGCGATTGTTGCGGGAACCTCCGCGGCTTCCCAGCATTCTCACCCCGGGTTAAAGCCGGTGGGTACGGGGAAGAGTAATGAACGATGACGAGGTCGACCTGCGCTGCCCGCAAGTGGTGGCCGACAACGCCGCCAAGGGGCTTGCGGCTGCGCAAGCAATTCGGCGCGGCGGCACCGAGATCGGTGTGGCGCGCGCCACGGAACTGATGAACCGAGAGAAGCTCGCACCGTCCACCATCCGCCGCATGGTCAGCTATTTTGCTCGCCACGAGGTCGACAAGCGCGGCAAGAATTACGGCAATGAGGCAAACCCGTCGGCCGGCCACATCGCCTGGCTCTTGTGGGGTGGCGATGAGGGCCGCGCCTGGGCGCTGGAGCTCAAAAAGAAGATCGGCAACGCGCCGGATATTTAGTCAGGAGTACCAATCAACCTCGAACATGCCGACCCGCTCGTAAAGCCGCACGGCGGCGGCGTTCTCGACGGTGTTCGTCTTCAGGTCGACATGGGCCGCACCGCGGTCGCGAAAGGCGGCGAAGGCGTGCCACATCAGCGCTTCGCCGATGCCCTTGCCGCGCGCTTCGGGATGAACGGCGAGATCCTTGACGAAGGCCGACGTCCAGCACAGCGCCGCTGCCGCCAACCGGCCCTTGGCATCGATGACGAGGAAACACAGCGCCGGGTCGAATTCGGGGTCGTCTGATATGCGCGGCCACCATTCATCGAACGGGCCGTCGGTGCCATCGTCGAACACCTCGCCGAGCAGCGCATGCAGCGGCGGCGCGTCGCCGGGCTCGAAACAGCGCATGGCAAAACCGTCCGGCCAATGCGGTGCAACGAGCGTCTCGTCGAGGATCTTGCGCAGCCGGATGTCGTTCAGGACCGGCGGGCGCGGTTCGGGCATCGCCTCAGGCGTCGGGCTGCAGGCGGTGCCGCTTGCGGTCGGTGCCGAGGCCGGTCGCCTCGAGCAGGCCCTTGCGCTTGGCGTCGAAATAATAGCCGGTCTGGTAGAGCCAGTCGGCCTTCTTGGCGTTGCCGCCGGCCACCAGCCAGGCGCCGCGCAGATATTTGACTGCGTATTTGAGGTTGGTCTCGGCGTCGAACAGGCCCTTGGCCGGTCCGTCATAGCCCATGCCGCGCGCCGTCGCGTGCTTGATCTGCATCAGCCCCCAATGGCCATTGTTGTAGGCCTTGGGGTTGAAGGTGCTCTCGCGGTTGACGACATGGCGCACCAGATCGACCGGCACCTGGTAGAGGGCGGCGTATTTGACGATCAGCCGGTCGACGTCGCCGCGCATGCCTGTGTGCTCTTCCGGAGCGGCAGGGCTGAGCGGCGCGGACGGAAACTGCACCAGGGCAGCCGGGTTCTGCGGCACGACATAGGCCACCTGCTGCACGCCGGGCAGTTTCTGGCCGCTACCGGCGACCGCCGGTACGATGAGCCCTGCGGTGGTGTATGTCTGCGCCGCCTTGACGGGCTGACCCGCCTTGGCCGGCGGTGGCGCCTGCCAGGCATTGGCGGTCATGACAGCGGGTATGGTCGGGGCCGCCGGCGTCGAGCCGGCAAAAGCGGCGGTCGCGGCAGCCGGCTGGGCAGCGGTCGCCACGGCCGGTTGGACAGTGGGGTCGAGCGGCGCGGTGGCAGCACCGGGAGTCATTTCGGCGGTCTGGACGGGGGCAATGCCCGAGGACTGCGGCAGCACCGAAACCGTCTCCGGCAGCGGAATCGTAAAGCCGGCATCGCTGCCGGCAACGGTCGCGGTTTCGGTCAGGGACGGCGCGGCCTTCATCTGCGAGGTCGAGGTGCAGCCGCTGAGACCGGCCGCCGCCACGATCACGCCGATCGCGATAAGGGTTTGTTTTGCTGGCAAGCCGCGTTCGGGTCCGGTTCATCGGGGTGTTAAGAAATCCCTTACACCAGCGACTCATGACCGGCAATCGGGGCCATCAGGTCGTTTTCGGGTGGCGGGACTCGGGCCGAACTGCCATATTGTTCCTGATATGTACCGGATGAAATGCCGGATTTCGCCACTTTGCGGAAAGGAGCGCGTCATGGAAACGACATCGTCGATCACAGCCGGCCACGCAGTGTTAGAAACAGTGATCGGTTTCATGGGCATCGCCTGGAGCGAAAAGGGCCTGATCCGGCTCTGCCTGCCAGAACACAGCCGTGAATCGGTGGAGCGGCGGCTGATGCGTCATGCCGGCGTTTCCGCCTCGACAGTGCAGCCGCCATGGGTGGTCGAGCTGATTGCCTCGATCAAGGCTTACGCCGCCGGCGAGGACGTCGATTTCTCCGATGTGCCGGTCGATCTCGACGGCATCGACGATTTCCGCCTCGCCATCTACGACGCGGCGCGAAAACTCAGCTATGGCGAGACCACCACCTATGGCGAACTCGCCAAGCGCGCCGGCCATGCCGGCCTGCCGCGTGAAACCGGTGCGGCCCTAGGCGCCAATCCGGTGCCGCTGGTCATCCCCTGCCACCGCATCCTGGCGGCCGGCGGCAAGATCGGCGGCTTCTCGGCACCCGGCGGTTCGGTCACCAAGGAGAAGATGCTGGCCATGGAAGGCGTGCGCGTCGGCCCCCCGCCGCCAGCGCAGGTGTCCTTCGGCTTCTGAACCGCCGACCATTCGATGTCAGGGGAAAGAACGGCCAGAAGATTGCGGCCGTTCTCCTCGGAGGTTCCCTCCTAGGTCCCGCGGATCAGGTCGAGGTTCGTCGCCATGTCACCCCCACTTCATCTCGCCCTTGGCGACCTTGGAACCGATATCAAGGGCGACGCCCATACCGAGGCCGGGGAAGCGCGCCTCCATGGCGGCCTTTAGCGCGGCGCTGTCGGCGGCCTTGCTCAGTTCTTCCTCGAAGGTGAGAAGATAGAACTTGGTGAATTCCACGGCCGCGGGACCGGTCGCGGCATCGGGGTCCATATGGCCAGGCACCACCACGGCGGGCTTGCGGGCGGCAATCGCCTCCAGCGTCTTGACCCAGGCGGCACGGCTTTCCCTGGTCTGCGTGTCGGCGGTCCAGACATGAACACCCGCGAAGATCATCACCCCGCCGAACACGGCATTGAGCGAGGGCACGAACAGGTATCGGCGATTGGCAAGTCCCTCTTCCGCATTGACGATCTCGATCGTCTCGCCGTCGACACTAAGCGTTGGGCCGTCGAATGCTTCGGGCAGAACGATGTCGGACAGCGCCTGGGGGCCGTTTTCCTTCAATTGCGGGCCCCAGACCGCGAGCTTTTTCTCCACACTGCCTTTGATGGCTTCGAGCGTGGCGGAGGCAGCAATCACTTTTGCCTCCGGGAAGGCTTCCCGCACCGGCTTCAGGCTGAAGTAGTAATCGGGATCGGACTGGCTGACATAGATGGTCGTCAGCTTCTTGCCGGTGGCCTTGATGGCCTCGGCGAGCGCCTTGCCGTCCGGATAGGTGAAGCCGCCGTCGATCAGCAGGGCCTCGCTTGGCCCGGACACCAGCACAGGCGCGCGGAAGAAGCCGTTCGGACCCGCCGGGAAATGTTTCCAGCCAAGCGTGGTGCCGGCGGCTTGGCCGCGCTCGGCGGGGGGCGAATACGGCGGTTGCGCCGAGGGCCAATGAGGTCTTCATGATCTGTCTCCTCGTGAACATGGAATAGCTCCTTTGACTGAAATGGGGGGGCAGGCCGCGTGGCGTGGCCAGCTGTCCGAGAGGGAAGAGCGCAAGCCACGATTGCGCCCCCGTTGGAGAGGACAGCGCAGAGGTAACGCCCCTGGATTAATTGATAAATCTCCTATAATAATACAGACTGTATGCTGTAAGCTTACAATAAAACTGACGGCGTCCCGTGGAACCAATCAACCTCAACCGCCTCGCCTATTTTGCTACCGTCATCGACGCAGGCTCGTTCACCCGGGCAGCCGAGCGACTCGGCATCACGAAAGCCGTCGTCAGCCAACAGGTCGCCCGCCTTGAAGCCGAACTGCGGACCACGCTTCTCGTGCGCACGACGCGGAGGCTCGAGCCGACCGAAGCAGGCCGTCTTTTGCATGCACGTTGCGTCCTGATCCTGCGGGACGTTGAAGAGGCCGTCGCCGAGGTTGGCGAGGGCAACACCGAAGTGGCCGGCGTGCTGCGCGTTTCTGCTTCCAACGACTATGGCGCGATCGTGCTGGCCCCTATCGCCGCCCGCTTTCGGCAGAAATTTCCGGCCTGCGGCGTCGAACTGTTCATTTCCGATGCGATAATTGATTTGATCGGCAACAAGATAGACCTGTCCATCCGGGTCGGCTGGCTGGAGGACTCCAGCCAGCAGGCGCGGCGCATCGGCACCTTCCGGCAAATCCTGGTCGCATCGCGGGATTTCGCCGCCGGGGTCAAGGTAGACGAACCGGAGGACCTTTCTTCCTTGCCGCTCGTTGCCAATTCCGTCCTTCGCAAGCCGTTCACCTGGAGCTTCAGCCGAGGCGATTTCGAGCGGCGCACCATCACCATGCGCGAGACGTTCTCCATCAACTCTACCCCGGCCGTCCTGGAAGCGACGCTCGCCGGCGGCGGACTGGCGGTTCTGCCGGACTATCTGGTCGTCGATTATCTATCGCAGGGCCGTCTCGTCCACATACTCCCGAACTGGACGCTGCCCTCCGGCGGCATTCACGTCGTCTATCCGGCGGCGCGCTTTCGCCCGCAAAAAGTGACGCGGTTCGTGTCCATGCTCATGGAGCACATCCAGGATTGAAAGCATTTTTGTCCCCAGAGGCGCGGTTGCTCGACTGAGCGAAGGCTTCCGGCTCCGGTTGATGTGTCCGCTAGTTGTTGTGGAAGAACCGCCGGCGGAAATGCCGGTCATTGTCCGGGCGCTTGCAGTTGTAGACCGGGCAGGACTTGGTGTCGGCGCTCGGCACATAGGCGCGCGTCCTCACCTCGCCCATGGTGCAGAATTGCTGGCTCTGCACATAGCGGTCGTGAAGCGGCAGCCCCGGCACGCGCTTCGACTGGTAGCGCAGGATGACGGCGCCCTGGCGAGCAATCGTCGACTGCACCTTGCCGCAGCTCATATGCGTCGGGTCGTGGCGCGAGATCGCCTGCGCCTCGGCGGCCACCAGCGTCAGGCAGGCGGCAAGCACAATGGTTTTCATGGTCTCCTCCCCTGCGGACCGACCGGCCTCGGCCTCCGTCCCCGTTGCGAGGCTTTTACCAGATTGGGGCAATCATTGGGCAACCCTTTGATCACGGCTTTTTTACGCAGTCTTGTTTTTGGAACGAAAGCAGCCTATATCAGCCCCATTGATATTTCGGCCGATCGATCCGGGCCTCGCGATCTTCGCGTTTGCTGACGTCTATCTCCAAAATCTCGATGCACACCGGCTGGACTTGGTCTGGTCAAACTAAAGCAAATGTTGAAGGACTATCTAAAATGGCAACTGGAACGGTCAAGTGGTTCAACGCCACCAAGGGCTTCGGTTTCATCCAGCCTGACGCCGGCGGCGCGGACGTTTTCGTCCACATCTCGGCTGTCGAGCGCGCTGGACTGTCGACCCTGGTCGAAGGCCAGAAGATCAACTTCGAGATCGAGCAGGACCGCCGCACTGGCAAGTCGTCCGCTGGGTCTCTGAGCAAGGCAGCCTGATTTTGCGAATGGCGCGCGCCGGGCGAGAGCCCGGGGCGCGCGGCAAGTCACGGATGTACTGACGGTCGCGCGAGAAGCGCGCCCGGAGCGGAAAGACCCGACACGCTGGAACAGCAGATAGCTGCCAGCCCGGACCGGACGCTCCCGATCAGGCTACCTGAGGATGGGAAGGCGGGATTTATCCCGCCTTTTTGTTTGTCTGGGGTTAGGTGCCGCAACCCGCGCTATGGTCCACCCGGTGGTACTTTTATCCCAATAGTGGTACCACTCGGCCATGACCAAACTTGAGCAAATCGAAAAATCCGTCGCCGAACTAAGCCCCGAGGAACTGAAGGCGTTTGCCGCCTGGTTCGAGGCGCTTCAGGCGGACATGTGGGATCGGCAGATGGAGGCCGACGCGAAGGCAGGCCGGCTGGACAAGCTTGCCGAGCAGGCATTGGCTGACCATCGCGCTGGCCGGACCCGGCCGCTGTGAATCACTTCGCCTCTCCATCATTCTGGGAGGCTTATGAAAAACTGCCATCGTCAATCAGAGCCAAAGCGGACAGGCGTTTTGCCAGATTGCGTTCTGATCCTTTTCATCCCTCACTGCATTTCAAACAGGTCGGTCGATATTGGTCGGCGCGCGTTGACGAGAACTATCGGACTGTCGCCATACGCAACAATGAAGATGTGATCTGGTTCTGGATCGGCACACACGCTGATTACGACCATCTGTTGAAATAGTCCTCGGTTGGCTTCTCGGCCGAAGGCCGCAAGCCCGACCGGGCGTCGCCCCCGTCCGGAGCGAGCCGCGAAGCGGCGACGAGCGTGAGGACAAGAGTATCCTACCCTACCCGACCCAGCCGATCGGCACATGCCCCGGATCCGCCTCGACGCGGCCAAGCCAGGCCACGACGGCCGGATAGGCGTCGAGCTGGAAGCCGCCTTGCTCGGCCGTATGCGTGTAGGCATAGAGCGCGATGTCGGCGATGCTGAAGGCAGCACCAGCGAAGAAGGCGTTGTTCGCCAGATATCTGTTCATCACGCCGAGCGCCTTGTGGCCGCGCTCCAGCGTCATCGCCAGCCGCTCGGGCGTCGCATCCCTGGCGCGTTCGGGAAAGGTCAGCAGCGCTTTGCGCACGGCGATATAGGGCTCGTGGCTGTACTGCTCGAAGAACAGCCATTGATAGGCAAGCCCGCGCTCATACTTGTCCGCCGGCAGGAAGCGCGTGCCTTCGGCGAGATAGAGCAGGATGGCGTTGGACTCCGCCAGCCGGCGGCCGTCGTCGAGTTCGAGCAGCGGCACCATGGCGTTCGGGTTCTTGGCGACAAAGTCGGCTTTACGCGTGTCGCCGGTGTGCGAACTCACCTCGATCGTGGTGAAGGCGAGGCCAAGCTTGGCCATCAGCAGGCGCGGCTTGTAGCAATTGCCGCTGTCGATCATGCTGTAAAGTATCATGGACGGTCCCCGGAGCGCTGCCTCGATCAGGCGATTATCGCAGCGGCCGCGCCTTCAACCAATGATTTGTTTTGGCGAGATTATCAGCGGCGCTGATGAGAGCGTCCTTCTCCCCGTAAACGGGGAGAAGGACGCTCTCATCGCGGATTTCGCCAACTAGCCGAACAACGGCACGACCTTGTTGTCGCGGCCGAGCAGAGTATCGACTGACAGCGGCTCTTCGTTGAAGATGGTGCCGGCCAGCGCCGGCCGGGCGAGAAGAAAGCCCTGCAGCAGGTCGACGCCGCCGTCGAGCGCGACGCGCAGATGGGTGGGCTGCTCGATGCCTTCGACCAGCACCCTGGCGCCGCGGTCGTGCAGGCTGGAGACCAGCGGGCGGAAGAAGCGTTCGGCGGCGGCGTGGCGGCAGAACTCTCCAAACCAGCCGCCATCGATCTTGACGATGTCGGGGTTGAGCAGGCTCACCCGTTCCTCGGTCGAATGGCCAGTGCCGAAATCGTCGATGGCGATGCGGATGCCGTCGCGCCGCATTTCCCGCACCAGCCGGGCGAGAAGCGCGTCATCCGCCGCCTGTTCGGTAATTTCGCAGACCAGCATGCCGGGGGCGAGGCCGAGTTCGCCGAGATGCCGGCTCATCAGCCGGATCTCGGCCAGCGCCCGCCCGGCATGGTCGTTGACCATCGGATTGTAGTTGAAGAACAGATCGAGCCCGTCGACGCCGATATTGTGGAAATTCCGAAGATGCAGCATCCGGCACATGGTCTCGACAAACAGCCGGTCCGGCGCGGCGACGCTTTCGAAGAACGCGCGCGGCGATCCTGCCCGGCCGGCACGGTGCGGTTCGATCAGCCCCTCGACCGCCACCGCGTGCAGCGAACGCCCAAACGGCGCGAAGATCGGCTGGTAGGCGCTGCGCAGGCGGAAGTCGCCAAAGACGCCATATTCGATACCGATTTCATCGGCGAAGATCGCGTCGCCGACAGTGCGCCGCCGCTCGAAGCTCATGGCGTGACCCTGCGCCCGAAGGCTTTTGCCGGCCGCCCTGTACGCGGCGCGACGCCGGGGGCAGTGGACGCATCACTTGCAGCGGCAACCGGGTCCGGACTGCTTTTGCCGAAAACGCGAAAGCTGGTCGGCGCCAGTTCCGGCCGCGCCAGCACGAAGCCCTGGACCATCGAAGCGCCGGACTTCTCGGCGAGCTCCAGTTGCCATCCCTCCTCGATGCCTTCGAACACCGTGCGGATGCCCTGTTCCTCGAAGCTTTTCACCATGGTGGTCAAAAGCGCGAAGCCGGCGCCGGACTCCATAAGCTGCGTGATCCACGTGGCGTCGAACTTGACGATGTCTGGCTTCAACTCCTTGATGCGGTTGATGTCGGAATCGTCGGAGCCATAGTCATCCACCGCGATGCGGAAGCCGTTGGCCCTGAGCGCGGCGACGAAGCCATGCAGGGCCTCCTGCGATGCCGATCTCTGCTCGGTCACCTCGCACACGACGCGGCCCGGATCGATGCCGGCCTCGTGCAGCACCAGCCGCATCTCGCGCAAGGCATTGTCGGCGATCGATCGCTCAGTGAACACCGACGGGTCGAAATTGACGAAAATCGACGCCTCCTGCGGCAGGCAGGCGCCGGCATTGAGCAGATGCAGCGTCCTGGTCAGCGCCTCGATATGCAGGCGGTCGGCGGCCGGACAGGTCGAGAAAAAGGTCATCGGCGATTGCGGCTCGCCGTCACGGAATGGCCGGATCAGCCCTTCGAAGGCGGCAACCGACAGCTTGCCCTCCTTGAAGGCGAAGATCGGCTGGAAGGCACTTTGCAGCGTGTAGATACCCCAGACACCTGACGAGGTGCCGTCATCATGACGGATGATATGGGCAAGCCCGATGCTGCGCGACAAGGGTCCCTCGCTCCGCGAATTGGCGGAATGGATTGCGATCCTGCCACTCAAGCCCTTACCGCCCGTTAATGAATTTTTTGTTGCCGCTCACAGGTTGCAATCACGGCTCCTTGAGGTCTGGATCAGCCGACAATGCTTGCACTGAGCGAAATCATGCGACATGAGAAGCGCCGCGGCCGCTCCTGGCCGCGCCGATCCTTTCAGGAGAGATAAAAGGTCATGGCCTTTCTTGCCGACACCCTTTCCCGCGTAAAGCCTTCCGCCACCATCGCGGTGACGCAGAAAGCCCGCGAGCTGAAAAATGCCGGCCGTGACATTATCGGCCTCGGCGCCGGCGAGCCGGATTTCGACACGCCCGACAACATCAAGAACGCGGCGATCGAGGCGATCCGCCGCGGCGAGACCAAGTACCCGCCGGTTTCGGGCATCGTGCCGCTGCGCGAGGCGATCGCCAAGAAATTCAAGCGCGAGAACAATCTCGACTACAAACCGGAGCAGACCATTGTCGGCACCGGCGGCAAGCAGATCCTGTTCAACGCCTTCATGGCGACGCTGAATCCCGGCGACGAGGTCATCATCCCCCGCCCCTACTGGGTCAGCTACCCCGAAATGGTGGCGATCTGCGGCGGCACTTCGGTCTATGCCGACACCTCGATCGACAATGGTTTCAAATTGACAGCGGAAGTGCTGGAGAAGGCAATCACGCCGAAGACCAAATGGCTGCTGATGAACTCGCCGTCCAACCCGTCGGGTGCGGCCTACACGGAAGCCGAGCTGCGCGCGCTGGCCGATGTGCTGCTCAAGCACCCGCATGTCTGGACGCTGACCGACGACATGTACGAGCACCTGACCTATGGCGATTTCGTCTTCAAGACCATCGCCGAGGTCGAGCCCAAGCTCTACGAGCGCACGCTGACCATGAATGGCGTCTCGAAAGCCTATGCCATGACCGGCTGGCGCATCGGCTATGCCGCCGGCCCGGTCCAGCTGATCAAGGCGATGGACATGATCCAGGGCCAGCAGACGTCGGGCGCCTGCACCATCGCGCAATGGGCTTCCGTCGAGGCGCTCAACGGCCCGCAGGACTTCATCGCCAGGAACAAGGCGATCTTCCAGGGCCGGCGCGACCTCGTCGTCTCGATGCTCAATCAGGCGCGCGGCATTACGTGCCCGTCGCCGGAAGGCGCCTTCTATGTCTATCCGTCCTGTGCCCAGCTGATCGGCAAGAAGACCAAGGCCGGCAAGGTCATCGACACCGACGAAGCCTTCTGCTCGGAACTGCTCGAGGCGGAAGGTGTGGCGGTGGTGTTCGGCTCGGCCTTCGGTCTCGGCCCCAACTTCCGCATCTCCTACGCCACCTCGGACGCGCTGCTGGAGGAAGCCTGCACGCGCATCCAGCGTTTTACGGCCTCGCTAACCTGATCAGCTCAGCCTAAGACAAAGAACCCGGCGTCACCGCCGGGTTTTTTTGTTGCCCTTGAATCAGCTCACGCCTGCTGCTTGGCCTGCCTGGCGGACCGCGCCTCGGCTGGCGCCAGCACGGTGATCAGCAATGCGGCGGTGAGGAATGCGCCGATCGCGGCCGTCAGCATCGCGGCATGGAAGCCGCCGGCATAGGCAATCGTGAAAAGGTCGTGCACGCCACTCGTGCCCACCGCCGCGTCGGTGGTGAAATCATGCCGTGAGATGGCGGTCCGGGCGACCGCGTCGGCATTGGCGACACCGGCGTCGCGGAGATATCCGGTCAGAAGGCTGGTCGCCCGCATGCTCATCAGCGCGCCGAGCAGCGCGATGCCGATGGCCAGTCCGCTCTGGCGGGTGGCATTGATGACCGCCGACACCATGCCCGAGCGCTCGCGCGGCGCGTAGGACATGGCGGCAGCACTGCCGGTCGGGATCGCCAGCGAGTTGCCGAGGCCGTTGATGGCGAACAAGACGCACAGCATCGCATAGGGCGTCGACGGCCCGGCCCAGCACATGCCGAGCATGGAGAGGCCGATCAGCACATAGCCCGCCGTCATCAAAAGCGAATGGCCGTAGCGGGCGCTGAGCCGGCCGATCCATGGCGACACCACGATCTGGACAAGGAAGGCCGGCGCCATGCGCAGGCCGGTCTGCGTCGGCGACCAGCCCTGCACCTGCTGCAGGAACATCGAGAAGAAGAAGACGCTGGTGTAGGAGGTGAAGCCGAGCGCGAACGAGGCGACGTTGGCGACGGCAAAGCGCACATCGCGGAACAGGCCGAGCGGCAGCATGGGCCGTGGCGTGCGCGCCTCGAAGCCAAGGAAGACCGCCAGGCCAACGACACCGGCAATGATGGCCGTGATGGTCCAGGCATCGCCCCAGCCGCTCTCGCCGGCCGAGATCAGGCCGAAGGTCAGCGCGCCGAGCCACAGGATCGAGAGCGCCAGGCCGACAAGGTCGAGATGGGCATGTTCGGGATGCGCCGTCTCCTCGATCGAGGCAGCTCCCAGCACGATGGTGAAAAGGCCGAGCGGCAGGTTGATCAGGAAGATGCTCTGCCAGCCGACCGTCTGCACTAGAATGCCGCCCAGCACCGGGCCGACGACCAGAGAAACGGCGGCGAACGAGGCCCAGCCACCGATGACGCCGGCCCGCTCGCGCGGATCCGGGAAAGCCTGCGTCAGGATCGACAGCGCGCCCGGAATGAGCAGCGAGCCGGCAATGCCTTGCACCACCCGGCCGGCCAGCAAGGCCGGCAAATTGGGCGCGATGGCGCAGATCAGCGAGCCGGCAACGAAGATGCCGACGCCGGCCAGCCACGAGCGCTTGCGGCCATAGCGGTCTCCGATCAGCCCCGAAGACAGCATGAAGGCCGAGAGGCACAGCGTGTAGGCGTCGACCACCCATTGCAGGCCGCCGAAATCGGTGTGCAGCGCCTGCTGGATGGTCGGCAGCGCGACATTGACGATGCTGACGTCGAGCAAGGCGACGAACGAGCCGAGATAGACGGCGGCGACGAGCGGCAGGCGGTTCTTTGGCATGATGATTTCTGCAGGCGGCCAGGCTCAGCTGCCATACTGCTCGCCGGAAACCGCTTCCAGCCAGTCGGCATGGACGCCGTCGAGCGCCTCCTGCATGGCGATGTGCGTCATCGCCGATTTCGGCCCGGCACCATGCCAGTGCTTCTCGCCGGGCGCGAACCAGATCACGTCGCCGGCCCTGATCTCCCGGACCGGGCCGTCCCATGTCTGGGCAAGCCCGGCGCCCGAGGTGACGTAGAGCGTCTGGCCGAGCGGATGCGTGTGCCAGTGGGTGCGCGCGCCCGGTTCGAAGCTGACCAGCGTCGCTCTCAGCCGCGCCGGCGCCTCCGCCTCGATGATCGGCGTCTGCAGGACCCGGCCGGTGAAGTATTTTTCCGGCGCTATGATGGTCGGCACGCTGCCGCAAGCAATGATCTTCATCGTCTGACCCTGAAACTGGTGGTGAAGGCCCCTCGTCGAGGCAAAATGCATTCTCGGCCTATATCATGTCAGGCGCAACCGACGGTTTCCGCTGCCTTGGCGAAGAAGCGGTTTTTCTCCTTAACCATGAACCTTTGCCGCATGGCGACACAGCGCGAAACAACGGCGAATTCAATGTCTTCTTAACGGCTCGCCAGTAGCCCTGTGCCTGCATTGCAGGGGGCGATGAGATGAGCATACTGGCGACGATCAAGGACCATAGCGGCCGGATCTATCGCGGCATCCAGGCCCTGCTTGTGCTCAGCATCGGCGCGGCCGCACTCGGCGCTTTCGACATCTCGCGCAACCTGCCCTCGGGCAGCCCCTTCGCCGTCTCGATGCTGGCCACCGGCCTTGCCTTGCTGGCGCTGATGTACATGCGCAGCAGCGTCGTCCATCGCTTGCGCTCGGCGGCGGCGGCCGAGGCGGAAAAACATCATTTCCTGACCAGGGACGCCATGACCGGGGCGATGACAAGGCGTTATTTCCTCGAAGCGCTGGGCGACAGCCTGGGCACGATGCGCGACCGGCGCGAGGCGACCTTGCTGTTGATCGACGTCGATCACTTCAAGCAGCTCAACGACACGTTCGGGCATCAGTTCGGCGACCTCGCTCTGGTGCACCTGGTCAAGACATCGGAACGCATCTTTGCCGGCGGCATGGTCGGGCGGCTGGGCGGCGACGAATTCGGCGTCATCATTCCGCATGCCGACCTCGCCGCCATCAACAAGGATATCAGGCAATTGCTCGATACGATGCGGGCCGGCAAATCGCATGAAGGCAAGACCATTCCGCTCTCCATCTCGGTCGGCGTGGCGCTGGCGCCGGCCCATGCCTCCAACACGGCGGAACTGATGCTGGTTGCCGACCTGGCGCTCTATGAAAGCAAGGCGGCTGGCCGGGGCCGCGTCACCGTGTTCGACGAAGAGATGCTGTCCGACAAGCGCTATCGCCGGCTGGTCGAGCGGGAATTGCGCGCCGCGGTCTATCTCGGCGAACTCGAGCTGCACTACCAGCCGATCGTCAACCCGGACGGCTCCGCCTGTGCGTTCGAAGGCCTGATCCGCTGGCGTCATCCGGTGCGAGGGTTGATCTCGCCGGCCGAGTTCATTCCCATCGCCGAACGCTCGACGCTGATCGACATGCTGGGCGAATGGGTGTTCAAGCGGGCTTGCGTCGATATCGGCCATTTCCCCGGGCGCCGCATCTCGATCAACGTTTCCGGCGAGCAGCTGAAGCGCGACGAGATCGTCACCATGTGTGACCGCGTGCTCAGGGAAAGCGGCCGCTCGGCAGCGCAATTCATCATCGAGATCACCGAGACGGTGGCGACCGCCGCCACGCCGGAAATTCTGCGGCGTCTCGAAACGCTACGCGGTCTCGGCTTCCACATCGCGCTCGACGATTTCGGCACCGGCCATTGCGGCTTCAACTATCTGAAAACCTTGCCCATCGACAGCATCAAGATCGACCGCTCCTACATACGCAGCCTTGCCCACGACCAGGTGGCGCAGATCTTCGTTTCGGCGCTGGCGCAGATCGCCCGCATCCAGGACGTCACCATCGTGGCGGAAGGCGTCGAGACGCAGGAAGAATTCGCGCTGGCCAAGGCGGCCGGCTGCAACCGTTTCCAGGGCTATTTCTTCGGCAAGCCGGCGCCGCGCGACAAGGTGGTCCCCTTGCGCGCCATCAATGCCGAACCCATGGCGCTGAGCGCCTGAGGCCGCAGCACGGCAGCGGATTTCTATTTTCCTTGCCCTGCCGGCAAACAAGTGGGACGATGCATCAGGGCAGGTGGCGACATGAAAAAGAACCCCGCCCGCGACGGTCGAACAGGCCGGCCGCCGCTCAGGACCGATTGACCACGCCTGAACCATGCAAGCCAGTCGGTCCCTAGGGAAACGCCTGAGTGGAGGTCAGCCATGGGTACTCGCGCCGGAGGACGACGCACGGGACCGAAATGCATTGCCATAGTCGGTCCCTTTGCAAGCGGTAAGACGACACTTCTCGAAGCCATATTGGCCCGTACGGGCGCCATCCCCCGACAAAATCCCGTTTCATCAGGCAGCACCGTCTCGGATCATTCGCCGGAAGCGCGCGCCCACGCCATGAGCGTCGAGGCGACGGTCGCCACCACCGATTTCATGGGCGAGCAGATCACCTTCGTCGATTGTCCCGGCTCGATCGAATTCTCCTTCGAAGCCGAGCCAGTGCTGGCCGCCTGCGA
The DNA here is from genome assembly GCF_014189455.1 of Mesorhizobium huakuii. NCBI lineage: Bacteria > Pseudomonadati > Pseudomonadota > Alphaproteobacteria > Hyphomicrobiales > Phyllobacteriaceae > Mesorhizobium > Mesorhizobium huakuii. The sequence continues at coordinate 1,202,706 of NZ_CP050296.1, forward strand.
CCTCGCTGTGGTCGTCGCCGAGGCCGACGAAAAGAAGATCCCTGCCCTGCAGCTCATCATGCGCAAGCTCGACGATCTCGGCGTGCCGCGCCTCCTGTTCCTCAACAAGGTCGACAAGGCGATTGCCGGCGTGCGCGACACGCTGAAGATGCTGCAGCCGGCAAGCTCGGTGCCGCTCCTGCTGCGCCAGATTCCGCTGCGCAAGGACGGCGTCGTCATCGGCTCTATCGATCTGGCGCTGGAGCGCGCCTACATCTACCGCGAATATGCAGAGAGCGAGGTCGCCGAAATACCGGGCGACGACAAGGCGCGCGAACTGGAAGCGCGCTTCTCCATGCTGGAAACCCTGGCCGACCATGACGACCAGCTGATGGAACAATTGCTCGAGGAGATCGAGCCGCCGAAGGACGCGATCTTCGACGACCTCGCCGCCGATCTGCGCGAAGGCGTCGTGACGCCGGTGCTGATCGGCACCGCCGAGAAGGGCAACGGCGTGCTGCGCCTCCTGAAGGCGATCCGCCACGACGCACCCGACATCGAGGCGACCCGCAAGCGGCTCGGCGCCCCGGACGACGGCGCCACCGTGGTCCAGGTGATGAAGACCATCCACACGCCGCATGGCGGCAAACTGTCGGTGTCGCGCATCCTGTCCGGCCAGGTCGCCGATGGCTCGGAACTCTGGCTGCCTGGCGGCGACACCGCCAAGGTTTCCGGCATCTACAAGATGCTCGGCAAAGACCAGTTCAAGCTCACCGCCGCCAAGGCGGGCGATACCGTGGCGCTGGGCAAGCTGGACGAGGTCAAGACCGGCCAGACGCTGACCTCGGCCAAGGGCGGCACCAAACAGCTGTTCGCGTTCGAGCCGCCGCAGCCGGTCTTCGCCTTCGCGCTGCGACCGAAGGAACGCAAGGACGAGGTCAAGATGTCGGCCGCCATCCAGCGGCTGGCCGAGGAGGATCCCTCGCTCAGCCTGCGCCACAACCAGGACTCGGCCGAGACGGTGCTGTCCGGCCATGGCGAGATGCATCTGCGCGTCGTGCGCGAGCGGCTGGAGGGCAAGAACCAGATCCCGGTCGAAGGCCATGCGCCGGCCGTGCCCTATCGCGAGACGATCCGCAAACCGGCGCAGCAGCGCGGCCGCCATAAGAAGCAGTCGGGCGGCCATGGCCAGTTCGGCGATGTCGTGATCGAGATCAAGCCGCTGCCGCGTGGCTCCGGCTTCCAGTTCACCGATACCATTACCGGCGGCGTCGTGCCGAAGACCTACATCCAGTCGGTCGAAACCGGCGTGCGCGACTATCTGAAGTCCGGTCCGCTCGGCTTCCCCGTCGTCGACGTCGCCGTCAACCTGTCGGACGGCTCCTACCATGCGGTCGATTCCTCCGACATGGCCTTCCAGATGGCGGCCAAGCTGGCGATGAAGGAAGGCATGGCCGCCTGCTCGCCGGTGCTGCTGGAGCCGGTGATGAAGGTCGAGATCGTGACGCCGTCGGACGCCACTTCGAAGATCATCGCGCTGATCCCGCAGCGGCGTGGCCAGATCCTCGGCTATGACGCGCGGCCCGACTGGCCGGGCTGGGATGTCGTCGAGGCGACCATGCCGCAAGCCGAGATCGGCGACCTGATTATCGAGTTGCGCTCGGCGACCGCGGGCGTCGCCAGCTATCGCGCTGCCTTCGACCATATGGCCGAACTCACCGGCCGCCTCGCCGACGAAGCGATGAACGCCAACGGCAAGGCCGCCTGATTTCCATTCTGATGTAGCGTCCCCTCGAACCCCGGTTCGAGGGGACAAAACCAAAAACGACGCCCGGAGGGCCGGACGCCGTTTTGTTTGCGGACCGTTTTCTTGGGAGGGGAAACGGCTGGTCCGCCGCATGTGCAGTGGCCGCGCTTTCGGCGGAAATAGGTTCGGACGCGGTAGCCGCCTGAGCCCGGGCCGTCCGAGTGATGCCCCCATCTCCCGTCCGAACCACACCGCGTCCTATGCTCTACATAGCAGCGGAACGCATCGTTGTCATGTTACCAGAGGTTACATGACACTGTTACGCGGCAATTCTGATGAAATCTCCGGCCATCGCAGCAGGGGCCGGGCAACAAAAAAGCCGGATCAACGAAGATCCGGCTGAGTTTGATTGGAAGTGCCTGTTAAGGCTAACCTCCAGAGGGGAACACTCGAGGGCGCTAATGGGAGGAGAACGCGCCCAGGAGATGATCTATATATCTGCTCTTCATGCCCAAGAAACAAGCATCTATTTTGCAACACACGCATGCAAAAAGACGCAGGCTGTGGTCTAACCCATTCCGGAAGCCAATAGGACCAGCAGAATCGTCAAAACGGAGCGCACTGCCGGGCCTTTGTCGTCATGAAAACGTCATTCCCGGCCGATTTTGCTCCAAAAATCCGAAAAACACCTGATGACCTGGAATCAGGCAGCGGCCGTTCAATTCTAAGGCAACCAGGCAGGAAACAGCCAATGCGTCCTTTTTCAGCGATTGCCGGCAGCGGCATTTTCCTGATCGCAGCGCCCGGTGTAGTTGCCGGACTTGTCCCCTGGCTGCTTAGCGATCACTGGGGCTTGCCGTGGTCCACCGTGGCGGGCTTTGTCCTTGCCGGCGGCGTTCTCATCGTCGCCGCGGCCGCCGTGCTGCTGCATGCCTTCGCCCGCTTCGCGCTCGAGGGGCTGGGCACGCCTGCCCCCGTCGCGCCGACAGAGAAGCTCGTGATCGGCGGCATCTACCGCCATGTCCGCAACCCCATGTATGTCGCCGTGCTGTCGATCATCCTCGGCCAGGCGCTGCTGTTCTCGAGCTGGACGCTTGTCGCCTATGCCATCATCGGCGCTGTTGTCATGGGCTCCTTCGTCAGGTTCTACGAGGAACCGACGCTCGCCCGCCGCTACGGCGCAGACTATGAAACCTATCGCCGCAACGTCCCCGGCTGGCTGCCGCGCCTGACGCCCTGGCGAGGTGAATAAGCCACCAGTGCTACCGATCGTCCGCTAGGGCTAAAATGACCAACTGCGCGCTTTCGCGATGATGAAGTCGCGGAACACGTGCAGCTTGGCCTGGTTCTTCATCGCGTCGGGATAGGCGAAATAGGTGTCGAAGGACGGCACCTCGGTTTCCGGCAAAAGCTGCACCAGACCGGAATCCTTGTTGATCACATAGTCGGGCAGCATGGCGATGCCGGCACCGCCCTGCACCGCGCGCTTGATCGACAGAATGTCGTTGATCTGCAGCGACGGCACGCGCTGACCGCCTTCAAAATCGCCGACCGTCTCCAGCCAGTTCAACTCCGACAGATGCGACGGCACCGGCAGGCCGAAGGTGACGATGCGATGGTTTCTCAACTCCGAGACCGAGGCCGGCTTGCCGTGCTTGGCGACATAGGCGGGTGCCGCGTAGAGGTGGAAATGCACGGTGAACAGGCGGCGCTGGATCAGGTCCGGCTGCTGCGGCTGGCGCAGCCGGATGGCGCAGTCGGCCTGGCGCATGGTGAGGTCGAGTTCCTCATTGGCGAGGATCAGCTGCAGGCTGATCTCGGGATAGAGCTCGATGAACTCCTGCACCCGTTCGGTCAGCCAGCCGGCGCCGAGGCCGACGGTCGTCGTCACGCGAAGCACGCCGGAGGGCCGGTCCTTGGTTTCCGTCAGGCGCGACTTGATGGTCTCGAGCTTCATCAGCACGTCATGCGCCGTGCGGAACAGCATCTCGCCCTGTTCGGTCAGCACCAGGCCGCGCGCATGGCGGTTGAACAGCGGCACGCCGACATCATGCTCGAGCGCGCTGACCTGCCGCGATATCGCCGATTGCGACAGATGCAATGTCTCGGCCGCGTGCGTAAACGACCCCGCTTCCGCCGCAGCGTGAAACACGCGTAGCTTGTCCCAGTCCAACGCCATGATTCCCCTCGTTCTGTTTGGCGTCTGAATGAAAAATCAGGCTTTTACACGGCGTTTCTAAGCCGTTTTTCTAACAGTTTTGCAAGCGGCCTATTCCGCTGCTTCGCGATGCACCTCGATACCGGCCAGATACTTTTCCGCTTCCAGTGCGGCCATGCAGCCGAGCCCCGCCGCCGTCACCGCCTGGCGGTAGATATCGTCGGTCACGTCGCCGGCAGCGAACACGCCGGGCACGTCGGTGCGGGTCGAATCCGGCGCCGTCCACAGGTAGCCGTTCGGCTTCTGCTTCAGCTTGCCGGCGAACAGCTCGACCGCCGGTGCGTGGCCGATCGCCACGAACACGCCGTCGACCTTGAGATGCGTCTCGGCGCCGGTCACCGCATGCTTCAGCTTCAGCCCTTCGACCGAAGGCGGCAGCGGCGCCTTGCCCGGGCGGCCGGTGATCTCGTCAACCACCGTGTCCCAGATGACGCGGACATTGTCCTTCTTCAGCAGCCGCTCGCGCAGGATGCGCTCGGCGCGGAAGTCGCTGCGCCTGTGGATGACCGTGACGCTCTTGGCGAGGTTCGACAGATAGAGTGCCTCCTCCACCGCCGAATTGCCGCCGCCGACCACCGCGACATCCTTGCCGCGATAGAAGAAGCCATCGCAGGTGGCGCAGGCCGAAACACCGAAACCCATGAAATCCTGCTCGGTTGGAATGCCCAGCCACTTGGCTTGCGCGCCGGTGGCGATGATCAGCGCGTCGGCGGTGTAGGTGGTGCCGGAATCGCCCTTGGCGCGGAACGGCCGCACGTTGAGATCGACCTCGGTGATAATGTCGTTGATGATGTCGGTGCCGACATGCTCGGCCTGCTTGAGCATCTGTTCCATCAGCCACGGTCCCTGGATCGGGTCGGCGAAGCCGGGATAGTTCTCGACATCGGTGGTGATCATCAGCTGGCCGCCCTGCTGCAGGCCGGCGACCAGCATCGGCTTCAGCATGGCGCGTGCGGCATAGACCGCCGCCGTATAGCCGGCCGGACCGGAACCGATGATGAGAACGGGCGCGTGCTTGGTGGTCATCTAGAACCTCTGCGGGGCAGACAATCGGGTGTGCCTTGGGGAATAGCGTGAAATGTCGCGGTTAATGTAAGGGTTGCCAATCACGCCAGCAAGACGAACGGGCCGTCGTCCCCGGAAAGCTTCGGCCCAAGCGGTTATTCGCACGATCGCCGCTTTCGTTACCGTTCAAAAATCGCGTTGATGAGGGCTGGCGCCAACACAAAAGTCGTTTAATTACAAAATTGCGAAAGATTCTTGCGCCGAGCTGAGACAGCCATGCCCCTGAAAGCCGACCTCGACGCCATCGACTGGAAGATCCTGCGCGAGTTGCAGGCGGATGGGCGCATGACCAATGTCGAGCTTTCGAACCGCGTCGGAATTTCGGCCCCGCCCTGCCTGCGCCGGGTCAAGCGGCTGGAGGAAGCCGGCATCATCCGCGGCTACCGCGCGCTGCTCAACGCGCCGGCGCTCGGCCTCGATGTCGTCGCCTTCTGCCTGGTCGGGCTGCATCATCAGGCCGATGCGGAGCTGCGCACCTTCGCCGAGCGCACGCGCGGCTGGCCGATCGTGCGTGATGCCTGGATGGTCTCGGGCGAATCCGATTTCCTGCTGCATTGCGTGGCAAGCGACCTCGGCGCCTTCCAGACCTTCGTCATCGAGGAACTGACCTCGACGCCGAATGTCGACACGGTGCGCACCGCGCTCACCATCCGCCGGGTCAAGGATGAAGGCCTGGTTTCCTTCGAGCGCCCCTGAGGCCGGGCGGATGCCTTGGGCGCCACCGCCGCGAATCCCTGACCTTCGCCACACCGGCGCCGCGTTGGTATTCGACAGACGCTGATGTACAAGGCTGGACGGCTCTGCCGGACTTCGCCGCCCGCTTGGTTTCTTAAGCAATTCCTGAAAAAGTGTGTAACGGTTTTGCACCCGGGATTGCGCAGAAATGGATAGCGAAAGCAGCGTCGTTGAGGGGGCGGCCCGCCATGGGAAGGGGACCATGACTCGATTTGCAAGCCCGGTCTCGGCGCTTATCATCTGCGTGAACGAGGTCGATATGATCGGCCCGTGCCTGGAAAGCATCGACTTCTGCGCCGAGATCATCATCGTCGATTCCGGCTCGACGGACGGCACCGTCGAATGCGTGCAAAGCTATATCGCCAAGGGCTACCCGATAAGGCTGCTGCACAATGACTGGCCGGGTTTTCCGCGTCAGCGGCAGTTCTCGCTCGACCATGCAACCCAGCCCTGGTGTCTTTCGATCGACCCGGACGAGCGCGTCGACGACCAGTTGCGGCAGTCGATCGTGGCGATCACACAGGCGGCCGACGACAAGATCAGCGGCTGGTACATCCGCCGCCGCGATTGGCTGAAGGGCTATGGCTACGCGCACCGTTGGGTGCTGCACAACAGGCTGATGCGGCTTTTCCGCCGGGAAGGCGCCACCATGGATCTCACCGCGCGGGTGCACGAAGCCTTCCACGTGCCGGGCGAGACCGGCACGATCGAAGAGGGCGTCCTGCTGCATCGCCGCGAAATATCGGTCGAGGAGGATCTTGCCCGGGCCAACGCCTATTCCGGCCTCAAGGCCGTCACGCTGGTCGAGAAGGGCAAGAAGCCGGGCCTGGTGCGGCTGGTGCTGTCGCCCTTCGGCAACTTCCTGAAATTCTACCTGGCAAAGCGCTACTTCCTGTGCGGCCGGCACGGCTTCGTCTACTCGATGTCGGTGATGATCTATTCCTTCGCCACCGAGGCCAAACTCTACGAGGCCTCGGAACGCAAGGACCCTACGTGAGCCGTCAAGCCTGGATCAGGACCTGACGTCTCGGCCGAGCATTTCAATGGCGGTGAGCAGATCGCTGAGGTCGCTGCCGTCCCGCAGCGGCCTGATGGCGAAGCCGGGCTGAGCCGTCGCCTCGCCGTCTACCAGCCAGCCCTGTGCCAGGCCGGCGCGCTGTCCCGCTTGCATGTCGCCCAGTCTGTCGCCGACGATCAGGGAGCGCTGTAGGTCAAGGTCAAGGCGTTTGCCCGCCTCGGTCAGCATGCCCGGATTGGGCTTTCGCATCGGGTGATCGGCAACGGCGAGTGGCCCGACACCCGCCTCGTGGTAGGCACAGGCAAGCACCATGTCGACGAACACGCCCTGCTCGCCCAGCAGCTCGAGCACGCGGCCGTTCACCGCCGCAAAGGCGCTCCAGCCGAAATAGCCGCGCGCGATGCCGGACTGGTTGGTGACCACGACAACCGGGATTCCAGTCCGGTTGGCGGCCGCGATCGCCGGCAGCATCTGCGGCCTGAGTTCAATCTCGGCCGGGTCGCTGGGATAGTCGGTATCGACGTTGATGGTGCCGTCGCGGTCGAGGAACAGCGCCGGCACGTGCGGCGGGAAAACCCGGTCGCCGATCCGCTCGATCCACACGCCCGGCTCGGTCAGCTTGTGCGACGTTCCCGTCCCGTCAGCCATTCGACAGGCGCGCTTCGACCACCTCACAGAGATGATGGTAGAGGCAAAGATGCCCCTGCTGGATGATCGGCGTCGAGGTCGAGGGCACGTTGAGCAGGATGTCGCACAACGGCTTGAGCTTGCCGCCGGTGTCGCCGGTCAGGCCGATCACCGTCATGTCCATCATCCGCGCCTGTTCGGCGGCGGCGAGAATGCTCGGCGAATTGCCGCTGGTCGAAATCGCCAGCAGCACGCCGCCGGCCGAGCCGTGCGCCTCGACCTGGCGCGAGAACACCGTGTCGAAGCCGTAATCATTGCCCCAGGCGGTCAGCACCGCGGCATTGGCCGGCAGCGCGATGACATTGTAGGCCTTGCGCTCCTTGAGGAAGCGGCCGACCAGTTCGCCGGCTATGTGGATGGCGTCGCTGGCCGAACCGCCATTACCGGCGATCAGCAAGGCCTTGCCTGACGAAAGCGCGGTCACCACGGCACTCACCGCACGCTCCATCTCTCCGGTCAGGTCGCGCTCGACCATGGCTGTGATCGCTGCCGCCGAGCGGACCAGATAGTCGTTCAGTTCAGACATCAAAACCTCAGCTTGTAGAGCCGGCGCGCAATTTGCCGATGGTGCCGGTGGTGCTCTTACCGGCGACGAGATCGACCAGCACGACGCGTCCGCCGGCCTTCTGCACCACATCGGCGCCGACCACGGTGTCGATCGTATAGTCCGCGCCCTTGACCAATATGTCGGGCAGCAGCGCCTCGATCAGCGCCAGCGGCGTATCCTCCTCGAACACCACGACGGCATCTACCGAGGCCAGGGCCGCGAGCACACAGGCGCGGTCATGCTGGTCGTTGACCGGGCGGCCCGGCCCTTTCAGCCGCCGCACCGAGGCATCGCTGTTCAAGCCGAGCACCAGCCGGTCGCACTGGCTGCGCGCCGCGTGCAGCAGGCTGACATGGCCGGCATGCAAAATATCGAAACAGCCATTGGTGAAGCCGACGCTCAGGCCCTCTTCCTTCCAGGCCGCCACCATGCGCGCGGCCGATGCGGCATCGAGGATGGCGTCCTTGTGGGCGGTCGGTCCGTGCGAGCGGAACAGCGCGCCGGTGAGTTCCTCGACCGTCAGCCGCGCGGTGCCGCGTTTTCCGACCACGACGCCGCCGGCGGCATTGGCGATCGAGGCCGCCGCGACCGGATCGGCGCCCGATGCGAGCGCCAGCGCGAACGTCGCTATCACCGTGTCGCCGGCGCCCGAGACGTCGAACACTTCGCGCGCCTGGGTGGCGATGTGGCGCGCCTCGTCCGGGCCGACGACGCTCATGCCCTTTTCGCTGCGGGTGGCGACGACGAAGTCGAGGCCGTGCGCCGAAATCAGTTCGCGGGCTGCAGCGACAATCTCGTCATCGGCGAACACGGCATGGCCGACGGCCTCGCCAAGCTCCTTGCGGTTGGGCGTGACGGCGGTCGCGCCGGCATAGCGGGCATAATCGCGGCCCTTCGGATCGACCAACACCGGCTTGCCGGCCTCGCGGCAGATGGCGATCAGTTCGGCGGCTACGCCGTCGAGCAGGATGCCCTTGCCGTAATCGGAGAGGATGACGATGTCGGCTTCCGCGAGTGCGGCACGGAAATGCCGGATCAGCCCTGCCCGTTCCGCCCCGTCCAGCGGCTTGATCTCTTCCTCGTCGAAGCGCAGCACCTGCTGGTTGAGCGCGCTGAACCGGCTTTTCGACGAGGTCATGCGGCCGCGCTGCTGCGAAAGCCCCGCTGTCTCGGCGCCAAGCTCGCCAAGCATCCGCACCAGGCTGTCGCCGGCCGTGTCGGTGCCGATCACCGAGACCGGAATGGCACGCGCGCCGAGCGAGACGATGTTGGCCACGACATTGCCGGCGCCGCCCATGGCCGAGCTTTCGCCGCGGCCATGCAGCACCGGGATCGGCGCCTCAGGCGAAATCCGCTCGATGACGCCGTTGACGAAGCGGTCGAGGATGAGGTCGCCGACCACCAACACGGTGACGCCGCCAAAGCGCGCAATGGCGCGGTGCAAGGGTTCGGGCGAAGGCGGATTGTGCTTGATCATGTCACTGGCAATGTGTGGAAAGGCTGATCTGTGTCGTGCTGAAAATTGTCAATTTACGGGCCGGATCGTCATGCCTGCCGATATACCGCAAATCCACGCAGCGCAACGGCAAGCACGGGACCGGCACACTCCAAGCGGTCAGCTTTTCTGCAGGGCAACGTGAACGCCGAGCCCGACCAGCACGGCCCCGCCGGCCCGCTGCATCAGCCGCTGCACCCGGCTCGAACGCCGCAGCCGGCCGATCACCAGGCCGGCAAGGAACACGCAGACAATGTCGGCCGAGGAGAACATCAAATTGACGATGGTGCCGAGCACGACGAATTGCAGCCAGACTGGAAACGCCGCCGAGGCGTCGATGAACTGCGGCAGGAACGCCATGAAGAAGATCGCCGTCTTGGGATTGAGCACCTCGACGGTGATGCTCTCGAAAAGCGCGCGGCGTGCCGATTTCCGCTCGATGGCGGGCAGTGCCACGTCGCCCTCGACACGCTTGCGGAACAGCGAGACGCCGAGCCAGATCAAATACAGCGCGCCCACAAGCTTGACCGCCATGTAAAGCGGCGGCACGGCATGAAACAGCACCGACAGGCCGGCCGCGGCGGCAAAGACATGCACATAGCCACCGAGATGGATGCCAAGTGCCGCCGTCAGGCCAGACCAGCGCCCGCGCGCCATCGTCTGCGCCGCGGCATAAAGCATAGCCGGACCGGGGATATAGGCAAAGATCGCCGTGGTGGCGAAAAACGCAATGAGCAATTCGGTCGACGGCATTTTTTGCTCCTTATGATCCACCCCTGCCCGATTGCAGGCCGTTCAGTCAGCCCGTGGGATGGCTTTGGATTGGCCTGCGCGAACAGCCGCAATGAAAGCCGACATGACTTTTTTGTGGAATGACGGACTGAAGGCGCCGATGCGCGCACCCGGTTCGAAATAGGCCGACGATTCCAGAATATCGTGGTTGTACTCGTCGACTATGACCCAAAGGGGGGATAGGGTCAAGGCCGGCGCGGTGACGTTCAATTTCCGGAATGCCAACGGCTACGCGATCGCGGCCCGGCTGCGTAGAGGTGATTGCAAGGATGAAAAGGCGTGCCTCCGGCTTTCCCAGGAAGAACGGCGACGAAGGCGACAGGCCTCGTCTTGCGGCCTTCGGTCTCGCCGTCTCCACGTTGGCGATGCCACAGATATGGATATCGCCAGACGTCCGCGGCGACGGGTTTAATCACGGTCCAATTCCGCAGCGTACTCCTCAAGCATCTCCACATGGTCCAGCGGTGCATCCCCCGCAGCGTAGACTGTCCGGCTGTCGCTGCCGAAGCGAGCCTCGTAAGCCTCGATGCTCATCAGGACATATCTCGGCTTGTTGTGACGAGTGATGGAGACGGGCTGCTGGCTGGCAGCCGCAAGCACATCGCCGAGATTCTGTTTCAGATCGGTGGATGGATAGTGTTTCATCAGACACTCCGTTTTGCCCATAATAGACAAAATAGACAAAACAGACAAGTTTGAAAGAGTGAGACGGAGCGACTACCTGCTTTGTCGACAGCCCGGCTGGCCTCCCTTATAAGGACCGGAATCGCAAGCAACCAGAGGCCTTCATGATCATCGTCACGGGCGGCGCCGGCATGATCGGTTCCAACATTGTCGCCGCGCTCAATGCCGAAGGCCATGACGACATCCTGGTCGTCGACGATCTCACCGACGGCCACAAGATCGCCAATCTCGCCGATCTCAGCATTGCCGACTATCTCGACAAGGACGATTTTCTGGCCCGCATCGAGGCCGGTTCGCTCGGCCGTGTCGAGGCGGTGTTCCACCAGGGCGCCTGCTCGACCACCACGGAGTGGAACGGCAAGTTCATGATGGAGGTGAATTTTGCTTATTCGAAGCGGCTGTTGCATGCCTGCCAGGCGCTGCGTGTGCCCTTCCTCTACGCCTCCTCGGCCTCGGTCTATGGTGGCGGTTCGAGTTTCGCGAAGAACCGGCGCTCGAGCGGCCGCTCAACGTCTATGCCTATTCGAAGAAACTGTTCGACGACTATGTCAGGCGCACCGTCTTCGACACCGACCATTCGCAGGTCGCCGGCCTGCGCTATTTCAACGTCTATGGGCCGCGCGAGACGCATAAGGGCGCCATGGCCTCCGTCGCCTTCCATCTGTTCAACCAGGTCGAGCGCGGCGAAAATCCGAAACTATTCGGCGCTTATGACGGTTTCGGCCCCGGCGAACAGAGCCGCGACTTCATCCATGTCGGCGATGTCGCCGACGTCAATCTATGGCTGTGGAAGCGGGGCTCGAGCGGCATCTTCAACTGCGGCACCGGCCGCGCCCAACCCTTCCGCGCCATCGCCGAAACGGTGATCGACACGCTGGGCAAGGGCGAGATCGAATTCATCCCCTTCCCCGATCACCTCAAGGGCAGCTACCAGAGCTTCACGCAAGCTGATATGTCCCGTTTGCGCGCGGCCGGTTATAATGGCCAATTCCGGACAGTCGAAACCGGTGTCAGAGACTATGTCGAATGGCTGAAAGCCCAACGATCCTCGTGATCGGCCCACGCTGGGTGGGCGACATGGTGATGGCGCAGTGCCTGTTCTCGGCGCTGAAAGAACTCCATCCCAACGCCGCGATCGACGTGCTGGCGCCCGCCTGGGCCGCACCGCTGGTCAAGCGCATGCCCGAAATCCGCCAGCAGATCGACTTGCCGCTGAAGCCCGGCGCGCTCGAATTCACCATTCGCCGCCGCTTCGGCCGCCTGCTGCGCGGCCGCTACGACATAGCTTACATTCTGCCCGGCAGCTGGAAATCGGCGCTGATCCCGTTCTTTGCCCGCATCCCGCGCCGCTTCGGCCATCTGCGCGAAATGCGCTATGGCCTGCTGACCGACATCGTGCCGCTGCCGGACGCCGTGAAACGGCGCACCGCGCAGGCCTATTTCAGCCTCGCCAAGGGCGGCGGTTTCCGCGCTCCCCACCTGACCGTGGATGCCGGCAACCAGGCCAGCCTGCTCGACCGTTTCGGGCTGGCGCCGCAGAAATTCGTGGCCCTTATGCCTGGCGCCGAGTTCGGCCCGGCCAAGCGCTGGCCGAGCGAAAGCTATGCCGGCCTTGCCCGCGAATTCATGGGTAAGGGATTGAAGGTCGCCCTGTTCGGTTCGAAGAACGACCGCGACGTCACCGCAGAGATCGCCGCTCTTGCCCCCGGCGTCGTCGATCTCGCCGGCCAGACGCGGCTGGAGGACGCCATCGACCTGATCGCGGCGGCAAGGCTGGCGGTCTCCAACGACAGCGGGCTGATGCATGTCGCGGCGGGCGTCGGCACGCCGATCGTCGCCGTCTACGGCTCGACCTCGCCCGAAAACACGCCACCGCTGGCGGAGCGGCGCGAACTGGTGTGGCTGCATCTCTCCTGCTCGCCGTGTCACCAGAAGGTCTGCCCGCTCGGCCATCTCAACTGCCTGAAGACATTGCAAGTCGGGCAGGTCGCGGCGGCGGCGGAGCGGCTGCTGGAACTTCCGGCCGAGGCATGAAGGTCCTGATCGTCAAGACATCGTCGATGGGCGATGTCATCCACACCTTTCCGGCCGTCGAGGATGCCAGCCTCCACCGGCCGGATGTATCCTTCGACTGGTGCGTCGAGGAGGCGTTCGCCGGCATCGTCGCGCTGCACCCGGCGATCGGCAGGATTCACACGGTCGCCATCCGGCGCTGGCGCAAGGCGCTGTTCAAGGGGGGCACCTGGCGCGAAGCGGCCGCGCTGCGCCGCACCTTGCGCGCATGCCGCTACGACCTGGTCATCGATGCGCAGGGCTTGCTGAAATCGGCCCTGGTGGCAAGGCAGGCCGGCGCGCCGATCGCCGGCTTCGACCGCTCGAGCGCGCGCGAACCCTCGGCGACGCTGTTTTATGACGTCACCTACGGCGTGCCACGCGACCTGCACGCCATCGAACGGACACGGCGGCTGTTCGGGCTGGCGCTGGGCTATCAGCCCGATCTGTCGACGCTCAACTCCGGCATCGTGCCACCACCCGGTGGCCTGGCCGCCATCACCGGAAAAACCGCCTTCCTGCTGCACGGCACCAGCCGCGAAGACAAGAAATGGCCTGTCGAAAACTGGATCGGAACCGCCCGCCTGCTGGTCGAGCGCGGCATGACGCCGGTCACCACCTGGTCGAACGAGCGTGAGAAAGCCGTGGCTCAAGCCATAGCCAAGGCCGTGCCGTCCACGGTCGTGGTGCCAAAGTCCCCACTGGCCGACATCGCCGCCATCCTCGGCCGCTCAACGCTGGTGATCGGCGCCGATACGGGATTGACCCATCTCGCCAGCGCCTTCGGCCTGCCGACGGTCGCGGTGTTTTTGGCGACCGAGCCGGGTTTGACCGGCCCGCGCGGGCCTTATGCGTCGACGCTGCTAGCTGCAGCAGAGGGGCGTGTGACGCCGGCTGAGGTGATGGCGGAAGTGGAGAGGCTGCTGATTCTTAGATTACAAGCGCCGGCCTAGGACCTTTCAGAATTCGCTCTGGCGAGTCGAATAGCGTGGTTCTTCGGGGTCGCCCCGCGACGAGCGGAGCGTACTTAAAGTACGTGAGCACCGGAAGCGCAGAAAACCGCTCGCGCATGACCCCGAAAATCGTATCGATTTTCGGAAAGGATCATGCGCCAACTGAAAAACCTACAGCGTCCTTTGCGCGTCCGAGAGGACGCGCGGCGCTGCAGTCGGCCGCCAGAGTAGAATCATCAAAGGTCCTAGATAAACTGCACCTGGACGATCTCATACCCCCTGGCACCACCGGGCGCATTGACCTCGATGGCGTCGCCGACTTCCTTGCCGATGAGCGCGCGTGCGATCGGTGAGGAGATCGAAATGCGGCCGGACTTCACGTCGGCTTCCTGGTCGCCGACGATCTGGTAGGTCTTCTTTTCCTCGGTGTCCTCGTCGACCAGCACGACGGTGGCGCCGAACTTGACCTTGTCACCGCTGAGCTTGGTGACGTCGATCACCTCGGCGCGCGCGATCAGATCCTCGAGCTCGTTGACACGGCCCTCATTGAGGCTCTGCGCCTCCTTGGCGGCATGATACTCAGCATTTTCGGACAGGTCGCCATGCGAGCGCGCTTCGGAGATCGCCTCGATGATGCGCGGGCGCTCTTCCTGCTGGCGCCAACGCAGTTCTTCCTTCAATGACGCGAACCCCTCGCCTGTCATCGGGACCTTGTTCATGATGCCTGACCTTTCCTGCCGCCACCCCCGCGTTTCGGGGAAAGCCTTGTCGATGGGTACAAAAAGAAAACGGTCCGGCAGCCTCGGGCTAACGGAACCGTTTCACCGCAATTTGCTAAGATATAGCAATCTTCTCGGGTTTTTCACGTCCAAAAAATCGGTTTTGCAAAAATCATCCCCGATTCATCAACCGAGGCGGCTAATGAGACAGAGGCAACAATAAAAACGGCCGCGATTGCTCGCGGCCGCTTCGGGAAGCCTTGGGAGCCTGATCAGCTCCGCATGAAATGGTCGATCTGCTCGGACAGCATGCCGTATTCGCGCGATCCCTTGCCGGTGCGCTTCTCGATTTCCATCAGCTGCTGCTGGGCGCCGGCCAAATCGCCGATCTGCAGATGCGCTTCGCCGAGATATTCGCGCACCAGCGTGTAGTTCGGGTCGATGCGCAGCGCTTCCTCGTAATAACCGAGGCCGACGGTGACACGGCCGGAATGGCGGTGCGAATAGCCGAGATAGTTGAGAATGCGGGGATCCTGCTTGTTGGCGGCAAGGGTCAGCACCGAAATCGCCTCATCATAACGCCCGGCCATCGCCAGCGCGTGGCCTGCATCATAGATGCTGTCGTCGTCCAGCATGCCTTCCTGAGGGGCGACACACTTTTTCTTCTTCTTGTCCCAGACCTCTCCCTTCTTGCACTGGGTGACAGTCTGGTCGCTGCCGCCACTGCTACTGCCCGCCGCGAACACCGGGACAGCGAAGAACTGCAGCGCGACAAGAGCAGTCGCCGCCTGGATCAGCATTCTTTTATGCATCGAAGCCTCCTTGAGGGGTGAGAATAGAACACTAACGCCAAGTGCCTCGCGTTTCATCCCGGAAAAAGCAGGGCCGGAAAAAGCCGGGGTGGAGAACATCAGGTGACGGATGCCGCAAATCCGCTATCATCCGGCAAACGACTGACGGAGACGGCCCGTGCAGCGGCGGCTTGAAAAGGACTGGGACCTTACGATCGGCCCCGACACCGTGCGCCTGTTCATCCTCAAGGCCAAGGCCCTGAGTGCCGCCGTCAACGAGGATTACGCCGACGGCGCCGAACACGAGATCGAATTCGACGGCGACACGCACGACAATCATCATCATGACGGCCTTGCCGAGGAAAGCTCGGAAAACCTGACCGAGGAGGAGCTGCGCGAGCTGATCAACGACCTCAATGTCGATGAAGCCGCCGAACTGATCGCGCTCGCCTGGGTCGGCCGTGGCGACTATGACGCCTCGGAATGGGTGGATGCCGTGACGGCGGCACGTGAACGCGCCAACAAGCGCACGGCGAAATACCTGCTTGGCATGCCGCTGCTTGCCGATTGGCTGGAAGAAGGCCTCGAAGCGATCGGCGCGTAACGCTGAAGTAACCGATTGTGATCGCCCCGAAGCATCTGTTCAGGCAACTTCGGCATGCCAGCGCCGTTTCGGATCGATGGCAACGCTGAGCTTCTCCCGATTTTGCACCTTGGCGCTGCCTCTGGCGGCTGCGGTCCTGCTGGTGGCGCCGGCCGACGCCAGACATCGTCACAGGCATTACCAGCCGCTATCCCCTCGGATGGATCAGTCGTCGACACAGCGTCTGGACCAGCAGCCGAGGGTCAAACGGCGCGTGAGAGCGCAGGGTAAGCAGCCGCCAAAGCAGGCGCCACAGGAAACGCAGGAGCAGCAAACCTCGCCCGCCGATGTTCCAGTACCCGAGCCGCGTCCCACGGACGCGCCAAAGGCCGACGCCGCACCGGCGGAAGAGCAAAAGACGGAAGGTCCAAAGGTCCCGGACGCATCCAACCAGCTCAATCAAGAAAAGTCTCGTCAGGGAAAGCAGGCACGTCCCGAGCCATCAGCCCCCGAACCTTCGGCCCGAGCGCCGTCAACCGAAACGGAAAGCGAGCCGGAGCCGCCGGCCGAGGTGCCGATCCCGACACAAAGGCCCGACACCGCTGACCCTGAGGCTCAGCCGCCGGCTGTTGCGCCGCAGCCGCCTGAAAAACCGGCGGATGCCGGCGACGAGAAGATGCTTCCCGACCCGCGCTCGGCCGACCGGCCGGGCGAAAAGATGCCCGCCGAGGAAGTCGCCTGCCGCGCGCGGCTGAAGGCGCTCGGCGTCGAATTCGAGGAGCACAAGGCGGAAAGCAGTCCCGAAATCGGCTGCGCGATCCCCTACCCCCTTGTGCTGAAGAGCCTTGGCAAATCGATCGCCATCGCCCCCGGCACCGAGCTCAACTGCCCGATGGCCGAGGCAGCGGCGCGGTTTGCCGCCGACGTCGTCCAGCCGGCGGCGAAAGCCGAATTCGGTGCCGACCTCAAATCGATCAACCAGGCTTCGGCCTTTGTCTGCCGGCCGCGCCACGGCACCAGGAAACTGTCGGAGCACGCCTTCGGCAACGCGCTCGACATCGCCAGCTTCACCTTGTCGGACGGCAGCAAGGTTGAGGTCGGTCCAACGCCGCCCGAGAAGGACGGCAAATTCCTCAACGCCGTCCGCAAGGCCGCCTGCGGGCCCTTCAAGACCGTGCTCGGACCCGGCGCCGACGCGGACCACGCCTTGCATTTCCACCTCGATCTCGAGCCACGCCGGCACGGCGGCACGTACTGCCAATAGGCTCACAGGCAGCGTGCCGCATTTCCGCCGCAGGCGTGAACGCGGGCGCAGAGTTTTCCTTTACCCTTGATCGTTAAAATGCCGGATATCCGAACCATGATCCCGAAAAGTGGGAACCGGTTTTCGGAAAAGATCATGGTCAGGCAAAAGTTCGAACCTGATCACGGATCAGGTTCGAACTAGATTCCGCCAATGGCCGGCAAATTTCGCGCCGTGTTTTACGCCACCGCGCGCCGATCGAAACCCGTGATGCTGCTGGCCGCCGGCCTCACCCTCGCGGCGGTCTCGGCTTGCAACACCGGCAGCGTGCTTTCGCTGCAGCCGGCGGTCGATGTCGGCGCACAAACGTCAGCCGTGCCGCAATATACGGGCATGCAGAGGCTTGTCCCCTCCAACCCCTACATGACGCAGGCTGCCTATCCGCGCATGGATGAGCCGATGTCGCCGGTCGAGCAGATACCGGCCAGCGAAATCGATTGCCGCCAGCAGTTGAAGCGCCTCGATGTCGCCTACACCGACCTGGCGCCGATCCATGAAGGCCAGTGCGGCATCGACTATCCGGTCAAGGTCACGGCCATCGGCAGTGTCGAGATGAAGCCCGCCGCGACGCTGACCTGCGACATGGCCGCCACCTTCGCCGCCTGGACGAAGAATGAACTCGTTCCCTCCGCCCGCTGGCGCTACTTCTCCGGCGTCAGGACCATCCACCAGGGCTCCAGCTATTCCTGCCGCAACATCGCCGGCGAAGGTGTTTTGTCCGAGCACGGCAAGGGCAACGCGCTCGACGTCATGAGCATCGAACTCAACAATGGCGACGACATCGACGTGCGCAAGCCCGGCCTGTTTGCCTTCCGCACGCGCGGCTTCCTCAACAATGTGCGCGCCGATGGCTGCCAGTATTTCACCACCGTGCTCGGCCCCGGCTACAATTACGACCACCGCAACCATTTCCACTTCGACATCAAGAACCGCAAGAACGGCTATCGCGCCTGCCGCTAGTGCATGTCGCCGGCCCGTACCCTCTGCCAGCGGCACGCGACTCCGCATAGAGTGACGCCGGAAGGGTCGGGGCGACGGCACGTGAGCCAGCGAAGTATTCAGCGACGCATTGCGATCTGGGTGATGGCCCTGCTGGGCGCCTGGCTGGCGCTTGCCTATCTTGCCGCGCCGGAATTCTGGACGTTCCGGGAGCGCGGCTTTCGCGACCAACGCTTCGAAATGGTGACGCACACGCCGCAAGGCATTCCCGGCGACCCGATCAATATCGGCCTTGTCGGTACCGAGAAGGAGGTGGTCCATGCATTCGCCGTCGCCGGCTGGGACACAGCCGATGCCGTCACCTTGAGAACCGCCATCGATATCGGCGAAAGTGTCCTGTTTTCCCGCCCCTATCCCGATGCGCCGATGAGCCGCCTGCTGTTCGAAGGCCGCGCCCAGGACCTCGCTTTCGAAAAGCCGGTCGGCGACAGTGCCGACCGGCGCCACCACGTCCGTTTCTGGAAGACCGATACGGTCGGCGACGACGGCCGCCCGCTCTGGCTGGGCGCCGCCAGCTTCGATCGCGGCGTTGGGTTGAGCCACGACACCGGCGCGATCACCCATCACATCGGTCCCGACATCGATGCTGAACGCGACTTCCTGATCGGCGACCTCAACGCAGCCGGTTTGCTGGCATCGACCAGCGAAATGGCGGGCATCGGCGCCACCAAAACCGGCCGCAATGGCGGCGGCGACCCCTATTTCACCGACGGCAAGGCAATCATCGGCGTGCTGAAGCAGCCGCAGTGACCGGACACCAAGGTCAGGTCGTGGTGATCACGATCTTGCCGAATGCTCCCTGCTCCAGACGCTGCAAGGCCCGCGGCACCTCGTCGAAGCCAAAGACCGTATCGATGACCGGCTTGATGCCGAGCGCCTCGATCGCCTGGTTCATCCGCTCGAAGGACCGGCGATGGCCGATCGACAGGCCCTGCACGACAATGCGGTTGCGCATGAAGGGCAGGATCGGGAAACTGAGCTCCATCGAGCCCAAAAGACCAATGATCGACAGGCGGCCGTCAGCGGCCAGCGCGTTCAGCGATCGTCGCGCATTGTCGCCGCCGACCATTTCCAGCACGTGGTTCACGCCCAGCCCGTCGGTCAGCTTACGCGCGGCTTCGTCCCATGCCGGCCGCGAGCGGTAGTTGATCACCTGCCAGGCGCCGAGCTTTCTTGCCCGCTCGAGTTTCTCGTCGCTGCTCGAGGTGACGATGGCGCGCAGGCCGAACGCCTTGGCGAACTGCAGCGCAAACAGCGACACGCCGCCTGTGCCCTGGATGAGAATGGTCTGGCCCGGCACCGGCCTTGTCGCCTCGGCCATCGCAAACCAGGCGGTCAGCGCCGCGATCGGCAGCGTCGCCGCCTCGCTATCGCTGAGCGACGGCGGCGCCAGCACCGTGGCATCCTCGCCAAGGACAACATGGTCTGAAAGCATCCCCGGCAGCGAGGACCCCAACGTATGCTTGTGCAGCACCGGCGGCGCGTCGCCATCCGGCCAGTCGGCGATGACCTGGCCAAGCACACGCTGCCCGACCTTGAAGCGGCTGACCGCGCTGCCGACGGCGACGATCTCGCCCACCGCATCCGATGTCGGCACAAAGGGAAAGGTGAGATCGGGGATCAGCGTGCCGTCGACGATCAGCCTGTCCTTGTAGTTCAGCGACACGGCTTTCGTGCGCACCAGAAGCTCGTGCGGCCCGGGTTCAGGGATCTTGCCCGTTACCTGGCTCAGCCTGGACAGCCCGAAACCGCTCATCTGCCAGGATCGGTTGATTTGGGTGCTCATGACGCTCAGCGCTCCGTGATCGATGGCCACGCGAGACATTTATGCTTTTCGACTATGGAAAATAGGGCTCCCATGCGGCATATTCGGCACCTGATTGATAACTAAAATTCGTCAATTGGAATCGTCATGGAATCGGTCGACCTGCAAGGCATCGTCGCATTCGTCCAAGCCGTGGAGGCTGGCAGCTTCACCGGCGCCGGCGAGCGGCTGCATGTGACGAAGTCGGCGATCGGCAAGTCGGTCGCCCAATTGGAGCAGCGGCTCGGCGTTCGCCTGCTCAACCGCACCACCCGCAGCCTCAGCCCGACCAGCGAAGGCGTGAGCTACTATGAGGCCTGCGTCAGGGCGCTGGCCGAGATCGAAACGGCGCAGTCGCTGCTCGCCGCGCGCCGGCAGATCCCCTCCGGCCGGCTGCGCATCGACGTGCCGCTGGCTTTCGGCCGGCGCTGCGTCGCGCCCGTCCTGTTCGAGATTTCCAGGAAATTCCCCGAGCTGACCGTGGAAATCTCCTTCAACGACCGCCGCGTCGACCTGATCGAGGAGGGCATCGATCTCGCCATCCGCATGGGAGAACTGGACGACAGCCTGTCGCTCGCCGCCAGACCCATCTATGCCCAGCGCTCGGCCATCTGTGCGGCTCCCGCCTATCTCAGGGAACACGGCAGGCCGCGATCGGTCGAGGACCTCGCCCATCATAGCGTCATCGGTTACGGCCGCGAGGGCATCGTCCGCCCCTGGGTGATCCGGCATGGCGACGGCCGCCTGACGACCTTCGTCCCCAAGGCGCGGCTGGTTCTCGGCCATGGCGAACCGATGCTCGACGCCGCCCTTGCCGGCTGCGGCATCGCCTTCCTGCCGACCTGGCTGGCAGCCGACAGCCTCAGGCATGGCGACTTGGAAATGGTCCTCTCGGATTGTCTGGTGGAAAACATCGTCGTGCACGCCGTCTGGCCGGTGACGCGCGCGCTCACGCCAAAGATACGGGTTGTCGTCGACGCTCTCGTCGAACATTTTTCGGCGCCAGCCTGGGACAATGGCTGAAAGACACGTGTCATATTCCAAAAATGGCGGCCCGCTATTTTCGAGCGGCCCGCGGCAATGCTATTGAGCCCTCATGCTATACGTTGAAATTGCTATCGTGGTCGTCCTCATCTGCGTGAACGGCCTTTTGTCGATGTCCGAACTCGCTATCGTTTCATCGCGCCCGGCACGGCTCAAGGCGATGATCGACCGCGGCGTCAACGGCGCCGGCCGTGCGCTGGATCTCGGCTCGAATCCCGGCAAGTTCCTGTCCTCGGTGCAGATCGGCATCACGCTGGTCGGCGTGCTCTCCGGCGCCTTCTCCGGCGCCACGCTGGGCGACCGGCTGTCGGTGTACCTGGCCTCGATAGGCATGCGCGAAAGTGTCGCCGACCCGCTCGGCGTCGGCATTGTCGTTGCCATCATCACCTATTTCTCGCTGATCGTCGGCGAACTGGTGCCCAAGCAGATCGCGCTGCGCGACCCCGAACGCGTCGCCGCCCGCGCCGCCCCGGCCATGACCATCCTCGCCACCGTCTCGGCGCCATTGGTCTTCCTGCTCGACATTTCCGGCCGCGCCATATTGTGGCTGCTTGGCCAGCGCGGTGAAAGCGAGGAGAAGGTCACCGACGAGGAGATCAAGATGCTGGTCGCCGAGGCCGAGCATCACGGCACCATCGAATCCGACGAGCGGCGCATGATTGCCGGCGTCATGCGGCTCGGCGACCGCGCCGTGCGCGCGGTGATGACGCCGCGCACCGAGGTCGACTGGATCAATCTGCAGTCCGACGACACGGCGATCCGCAAGCTCCTTATGGAAACCCAGCATTCGCGCCTGCCGGCGGGCGACGGCGGCGTCGACGTCATGGTCGGCGTCGTCCAGACGCGCGACGTGCTGGCCGCGATCCTTGCCGGCCGCACGCTCGACCCGCGCAGGCATGTGCGTGTCGCGCCCATCGTCTACGACCAGGCCGACGCGCTCGACGTGCTGCACAAGCTCAAGGAATCCGATGTGCCGATGGCGCTGGTGCATGACGAATACGGCCATTTCGAAGGCATCGTCACGCCGGCCGATATTCTCGAAGCCATCACCGGTGTGTTCCGCGCAGACCTCGATGCCGGCGACGAGGAAAACGCCGTCAAGCGCGAGGACGGCTCATGGCTGCTCGCCGGCTATATGCAGGCCGACGAGATGGCCGAGATCCTGGGCATCGACCTGCCCGAAAACCGCGACTACGAGACCGTCGCCGGCTATGTGCTGTCGCACATGCACCATCTGCCCGCGACCGGCGAATGCGTCGATGCGCAGGGCTGGCGCTTCGAGGTGGTCGACCTCGACGGCCGCCGCATCGACAAGCTGATCGCCACCCGCTTGCCCGGCACCCACCGCGAGGCGGTGCGCTGATTGTTCGGTGTCGGATTTTGACCCTGGCGGTCATTGATGATGGGCCGGCGGATTGTCCGGCCCGCAACCTCTACCGCTCCGTGAAGGCGCGAGCGAAGGAATCGAGCATCGGCCGTGCCAGATACTCGAAGAAAGTCCGGTCGCCAGTGCTGATGAACGCCTCGACCGGCGTTCCAGGATAAAGCTGCTCGGGCTTCACGCCTGGCGGCAGGTCGGCGGCAATCCTGAGTTTGACGCGGAAATAGGGCTCGTGCGTAGCCTCGTCGACGAGCCGGTCCGCGGAAATTTGCGCCACGGTGGCTGAAACCTCGGGGGTGAGCCGCATGTTTAAGGCGGACAATCGAAGTTTCGCCGGTTGGCCGACACGGACCTGATCGACGTCTTTCGGCCGCAGCCTTGCATCGACGATCAGATCCGGTGCCGTAGGCAGGATCTCCATGATCTTTTCACCGCGCGCAATCACACTGCCCTTGGCATTGTAGGTCGAAGACACCACGATCCCCGCGGCCGGCGCCTTGATCGTCGTCCGCCGCAGCACCGCCTCGGCCGCCCTGATCTGTTCCTCGATGTCGGCCAGGTTGGAACGAACCTCGTCCAGCTTCGTCAGCGCCTCCTCCACGCGTTGCGTGGTCAGGCGCTCGATCTGCTCCTGGGCTTCGACGATCTGGGTGTTGGCCACTGCGAGATTGGCCTCCAGCGCTCCAGCCTGCCCGACGAGATCGGCCTCGCTGCGCAAAAGCTGCGAGTATTCGCTACGATTGGTGAGGCCTTTGTCCAACAGGCTGGTCTTGATGCCGAGCTCCTTCTTCACGATGTCAGCTTGTTGCTGAATGGCCTCTTTCTGGGATTGCAATGCCACGACCGACTGCCGATGCATGGCTACGCGCTGGGCGAGGATCGATTGTTCCGAGCGGAACCGGGCGAGTCTGGCGTCGAATTCCTTTTGCTGTTCTCGAATCAGGGCTTCGAAATCGGGCTGGAGCGATGCTGGCGCCGGTTTGGTGATTGGCGCGAGCCTGTCCAACCCGTCGCGTTCCGCCTCCAGCCGCGCCGCACTCGCCCTCAGCGCGATCGACTGTCTCGTCAGCCGGTTGAGTTCGGCCTGCGCGGCTGTCGGATCCAGCACGATCAGATCCTGGGCCTGTTGCACGCGATCGCCGTCATGGACCAGCAACTCCTCGATGATGCCGCCCTCTGGATGTTGGATCAGGATGTTTCCGCCGGTCGCCGAGATCGTGCCTTGCGTCATCACCGCTCCAGACAAAGGCGCGCTGACGGCCCAATAGCCAAGGCAACCCACGAACAGCGCTGTTGCCGCGTACCCGGCGAATGCCACGCGCCTTATGTCGGTACGCGGGTTGCCCTCCCAGGCGAGGCTCTGCGCTGCCATCATCTACGATCCAAAGCGCATGTTATGCGTGCGGATCGTCGTGGCGAACGACCCTGTCACCACCGTATTCGGCTGCGCGGGAAGGCCCTTGCCGACGACCGAATGCCGTAGCACTTCGCTGCTTGAGCCGAAGGCTTCGATCGCGCCGCCGCGCAGAAGCATCACGCGGTCGCAGGACGCGGCAATCGAAGGGCGATGCGTGATCACGACCATGGTGACGCCGGCCGCCTTCGTGGCGGCGAGTACCGCCTCGAGCGCCGCTTCGCCCGTGCCGTCGAGATGGGTGCTGGGCTCGTCCAGGACGAGAATTCTGGGATTGCCGTAGAAGGCGCGCGCCAGCCCGATCCTCTGGCGTTCGCCGCCCGACAGCGTTCTGTCCGACGGACCGATCAATGTCTGGTAGCCGTCCCGCTGCGCCAGGATCAGCTCATGCGCCTCAGCCCGCCTTGTTGCCTCGATGATCGCGGCGTCATCTGCATCGGGGTCGAAGCGGGCGACATTCTGCGCGATCGATCCTGGAAAGAGCTCCACCTCCTGCGCAAGGTAGCCGATGTGCTTTCCGAGCTGGTTTTCGTCCCAGCTCCTGAGGTCGGCGCCGTCGATCCTGACCGCGCCGCCGGTCGGCCGGGCAGCGCCCACAAGCAACCGCGCCAGCGTCGATTTGCCGGCGCCGCTCGGGCCGACGATGGCCAACGCTTCGCCGGCGCCAATTTGGAAGTTCAGCCGCTTGAGGATGGGTTCGGTGCCGGGCTGCGCGTTCGGAGCCATGAAGAAAACGTCCTGCGCGGAAATCGCGCCTGCCGGATCGGGCAGGATCAGTTTGCGCGCTTCAGCCGGGCGCGCCGCAAGCGCCGTCTCCAGCCGTTTCCACGCTCGCCGGGCGTCGGCGATCTGCCGCCAGGCGCCGATCAACTGGTCAAGCGGCTGCAGCGCGCGCGACGACACCAGCGAGGAAGCAAAGATCATGCCTGCCGTCATCTGCCCCTTGAGCACCAGCCATGCGCCGGCGCCGAGGATCGCCAGTTGCAGCATCATGCGCAACGCCCGCGAGGCACCGCTGAAGATCGCATTGGCACTCGACGAACGGTCATGCAAGGTGAGCGCAGCCGCTACGTGCCGTCCCCAGACCCGCGCGGCGTTCTCTACCATGCCCATGGCGCGCAGCGTCTCGGCATTACGGGCAAAGGCCTGTTCCGCCTGGCTGGCCAAGGCCGAACGCTCCGCGGACAGGGCGTCGTTCCTGCCGATGGCAAGCTGGTTGGCCACGACCAGCAAAAGCAGAAGCGCCGCGCCGGCGACCGTCACCCAGAACAGCACCGGATGGATGAGATAGAGCAGAGCGAGGAAGACAGGGGCAAAGGGCAGGTCGAACAACACCGCCACGCCGCGCGACCTGATGAAGGCGCAGACCGAGGCAAGGTCGCGCAGCGGCGACAGGCCGCCGGCATATTTTGCGCCAAGCGAAACGGCGAATGTGCCGGCGCCCAGCTTCCGGTCGACGGTCGCCGCAACGCGCTGCGTGTAAACGGCGCGGATCGCGTCCAGCAGCCCGAGGAAAGCGAGCGCAAGAACCGCGATGACCGAAAGATAGACAAGCGTTTCAACGCTGGAGGACGGCAGCACGCGGTCATAGACCTGCAGCAGGTAGAGTGGAATCACCAACAGCAGGATGTTGATCAACAGCGAGAAGACGCCGACATCGGCGATGGCGCGCATGAAGACCGGACGCAGGCCGGATGGTCCAGTCATTTCCACATTCCCCGACGCTGCATGATCCCGAGACCTTACGCGTGGCCCCCGAATTCGGAACCGCCATGCAGCGTGCTGTTGCTGTGCGTGGCGATATTGTGCGTGGTGGTGCCGCTGGTGATGTTCAGGGCGTTTGCCGGAGCACTGTCCAGCGTATAGGCGCGGACGTAGTCGATCTTCATCTCGGCCGGCGTGGCCAGATGATCCGGAGGGGTGCCGGCCAAGCCGCCGACCGCGAGATCGACCAGCATGTACATGGGCTTGTTCATGTCGGACGGCGTCGCCGCTTCCGCGACCTCAACACCGTCATAGGTCCAGACGAGCTTGTCCGGCGTCCAGAGCAGGCCATAAGTGTGGAAGCCGTCGGGGTTCGAGACACTCACCGTCGACGTGACCTTGGTGTGCGTTCCCGTCTCATTCGAGTGCGCCGTCATGATCAACGAGTTCGGGGCTTGGCCGATCGTCTCCACGACATCGAGTTCCGGCGGCCACGAACCGTCTTCCGGAAGCAGCCAGAAGGCCGGCCAGGCACCGGCGTTCTCGGGCAGGTCGGCCCGTATTTCGAAATAGCCATAGGTTTGCGAGAAGGAATCGTGGGTCGTCAGTATGCCGGAGGTGTATTCGTAATTGTTGATCAGCGGCTTGATGTCCGCCGGCGCCTGCGCCGCGGTAATGGTGAGCACGCCGTTGTTCACGCTGAACGGGTGGACGGAACTCGTCGGTGCGTAATTGGCGTCGATGTACCATTGCTGCTCGTTGTTGCTGGTCAAGGTGCTGCCGTTCGGCGCTCCCCACCAGAAGTTGCTATCCCACGTGCCGCCCTGGCTATTGTGAAGGTTCAGCGTGTTGAAATCGTCGCTGAAGGAGAGCTGCATTCCGGACTTGTCGATCGGCAACTCGAACTGGCTGGGCTGCAGCTTGTCGATGGTCGTGTCCTTGAACTCGAGGATCTCGCCGGACCCGAGGTTCAACAGCACGTTCGATCCCGCCTGGATCATG
Organism: Mesorhizobium huakuii; assembly: GCF_014189455.1. Taxonomy (NCBI): domain Bacteria; kingdom Pseudomonadati; phylum Pseudomonadota; class Alphaproteobacteria; order Hyphomicrobiales; family Phyllobacteriaceae; genus Mesorhizobium; species Mesorhizobium huakuii. The sequence goes on from NZ_CP050296.1 coordinate 1,229,422, forward strand.
CTGGAGTGGATGGCGTCGAACGACGTGAACCCATAGCCATTCAGGCGGACGGTGTCGGTGGCGGCAAAATTCGCGATCAGGTCGCTTCCATTGCCTTTCGAGACGATGAAAGTGTCGTAACCGCCGCCGCCATCGATCAGCACATCGTTTCCCGCGCCGCCGTCCAGCGTCTGGTGCCCGGCCTTGGCGGTGATGATGTTGTCCAACCCATTTCCGAAAGCATAGTTGTTGGCGTTTGTGACGACGAGGTTCTCGACATTGTCGGGGAGCTTATAGCTCATCCATGTGCTGATCGTGTCTATGCCTGCCCCGGCGGCCTCGGCCACCTTGTTGCTCGCCGCATAGAGGTAATAGATGTCATCGCCTGCGCCACCATGCATGGTGACACCGGTTGATCCGTAGAACGAGTCGTTTCCGGAGCTGCCGTACACGTCCGGCCCGGCCCCTGCCGCCGAGTACCAATGGGTGGAAGCGCCGCTGTAGGGAAGAGGAACGCCCAAGGCGTTGACGAAGAAGCTCATCGGATAAATCCTTCTCCTGATGCCTCGCCTGCCTGGATCGTTCGATTCCAGGTGGCCGCATCCGGACCAAAACTGCCATTCACGATAGCGTTCCAGGAGCTTGGCACATAGTTCACCATTACATCGACTATTCAGTGACGTTTTCCGGACTGGAGGCACAACAACCCGATGAATGGTCTACAGATTGTAACTCGACCGGCGAAATATTTGATAAAATTTTATAGAAGACAGCGATCTACTTACGACTATATTTGGTTCAGGTCACACAGAAGCGCTCCCTGCTTTCTGATGGGGTAGCGCAATTGCCGCTCTGGCAACAATGCGTCGAGACGCCGGGATGGCGCTTCGAAATGGTCGGCCTCGACCGCCGCATCGACAAGCTGATGGCCACCTGCCTGCCCGGTGCCCATCGCGAGGCAGTGCGGGCACTCCACTATCGCTCCTGCCGACTAATCAACATCCAACGTCTTCAGCCACTGGGCGACGCGCTCGATGGTCTGGCGTTCCTGCGGCCCTTGCATGGTGAAGCCCTTGATCAGGCGCGATTGGGGGGCGTGACTGGCCACAACGTCCAGGCTGTCACCCGGGCCGAAGCCGCCATGCATGATGAACGGGACGATGGTTTTTCCCGCCAGGTCGTGCAACGCGAGGAAAGAACGTATGATAGGCGGTGCGGTCTCGCCCCAAATCGGGAACCCCAGAAACAGGGTGGCATAAGCCGCCATGCTCGGAAGCTGGGACCGGAGCGGCGGCCGGTAGCCGCGATCGCGCTCCCGCCGCGCCTGCTCGACGGTCTCGAAATAGTCGGCCGGGTAAGGTGTGGCCGGCGCGATCTCGAACAGTTCGGCCGGCAGGGCACGGCTGAGCTGCCCCGCGATGACGCTTGTATTCCCGCTCCGCGTGAAGAACGCCACCAGCGACTTGCCGTCGGCCGACGGCGCGGCTTCGGCCTCTGTGGCCGATACCGCGACGCCGGCCGTGAGTGGCAATAGCAGGGATGACATGAGGATGTCCCGTCGGGTCGGCTTGTCGGTATCGGTCACGGTTCAGATCCACTCACAGCCCGGTCATCTTCAGTCCCGCTTCGGGCAAACGTTCGCCCTGAACCTCGATCTTCGCCAGAGCGTCGGCGAGTTCCCCCAGGTCCTGCACCGTGAGCGTGACGTCGACCGCGCCGAGATTCTCCTCCAGACGATGCAGTTTGGTGGTGCCGGGGATCGGAACGATCCAGGGCTTCTGCGCGAGCAGCCAGGCGAGTGCGACCTGGGCAGGTGTGGCACCTATGCGCCCGGCGACGGATTTCACGACCTCGACCAGTGCCATGTTGGCTTTGCGCGCCTCCGGCGAGAAGCGCGGCACAAGGTTGCGGAAGTCCGTGGCGTCGAACTTGGTGTTCTCGTCGATCTTGCCGGTCAGGAACCCCGCGCCCAGCGGGCTGAACGGGACGAAGCCGATGCCGAGTTCCTCGCATAACGGCAGGATCTCGGCTTCGGCGCCGCGGTAGAACAGGGAGTATTCACTCTGGACGGCCGCCAGCTTCTGCACCGCATGCGCCCGGCGAATGGTCTGGGTACCCGCTTCCGACAGCCCCCAATGCTTGACCTTGCCTTCGGCGATGAGGTCCTTGAGGGCACCCGCCACATCCTCGATCGGCACATCGGGGTCGACACGGTGCTGGTATAAGATGTCGATGCGGTCGGTTTTCAGCCGCTTGAGGCTGGCCTCCGCCACCTGCCTGATGTGCTCGGGCCGGCTGTTGGTGCCGCCGCTGCGGGCACCCGTCTCGAGATCGATGTCGAAGCCGAACTTGGTGGCTATGGCCACCTGGTCGCGAATGGGGACCAGTGCCTCGCCCACGAGGTCCTCATTGGCAAAGGGTCCATAGGCTTCGGCCGTATCGAACAGGGTGACGCCACGATCATGGGCGGCGCGGATCAATTTGATCATCTCGGCCTTGTCGGCAGGTGGGCCGTAAGCGGAGCTCATGCTCATGCAGCCGAGGCCAAGGGCGGAAACTTCGAGGCCCCCGATTTTTCTGGTTTTCATGACGATCTTCCTTGTGATTGTTCGGGAGCAAGCGCGGCTCAGGCCTTCTCCGGCGCTTCAACGCCGGAGAACACGAGGACGCTATCGGGAAGGCGTGCACCCTGGACCTGAATTGCCGCGACCGCGGCATTGAGTTCCGCCAGTTCGTCCGACGTGAACCGGACCGAGGCGGCGCCGATATTGTCGAGAAGGTGCGGCATCTGCGTCGTGCCAGGAATGGGCACGATCCACGGTTTCTGAGCCATCAGCCAGGCGAGCGCGATCTGCGCGGGCGTGGCCTGCTTCCGCTCGGCCCAACCCCTTAGCAGGTCCACCAGCGCCAGATTGTGCGGCAGGTTGTCCGCCGCGAAGCGGGTCTCCACCCTGCGGATGTCGCCTTCGGCGAACCGCGTGTTGGCGTCGATGGCGCCGGTCAGGAACCCCACCCCAAGCGGGCTCCACGGCACGAAACCGATGCCGAGTTCCTGGCAAAGCGGAAGGACTTCGCGTTCAGGTCCGCGCCATAGCATCGAATATTCGCTCTGGACCGCCGTGACCGGCAGCCCGGCATGCGCGCGGCGCAGTGTCTTCAGTCCCATTTCGGACAGGCCCCAGTGCAGGACCTTGCCCTCATCCATCAGATCCTTGACCGCGCCGGCGACGTCCTCGATCGGGACCTGCGGATCGACCCGGTGCTGATAAAGCAGATCGATGCGGTCGGTGCGAAGCCGCTTCAGCATACCCTCGACGGCAAGTTTGATGTGGTCCGGCCGGCTGTTGAGGCCCGGGAGCCGCTTGCCCGTTTCCAAGTCGATGTTCCAGCCGAACTTCGATGTGATCACCACGCGGTCGCGGAACGGCGCGATGCCTTCACCGAGGATGCGCTCCACCTCGTGGGGACCGTAAGCCTCGGCGGCGTCGAAGAAGGTGACGCCCCGGTCGAAGGCCGCGCGGATGATGTTGATCATCTCCGGCCGCGGCGGAATGATTGTCTGATAGGTCCGGCTCATGTTCTGGACACCGAGGCCGATGGCGGAGACCTCCAGCGAGCCAAGCTTGCGCCGTCCGCTCAATGATTGTGTGCCGTTGAGGCCCGTCGCCTGAGCTGTTGCTTGAGCCTGCGAACCGGTGGCGGCGAGTAGCGGCACCGCCGCCAGACTTCCCGCCGCGCTCAGAAAGCCACGGCGCCCCATTCTCATATGTTCGCTTGCCATCTTTCCTCATCCTTCTCTGAAATTGCGTTCGGACCCTGCTGCAGGCCACGGCATGCGCATAAGATAGGGGATGTGGTACCTTGCGATAATGCGCTATAATCCGTATGGCTCTGTTAGCTGAGCTAACAAATACCCATGCAGAACTTCAACGATCTTGCCGCTTTTGCAGCCGTGGCCCGGGAACGGAGCTTCACGCGTGCCGCGGCAAAGCTCGGTGTGTCACCCTCGGCGCTCAGCCAGACCATCCGCAATCTCGAGGAGCGTGTCGGGCTGCGGCTGCTGACGCGGACCACGCGCAGTGTTGCGCCGACCGAGGCCGGTGAGCGGCTGTTGCGCACCCTGGCGCCCCGCTTCGAGGAGATCGAGGCCGAACTGGCGACCTTGAACGAGCTGCGCGAGAAACCGGCTGGAACCGTGCGCGTCACCGCCGGCGAGCACCCGGCGATTTCCGTGCTGCAGCCGGCCCTCAGGCGGTTCCTGCCCGATCATCCGGACGTGCAGGTGGAGATCATCATCGACTACGGCCTGACTGACATTGTCGCGGAGGGTTACGACGCCGGCGTGCGTATGGGCGAACAGGTGGCGAAGGACATGGTGGCGGTCCGCATCGGCCCCGACATCCGCATGGCGGTGGTCGGTTCACCGGCCTACTTCGCGCGGTTTCCCGTGCCGGAAACGCCGCACGACCTCGCCGCGCACAAATGCATCAACATGCGGCTGCCGACCCACGGCGGACTGTTTCCATGGGAGTTGGAGAAGGATGGCCGGGAGGTCAAGGTCCGCGGCGACGGCCAGCTTGTGTTCAACAGCCTGGGCATGCGCCTGAGTTCCGCCCTGGATGGGCTGGGGCTCGCTTACATGCCGGAGGACCAGGTCCTCCCCTACGTCTCCGCCGGGCGGCTCGTCCGGGTTCTGGAAGACTGGTGCCCCTATTTCCCTGGTTACCACCTCTATTATCCAAGCCGACGGCACACGTCGCCGGCCCTATCCCTGCTGGTGGACGTTCTGCGGCACCGGAATATCTGACGGATGCCGCGCATATGCGTTCGGCCTGATCAAACCGTGGCTTCAATCGGTTCGGCAAGTCTGGGGTTCGAGCGTGCGGCGATCAGGCAGCTGGCCACGATGAGGCCGGCTCCCGCCAGCGTGGTCCAGGTCACCGCCTCGTCGAAGAAGAACCACCCGAGCGCGATCGCCCAGATGAAGGCCGAGTATTCCGTCGGGATCAGATATTGCGCTTCGGCACGCGCATAGGCCCAGCTCATCAGGAACTGACCGGCGAGCGACAGGGCTGTTACGCCTGCGAGCGGAAGCCAGAGATTGCTGGGCAGCGCAATGGCGAGCCAGGGGGCTGCAAGCCCGAGCATGACTGCAACGCCAAGGTTCTGGAACAGCATGATCTCAATGGGCTTGGCCAGCAGCGCCTGTCGTCGCGCCAGGATCAGATTGTAGGCATAGAACACCGTCGAGACGAGCACCGCCGCTGTGCCGAGCAAGGCATCCCTGGCGTAGCTTGTGTGCCCGAACTGTCCGGCGACGATGATGACAACGCCCGCAATGCCGGCGAGCGAGGCCCAGATCGCCTTGCGCTGTATCCTTTCGCCCAGAAGCAGCGCGGCCAGCAGGAGCGCAAACAGCGGCGCCACGAAACTAAGCCCGATCGCCTCCGCCAGCGGCAGTCTTGCAAGCCCCCAGAAGAAGCACAGCAGGACAATGCCGACAATCGCGGCGCGCAGCGCATGCAGCTTCAGAACCGAGGGGGCAGGAAGCGAGCGCGGCCCTGCCAGCCAGCCCGCGCCCGCGACCACGGTCGCCAGCATGCTGCGCCACAGCACCGTGTTGTAAACGCCGACCGCGATGACCAGCACCTTCATCGCCGCATCCATGCCGGATAGCAGAAAGATGCCGAACACGCAGACGAGCACCGGGATCGTCGGGGAGATTGCGCCGGCCAGGCTGGATGACTTCACGCGGGTTTTCTCGAGGTGACGGATGCAGGCTGACATATCAGGGCAAACTGGCAGGGCCAGATGGCAGCCTCGCCCATATGGCGGTCCAACACTGTCAGCCTGTTGCGTGATCGGGATTCGAACTTTTTACAGCGCCCGTCGATTTCGCCATGGCCCGTTCGTCGTATCATCGAACCAACCCAAACAAGGAGACGACCATGCGGTTCATGATGTTGATGATTCCCGGTGGCTACGCCGAGGCGGCACCCGACGTCAGGCCCGACGCCAAGGGGGTAGAGGGGATGATGCGATACAATGAGGAGCTGAAGAAGGCCGGCGTGCTGCTGGCGCTCGACGGGCTGCATCCGCCGTCATCGGGCGCGCGGGTCAGCTTCAAGGGCGGCAAGCCCGTTGTCACCGACGGGCCGTTTGTCGAGGTCAAGGAAGTGCTGGGCGGCTATTGGGTGATCGACGTGCGCTCGCGTGAAGAAGCCATCGAATGGGCTCGCCGCTGCCCCGCCGGGGAGAATGACGTGATCGAGGTCCGCCGCGTCTTTGAGATGAGCGATTTCCCCGAGGACGTCCAGAAGGTGGCGGAAGGTTTTGGCGAGCTGATGGGTTGACGGCCACAGCCACCATCGAAGCGGTCTGGCGGATCGAGCAGCCGAAGCTCACCGCCAGGCTCGTCCGTTATCTCAGGGATGTCGGGCTGGCCGAGGAGATCGCGCAAGACGCCTTCCTGCTGGCGCTGGAGCGCTGGCCCCGGGACGGCATCCCGCGCAACCCGGCCGCCTGGCTGACCGAGGTCGCCAGGAACAGGGCGCTCGACCGGCTGCGCCGCACCACCATGATCGACGGCAAGCACCGCGAACTCGCCATCGATCTCGCCGAGCTGGAGCGCGAGATGCCCGACATCGAGGCCGCGCTCGATAAGGATATTGACGACGACCTTCTGCGGCTGATCTTCACCGCCTGCCATCCCGTCTTGCCGGCCGAGCAGCGCGCCGCATTGGCGCTGCGGCTGCTGGGCGGGTTGTCGACGCCCGAGATCGCCCGCGCCTTTCTGGTGTCCGAAGCCACGGTCGCCCAGCGCATCGTGCGCGCCAAGCGGACGCTTCGCGATGCCGCCATCCCGTTCGAGACACCGCGCGGCGAGGTGCGGCGCGAACGCCTCGCCGCCGTGCTGGAGGTGGTTTATCTCACCTTCAACGAAGGCTATGTGGCGACCACCGGGCCGGACTGGCTGCGCGCCGATCTCTGCGGCGAAGCGCTGCGCCTAGGCCGCTCGCTGACGGCGCTGATGCCCGATGAGTCCGAGGTGCTGGGGCTGGTGTCGCTGATGGAACTCAACGCCTCGCGCTTTCCTGCCCGTACCGGCAAAGCGGGCGAACCGATCCTGCTGCTCGACCAGGACCGCAGCCGATGGAACTGGTCGCTGATCCGGCGCGGCCTGGACGGCCTGAACCGCGCCATGACGCTGACATCGACCCCCGGCCCTTATCTCTTGCAGGCGATGATCGCCGCCTGCCATAGCCGTGCGGCAACCGCCGCCGACACCGACTGGATCGCGATATCGGCCTATTATCAGGCGCTCGCCTTGGCGGCCCCCTCGCCCATCGTCGAAATCAACCGGGCGGTGGCCGTCGGCATGGCCTTCGGCCCGGCACAGGGTCTCGCCATTGCCGATGCACTGAGAGACGAACCCCGCCTGAAGGACTCGCACCTCTTGCCCACGGTGCGCGGCGATCTCCTGGAAAAACTGGGATATCAGGCGGAAGCCCGCGCCGCGTTCCGCCAGGCCGCCGGATTGACCGGCAATGACAGGGAGCGCGCGCTGTTGCTCGCCCGCGCAGGGGACTAGGCACGCTTGCCCTCGGTCCCCACCGCGAGCGGTGCGGCGACGCGGACGCCACCATCGACACCTGTGCGGTTCAGCGCTGGGCTTGTTGGGCCGATGGTCAGCCTGTATCGTTCATGACTGTCTTGGCGGCGGCTCTCGCCTGCAAGGTCGTGCGGCCATGGGAGGCGAGCCTTGAGTTCAGTCCAGGCACAAGACGTCAAGCAGATCATTGCCTATGGCAGCGGCAAGACCGCATTGAAATACATCGCCTTCTCGGCGCTTGTTCTCGTCGTCGGGCTCATCGTCGCCTTCGGGACCAAGAACTGGCTATTGGGTCTTCCGGTGGCGGCTTTGGCCGCCGTTGTGCTTGTCTGGCAAACGAACGGATGGCTGACCGCCGAGCCATTTTTGCTGCTGTCGCCGGCCGGATTGCGCCTCAATCTCGACGGCTATGTCTTTCTCGACGTCCCCTGGCGGGAGGTGGAGGGCATTTCCTGGCTCGACATTACCTTCGAGGTTGTGAAGAGGCGATGGGGCACGTCTTGGTATCGCTGGGGCAAAGACCAGTACCGGGATGTCACCGCGCTGCAGGTTTCCGAGGCATTCATGGATGAAACCATCATGCCTCTGTGGAGGGCTGTCTACCGAAACAGCGGGGGGTCAAAGCGGTTCGGCATCGGTCTGGCGACCTTCACATTCGCCCCTAACCTCACGGCCTCGCGCCTGGGCAACATTTTCCCAGCCCAGGATGGCAAACGGTTCGTCGCGCTGCCCCACAAAGTGCTCTCCACCAACGGCGAGCAGCTTCGCGCCGAAGTCGAGGCTCGCTGGCTGGCTTTCGGCAAAAGGACCGACACCGACGCCGGCGCATCGAGATGAATCGCTGAAGAGCCGATACCCGGAAAACCCGGGCGCGCCTCAATGTGCGCCGGGAGGCAGAGGCTTCGGCGCGACGTTGCGCAGGAACGGAACGAGCGCCGTCGCGATGACGAAAGCGACCATGATCACCAGGAACGCATCGGCATAGGCCATGGTCGAAGCCTCGCGATAGGCCAGTTGCCACAGCTGCTTCAGCGCGGCGGTATGACCGTCCGCAATGGCGCCGGGCAATTGTCCGTAGCGCTGGCCGACAGTATCGACGAGCCGCATCGCGGCCTCGTTCTGTGGCGTCAGATGCGAGGCGATGGTCAGGAAATGGAAGTTGGTGCGGTCGTTGAGGATCGCGCCGCAAATGGCGATGCCGACGGCACCGCCGAGATTGCGCATCGTGTTGAACAGGCCGCTGGCATATTTCAGCCGTTCCGGCGGCAAGCTGCCAAGGCCGAGATTGACGCTTGGCGCCACCGCAAAGACCTGCGGGAAGCCGCGGAACAGTTGCGGGATCAGAAGCTCGGCCGCACCCCACTGGCTGGTGATGGCGCTAAAACTCCACATCGAGGCGCCGAAGGATGCCAGGCCGAACATCATCAGCCAGCGCGTGTCGAAGCGCTTGGCGAGAAAGATGTAGACGGGCACGCCGACCATCGAGGCGACACCGGTGGAAAACACCGCCACCCCGGTCTGAAAAGCGTCGTAGCCCCTGACATAGCCGAGGAACAGCGGCGTCAGATAGATCGTGGCGAAGATGCCGATGCCGGTGACGAAGGAGAGAAAACAGCCAATGGCGAAATTGCGGTTGCCGAAGGCGCGGAAGTCGACCACCGGCTGCGCATAGGTCAGGCTGCGGATGACGAACAGGACCATGGTGATCCCGGCAACGAAAGCGCCATTGCGGATTGTGGCATCGTCGAACCAGTTCCAGCGCGAGCCCTCTTCCAGCACGTATTCCGCGGTACCCAGGCTGACCGCCATCAGCACGATGCCGATATAGTCCGCGCCCTTCAGCAGCGACGGATCGGCCTTGTCGATCTTGACCAGCAGCGCGACGAGGACGGTGATGATGGTGCCTGGAATGACGTTGACATAGAACAGCCAGTGCCAGTTCAGCGTGTCGGTGATCCAGCCGCCGATGACCGGCCCGAGCGTCGGGGCGATCGAGGCGATGCTGCCGACCACCGCGGCGGCGTAGACCCGCCTCGGCCCCTGGAAATAGTGGAACGACGAGGTGAAGACCGTCGGGATCATCGACGCGCCCAGCAGCCCCTGCAGCGCGCGGAAGACGATCATGCTTTCGATGCTCCAGGCGAAGCCGCACAGCATGCTGGCGAGCGTGAAGCCGGCCGCCGAGATGGTGAACAGCCAGCGTGTCGAGAACACCCGGGTGAGCCAGCCCGACAGCGGGATGACGATGATTTCCGCCACCAGATAGGAGGTCTGCACCCAGCCGATCTGGTCCTGCGCCGCCGACAGGCCGCCGCCAATATCCTGCAGCGAGGAGGCGACGATCTGGATGTCGAGCAGCGCGATGAACATCCCGACGCACATCACCATGAACGGCAGGATGCTGACGAAGAAGGATTGCGGGGCGGCGCGCTCGGGCATGGCGTCCTCAGTGCGAGCCGGTATCGACCGTCACGACGGTGGACAGACCTGGCCGCAGAGCGACTTTCCGCGCCTGATCCGGGTCGATGGTGATCCGGACGGGAACGCGCTGAACGATCTTGGTGAAATTGCCGGTCGCGTTTTGCGCCGGGATCACGCTGAAGATCGCGCCGGTCGCCGGCCCCAGGCTGGTGACATGGCCCTTGAGCGGCTGGTCGGGCGCGATGTCGGTATAGACCGTCGCCGCCTGGCCGCCGGCCATGCTGCGCAGCTGGTCCTCCTTGAAATTGGCGTCGACCCACAGCCCCTTCTCCGGGACGATCGTCAGGAGGTAGCTGCCCGGCGAGACATAGGTGCCGACCTGCGCCAGCCGGTTTCCGACGAGGCCGTCGATGGGAGCGCGGATCTGCGTGAAGCCGAGATCGAGCTCAGCCGTATCGAGATCGGCCTTGGCGGCCAAAACGGCGGCGGAGGCTTCCGAGATCTGCGTGTTGAGCACATCGAGCTGTTGCCTGGCCGCTGCGAGCCCGGCGCGAGAGGCGGCAACCGACGCCTTCGCCTGGTTATCGGCGGCAAGGCTTCTCTGCGCGTCCTGCTGCGAGCCGGCCCTGGTGCTGGCCAGCACCTCATAGCGCTTCGCATCCTGGGTGGTGAACGTAGCGGCGGCACTCTTGGCCTCGAGATCGGCCTGCGCTTGTTCGATCAGCGAATTCTGCAGCGAGACCTGGGCACGGAGATTGTCGAGCGCCGATTGCTGCTGCTGGACCGAAGCCTGCGCACGCTCCACCGCCGCCTTGAACGGCCGGTCGTCGATGCGGATGATGAGCTGGCCTGCATCGACATGTTGGTTGTCCTCGACGAGGATCTCAGCGATGTGCCCGGCGACACGTGGCGCCAGCGGCGTGACATTGCCGCCGACATAGGCATCGTCGGTGGAGACGAGGAAACGGCCGGCCTGCCACCACTGAAAGCCATACCAGCCGGCGACGCCAATCGCGATCGCAGCGCCCAGCATGACGAACTGCTTGCGGCGGCTTTTGGCGGGCGCGGGGATCTGGACGACCGATGGCTGCGCGGGCTGGAGCTCGGCGGCGGAGAGAACCTTGTTCATTTGCCCCGCGCCTCTTCACGGCTTTGATTAACGTTGTCGATGAGCGGCAAGCCTGACCCCTCGCTGCTGAAGCGGTAGCGCTGCCGCATGCGATCGGTGGCCCTGGGTGCCGTCGCCATGGTGAAGCCCTCGCCGTCGAGTTCCTTGCCGCTCTCGCGGTCGACCAGCACGGGCTCGGCCCAGCGCCCGTCGGCCTTGTCCACCACGACCAGGCTCGGGCCTTCGGGCGCAAGATGCTTGTTGCCCCAGGCGAGCAGGGAGAGCAGCACTGGACGGAAATCGCGCGCCTTGGCGGTCAGCACATATTCATGGCGAAGCGGCCGTTCGCAGTAGGCGCGCTTTTCGAACAGGCCGCGCTCGACCAGGCTGTTCAGCCGGCGCGTCAGAATGTTGGGCGCGATCTCAAGGCTCTTTTGAAACTGGTCGAAGCGCGTCAGGCCCTGAAATGCGTCCCTGAGCAATAGGATGCTCCACCATTCGCCGACATCGTCAAGGCTGCGCGCGATGGGGCACGGGCGGGTTTCGAAGCTTGTTTTGGCAACCATGGCCGGAGTCTCTTTCAAAATGAAAGTGACTTATAACCGAGTTAGTTGCATTATGCAAGTCACTCAAATGCGACCGCGGAAGCTTTCGGCCGCGAGCAGTGATTGCATCATTGGCCGAGTCCGTCAGCCACCAGCACCACCTTGCCGGTCGAGCGTCGCTCGTCCAGCAGCCGGTGCGCTTCGCCGGCCTGGTCGAGCGGGAAACGGCCGCCGATTGCCACCCGCAACTGGCCGCTCGCGGCCAGTTGGAACAGCTCGGACAGGCTGGCCCGCAGCACATCCGGTGGCAGCAGCGGCAGCAACGCGAAACCCCTCAGCGACTGGTTGCGGCCGATCATGGCTTCCAGATCGGAAGCAGCGAGCCCATAGCGGCCGAGCGCCGCAAAGACCAGTTCGCCACCAGGCGCCAAAGCCTGCAGCGACAACGCCGTCAGCGCGCCGCCAACGGTGTCGTAGATGATGTCGGCGCCCGCTCCGCCTGTCAGCGTGCGGACGCGCGCGGGCCAGTCCGGCCCGGTATAGTCGATGGCCACATCAGCGCCGAGCGACAAAGCAAGCTCCATCTTGCCCGCGCCGCCGGCAGCCGCGATCACCTTGCTCGCGCCCCTCACCCTTGCAAGCTGGACAAGCAGCGATCCAACGCCACCGGCGGCGGCCGGCACCAGCACCGACTTGCCCTGAGGCGAGCTCTGGCGCAGCAGATGCAGCGCTGTCAGCCCCTGCACCATCAGCGCTGTCGCGTCTTCGAACGAGACGTCATCCGGCAGCGGCACGGCGAGATCGGCCGATATCACCACCTGCTCGGCATACCCGCCATAAGGACGCTGCGAGGCAAACAGCGGTGCCGCGACACGCCTCCCCAGCAGCGCCGCATCCACCCCTTGCCCGACCGCTTCCACGACGCCCGCCACTTCCACGCCGGGAAACATCGGCAGTTGCGGCGTCACCGCGTAACGGTCCGCGCGCATCAGCACCTCGAAGAAGTTTATTCCCGCCGCGTGAACGCGGATCAGTACCTCGCCGGCCTGTGGCACCAGCGCCGGCAGCTCGACGACCTCGAGCACCTCGGGACCGCCGAAGCGGCTGAATTGAACGGCTTTCATGGCAAGCTCCGATCGCACTGGCATCGGCGGTGGTTTGCCACTATCTGCGAAGCCGCGACTACACACTCATTTCTCCCCTGCTGACCAGGAGGTGACCATGGCCGGCTCGCCCACGAAAATGCCGATCAAGAGATTGCCGATGCTGCCGGCTGAGCGGGCGCTGAAAGTGATCGCCGGGCGCTGGAAGGCGGTCATTCTCTACCACCTCTTCGATGGTCCAAGGCGGCTGTCGGCGCTGAAGACGATGATGCCAGGCATCACCCAGAAAGTGCTGATCCAGCAGCTGCGCGAAATGGAGGAGCACGGCCTCGTCAGCCGCGAGATCTTCGCCGAAGTCCCCGCCCGCGTCGAATATTCGGCGACCAGCCTGGGCCTCAGCCTCGAGCCGATCCTGCTGGCACTTTGCCAGTGGGGCCAGCACCACGCCGACGAGCTGAACGAGAAGCATCGCCTCGCCGACTGCATTATCCGGCCGAGGCAGGCGCAGCACGCACAGATGGCCTAAATCGAATGGCATGATGGGTTGCCGACGCCGGCTGCCCGTCTCAGATGTTGACAGAACGGAACGGCAAATGCACCGCACAGCTTCGGGCGAACTTCATTGGACCTACACTCTTGGTGAGCTGCGCATCACCGCCTTGCGCGATGGCTATGTCGACATGCCGGTCAGGCGGCTTCGGCAAGACGGCGACAAGCCGTTTGGCGATGACTTGCCGCCACAAGTCCCGTTGTTTGGCGGTCAACTCAGGCTCTCCGTCAACGCCTTCGCGATTGACGATGGAGACGAGATCATCTTGATCGATACCGGCGCCGCGAATGCCTGGCACCCGACCATGGGCCGGCTTCCCCAGGCGCTGGACGAAGCCGGCATCGATGTCGAAAAAGTCCGCACCGTCTGCTTCACCCATACGCATCTCGACCACATCCAGGGTCTTGTGCTCGCCGACGGCCGGGATGCTTTCCCGCGCCTGGCGCGCTTGCTCGTTCCCAGGCAGGAACTCGGCCTCTTCCGCACCGAAGCACGGCTGAAGCGATTTCACGACATGGCGGAACCATTCGAAGCTGGAGACCGTCTCGGGACATATGTCGACATGATCGGCGCTCACGGCCATGAAGTGGGTCACAGCTGCTTTCGCGCTTCGAGCGGCGGCGAGAGCATCTTGATCTGGGGCGATACCGTTCACGTCCCGTCGCTTCAGTTCGATCGGCCCGAGGTGACGTGGGAATTCGACACGGATCAGGACAAGGCGCGCGAGAGCCGGTTGCGGCTGCTGACGCTTGCGGCGGAGGATCACTGTTTCGTTGCCGGCGCGCATCTGGATTCGCCCGGCATTGGCCGTGTCGTCCGCTCCGGCGGCGGCTTTCGATTTGAGCCGCTATAACTAGAAAGGGCGGCGCAAGCGCCGCCCCACATCCCTTGGGAGGATAATCTCAAAAGGCGATCAGGCTGCCTTGACTTCCTCGGCAAGCACGTCGGCATCGCGGGCCTTCTTCAGCGCCTTTGCCCACCAGGCGACGTCGTTGACCAGCGCGGTGGCCGCCTGGTTCAGGTGCTCGAGGTCTTCCAGCTTCTTCTCGCCCTGGCGGACGGCAAGGAAGTCGCCCCAGGCGATATGAACAGCCGACTTGACCGGCGCCATCTGCAGCTCGACGGCATGGAGGCGGAGCTGCTCGACGGCGCGGGCGCCACCGACGCTGCCATAGCCGACGAAGCCGGCCGGCTTCTTGTTCCATTCATTGGCGGCGTAGTCGATGGCGTTCTTCAGCACGGCCGTCGGGCCGTGATTGTATTCGGCGGCGGTGAAGATGAAGCCGTCATATTCGGCGACCTTCTTCTGCCAGCGCTGCGCCACTTCGTTGGTCGACGGCACCCAGGCGGGAAGAGGCGACTTCGTCGAAGAAGGGCAGCGGGAAGTCCCTGAGGTCGACGACCTCGACATCGATATCGGCATGCGACTTGGCGATCTTGGCGATCCATTGGGTCGGGGTATCGGCGAAGCGCGCGGCGCGCGTCGAACCGACGATGATGGCGATTTTCGGCTTTGACATGGGGGGCTCTCCATTCCAGTAAAAAGCTGGTATCGTTTAGATACCGGCGCTATATGAGATACTGTCAACTGCCGACGCAAGGGGGCACCGTTTTGTTACTGAGGCACCCGCACAACACCGAAGACTGCCGCGCGATTTCGGAAATCCTGCAGCGCGTCGGCGACAAATGGACCGTGCTCGTGGTCGGCAAGCTGGGCGGCGGACCGCTGCGTTTCAACGAGTTGCGCGCGGCTGTCGGCGGCATCTCGCAGAAGATGCTGACCACCACCTTGCGCGGGCTTGAACGCGATGGTTTCGTCACCCGCACCGTGTTCCCGACCATTCCGCCGCGTGTCGATTATGAGCTGACTGAACTGGGTCACGAACTGTTGATCCCGGTCAGCGCGCTTGGCGAATGGGCGCGCAGAAACACGCAGCGTGTGCGCGAGGCACGCGAAAAATTCGACGGCATGCACGGCTGAAACCCTTGCACGGCAAGGGATCCGAAGTTTTGCGTTGCGTGAAATTGCCTGGCGGCAGGGAATTCGTGACCCTCTAGACGCAGCTTGGCAGCTTTGTCCTATGGCGCAGGGAGCAGACCAGCACGCAGGCTACTTTGACGACGACGATCGCGAACCAAAGGCAGCCATTCAGCTTCTCGGCGCCAGGCCATCGCAGGGCGTCGTGCCGCAGGGCGTGCATGTCACGGCCGGCTTGCGGTCACCCTTGCCGCCTTGCAAGCAAATCGTGTGCGGAAGGTCGTTCTTGACTTCGGCATAGGCGGTGACGCCGAGCAGGCAGACCAAGGCGACAAGGGCTGCCACGAGCCAGCTGTTCAGCAAGTGTTGACGCATTGTCTCTCCCCCGACGCCGGCACAATCGGGCGTGAAGGCAACCATTGGATGTCGCGCAACGCATCGCCCGCGCGGGCGATGTTACAATTGCTCTTGGACTGCAAGAACGGGGGATTGCGAGAACCGGGCTTTCGTCAACCTTCGGCCGGAACTGCCTTCGGCTTGCCTTCGCCGTCCAGCGCCACCATGACGAAATCGGCGTGGGTCACCTTTTCCATCAGGTCGGAGAGATAGCGCTGCGCCCAGGCTTCGACCTTCAGCGTCATCGAGGTGCGGCCGACGCGTTCGACATGGGTGTAGATGCACAGCGTGTCACCGATCTTCATCGGTTTGGCGAAGGACATCTCCTTGACCGCCGCCGTCACCACGCGGCCCCGGGCCCGCTCGGCGGCGCGGATGCCGCAGGCAAGGTCCATCTGCGCCATGACCCAGCCGCCAAAAATGTCGCCTGCGGCATTGGCGTCCGAAGGCATGGCCAGCGTGCGCAGCGTCAGGTCTCCGATCGGCCGTCCGTCCGCGTATTGCACCATGCGAGAAATCCTTGTGAGATGATGGTCATCGACCCCCTATCGCCGCTGCAGGAACAGGTCAACGCGCCACAGCTGCTTTTTCCTCGCCTCCATGGGCCATAGGCTAGCCCGGCATTAGCCCGCTTGTGCCTGATTTTCAGCGGCTTCGGGTTTTGGAGCGGGCTTCCCCCAACTCCGTCGCTGCTTCGCAGCGCCACCTCTCCCCTCCGGAGCGCGGCCATGGCTGGTCTCGGTCCGCTCAGTGACGGCGGGAGTGGTCTGGGCCAGTTGTTGATTGGCCCGAGCCAACCAATGCCGGCGGTTTCCCTTGAGTGCGAGCAGATAGTCGCCGCCGCGCTGAATGATGGCCTTGGCCATGCGCGTGTGGCAGTGGAGGGCATCGGCCGTGACCAATCGGCCAGTAAGATCAATGAGTTCGACGACCTTGAGGGCAGCCTCGACCTCATTGTCTTCGTCGCCGGGCGAGACCGCCGCCAAACACAGCCGCGTCTGGCTGGCAAAGGCCGACACCGTCAGGGGCGGGCTGGCCGCAAGGCCTTTCTCATAGGCCCGCCGCAGCGCCTTGCCATCAAGTGCGACCACACCCTGACGTGCCTGGGCAAAGCCTGCGGCAAAGGCGGCGAACGCCCGTCCCAAGGCCTCCGGATCGAGCAGGCGCAACAGCCGCGAGAAGGTGTCGTGGCTAGGCGCCTCCTCATAGTCGATCAAGCGCGACAGCGCCTGTTTGCGCTCTTGCGCGAACAACGAAAACTCCGTTGCGCTGGTCGCGCCACACAGGCTCGCAGCGATCATCATCACGATCAGGTCGCCAAGCCGATGTGTGGCGTTGGCCGCGCGCGGATCAGGCACCGTACCGAAATAGCTCTCAAGGCTGGTAATGGCAGTCACTCCTCGCTGGACTGCCTTCCCAAAGAATCCCTTCTCAAACCAACTTCAAGCCCAAAATCGCCATATGCGATTCCCCTGCCCTCCGGAGGGAGAGGAAGGCACCAGTCCGGCCAAGCTCGCGCCCTTCCTCTACCCCGTCGATCGGGGAGAGGTGGCGAGCGAAGCTCGACGGAGTGGGGGTCGACTGCGCGGCGCAAGACCAGGCGCCAGCTGAGAGGCGCACCTCTCAAAAATAACCTGCAAGGTTAGCTCGGATGCGGTCCAGCACAGTGCCACCGGACAGGTCCGGCATAAACGCCTTGCCCGTAATCGCCTCGTAAGCCTGCGCATAGATGCCCGAGGCCTGCTCGACGATCTCGTCCGGTATCCTGGGGATCGGGTCCTTGTAGGGATCGCAACGTGCCGCCACCCATGAGCGGATGAAATCCTTGTCGAAACTCTCCGGCCGCGTGCCGCTTGTGAGCGCCTGTTCGTAGCTCGCCGCGATCCAGTACCGGCTGGAGTCCGGCGTATGGATTTCGTCGGCCAGGATGATCGTCCCGTTCCTGTCGGTGCCGAATTCGTACTTCGTGTCGGCGAGGATCAGGCCGCGCTGGGCGGCGCGCGCCTGGCCGCGGGCGAACAGCCTCAAGGCATAGTCCGAGACGGTGTCCCACTGCGCCTGCGTGAGCAGTCCCTGCTCGATGATTTCTGCCCTCGACAGCGGTTCGTCATGGGCGCCATCCGCCGCCTTGCTCGTCGGCGTGATGACCGGCGCGGCCAGCTTCTCATTGTCGCGCAGCCCGTCCGGCAGGCGCATGCCGTACATGTCACGCTCTCCGCGCTTGTAGCGAGTCAAGATCGAGGTGCTGGTGGTGCCGGCGAGATAACCGCGCACGACGATCTCGACCGGCAGGATGTCGAGCCTTGTCCCGACGACGACATTTGGGTCGGGATATTCGAGCACATGGTTCGGGCAGATATCGGCGGTTTCCTCGAACCAGTAGCGTGCCGTCTGGGTGAGGATCTCGCCCTTGAACGGGATCGAGGTCAGGATGATGTCGAAGGCGCTGAGACGGTCGGTGGCGATGATGATGCGCCGGCCGTCGGCCAGGTCGTAATTTTCGCGGACCTTGCCCTTGTAGTGGCCCGGCAGCTCGGGAATGAAGGCATCCGACAGGGTCCGCATATGATTTCCCGACTTCCTCGGATTGGCTGATGCCATCGCATAAGCCGTCGACCCCATGCATATCAAGCGCGATTGTCGGGTTTTCCCGCAACTCTGGCCAAATACGACAGTCGCTTTTTTCACAACCGATGCCGGAAGGCCCGGCGACGCGGCGAACCCGTCGCGTCTAGGCTGCGGCCAGTTTTCCGGAGCCGCCAATACCCATCATGCAGACTTATGACTTCATCATCGTCGGCTCCGGCTCGGCCGGCTCGGTGCTCGCCGACAGACTGTCGGCCTCGGGCCGCTTCTCGGTGCTGGTGCTGGAGGCCGGCGGCACGGACCGGCGCTTCTACGTGCAGATGCCGCTTGGCTACGGCAAGACCTTCTTCGATCCCGCGGTCAACTGGAACTACAAGACGGAAGCCGATCCCGGTCTTGACGGCAATGTCGACCACTGGCCGCGCGGCAAGCTGCTCGGCGGCTCGAGCTCGATCAACGCCATGGTCTGGATCCGGGGCGCGCGCGAGGATTTCGACGACTGGCGCGCCGCCGGCAATCCCGGCTGGGGCTATGACGATCTGCTGCCGGCCTTCAAGGCGCTCGAGGACAATGAGGCCGGCGCCGACAAATGGCGCGGCACCGGCGGTCCCCTGCACATCAGTGAAACGGCGAACGCCGTCCACCCGCTGACCAAACACTATCTCGCCGCCGGCCAGCAGGCCGGCCTGCCGCTCAACCCCGATTTCAACGGCGCGGCCCAGGAAGGCGTCGGCACCTACCAGATCTCGACCAAGAACGGCCGCCGCATGTCCGCCGCCCGCGCCTTCCTGCGCCCGGCGATGAAGCGCGGCAATGTCCGCGTCGAGACCAATGCGCTGGCCAGCCGCATCCTGTTCGAGGGCAAACGCGCCGTCGGCATCGAGTATCTGCAGAACGGCCAGACGAAGACGGCGCGTGCCGGCCGCGAAATCATCCTCTCAGCCGGCTCGATCAACTCGCCACAGCTGCTGCAATTGTCCGGCGTCGGCCCCTCGGCACTCTTGAAAGGACTGGGCATCCCCCTCGTCCACGCCAGCGAGAATGTCGGCGCCAATCTGCAGGACCATGTCGGCATCAACTACACCTTCAAGGGCAAGGTGCCGACGCTGAACCAGATCCTGCGTCCTTGGTGGGGCAAGCTGCTGGTCGGCATGCAGTACATCCTGACGCGCTCGGGTCCGCTGTCGCTGTCGATGAACCATGGCGGCGGTTTCTTTCGCACCGACCCGGCGTTCTCGCGCCCCAACATGCAGCTCTATTTCCAGGCCTTCTCGACCGTCATCCCGAAAAGCGGCGAGCGGCCGATCCTGACGCCGGATCCGTGGCCCGGCTTCTCCATCGGCCTGTCCAACTGCCGTCCGTCGAGCCGTGGCGAGATCATGATCCGCTCCAGCAATCCGCTGGACTATCCGAAAATCGTCGCCAACGCCTATTCCACCAATGCCGATGTCGAGGAGATGCTGGCGGCGGTGAAGTTCGTGCGCAAGATCGCCTCGATGCCGGCGATGGCGGAAATCATCAGGGAAGAAGTCCTGCCCGGCCCGTCGATCCAATCGAACGCTGACCTGATCACCGATTTCAGGAAACGTTCCGGCACCGTCTATCACCCGGTTTCGACCTGCCGCATGGGGCCTGATCCCACGCGCGCCGTCGTCGATCCGCGCCTGAAAGTGCACGGGCTTGAAGGCTTGCGCGTCATCGACGCCTCGATCTTTCCCGATAACATCACCGGCAACACCAACGCCGCCTCGATCATGACCGGGTGGAAGGGCGCCGAACTGGTTCTGGAGGACCAAAAATGAAGATCACCGACGTCAAGACCTGGGTTGTCGGCAACCCGCCGCCAGGCATCGGCGGCAAATATTTCATCTTCGTCAAGCTGACCACCGATGGCGGCGTGGTCGGCTACGGCGAAGCCTACAACGCCACCTTCTCCGCCCATGTCACGGCCAAGCTGGTCGAAGATATGGCCGAGCGTTATCTGATCGGCCACGATCCGCACGACATCGAAAACTTCTTCCGCCGCGCCTATTCCTCGGGCTTCACCCAGCGCCCCGACGTGACCGGCATGGGCTGCTTCTCGGCGCTCGAAATGGCCTGCTGGGACATTATCGGCAAGGAAGCCAACAAGCCGGTCTACAAATTGCTCGGCGGCCAGGTGCATGAGACGCTGCGCTCCTACACCTATCTTTATCCGCACACAGGCAGTGTCCATTCCGAGGACGCGCCGGATGGCAGGAACGTCTACAACGACCCTGAAATGGCGGCGGCCTGTGCGCTCGAATATGTCGAGCAGGGCTTCAATGCGGTCAAGCTCGACCCGGCCGGTCCCTATACCGCCTTCGACGGCCACCAGCCGCGCCTCATCGACATCGACGTCTCCACCCGCATGATCAAGGCGATCCGCGAGGCGGTCGGCACCCGCGCCGACATTTTGTTCGGTACGCATGGCCAGTTCACCGCCTCGGGCGCGCTGCGTATGGCCCGCGCCATCGAGCCCTATGATCCCTTGTGGTTCGAGGAGCCGGTGCCGCCCGACATGCCGGAGGTTATGGCCCAAGTCGCTCGCGCGACCTCGATCCCGATCGCCACCGGCGAGCGGCTGACGACCAAGTTCGAATTCGCCCGCGTTATCGAAAACCGCGCCGCGACCATCCTGCAGCCGGACCTTGGCCGTTCCGGCGGTATCCTCGAAACCAAGAAGATCGCGGCGATGGCCGAGGCCTACCACATCCAGATCGCGCCGCATTGCTACTGCGGGCCGATCGTCGGTGCCGCCAACATTCAGCTGGCGGTGACACTGCCCAATTTCCTGATCCTGGAATCGCTGAAGCAGTGGGACGGTTTCCACGCCACGCTCCTGAAGAAGAAGATCGAGTGGCAGGACGGCAATGTCATCCCGTCGAAGGAGCCGGGGCTGGGCGTCGAACTCAACGAAGCGGTCTGCGATGCGCATCCCTATACCGGCAAGGATTTGCACCTGCAGATGATGCAGACACCGTTGATGCCGTGAGCGAACGCTACGCCTTCATCGGCCTCGGCCATCTCGGCGGCAACCTTGCCGCCAGCCTGATCCGCAACGGCTTTGCGGTCACGGTCTTCGACCGCGACCCGGCTGCCGTCGAGCGTCTCGTTGCGCTCGGCGCCACCGCCGCCGACAGCCCGGCCGAGGCAGCGGCGCGGGCGGGCAATGCCATCTCTTGCCTGCCCTCGCCCAAGGTCAGCGAGGCGGTGCTTGCCGGGCCCGGCGGGTTGCTCGAAGGCCTGCCCAAGGGCGGCACCTGGATCGAGATGTCGACCAATGGCCGCGACGAGATTGTTCGCCTTGCCGCCCTCGCCTCGGCCAAGGGCGTCGAGACATTGGAATGCCCGGTCACCGGCGGCGTGCATCTGGCGGCAGCGGGAAAAATCACCGCTCTGGTCGGCGGCGATGCCGTGCTTTACGAACGCCATCGACCTGCCATCGAAGCGATGTGCGCACGCTCCTTCCTGATGGGGCCGATCGGCTCGGCGGCGGTGATCAAGGTCATCACCAACATGCTGGCCTTCATCCATCTCGTCGCCGCTGGTGAGGCGCTGATGCTGGCCAAACAGGGTGGGCTCGACCTTGCCCAATCCTACCATGCCATCGTTGCCTCCTCCGGCAACAGCTTCGTTCACGAGACCGAAAGCCAGCTCGTCCTCAACGGCTCCTACGACATCGGCTTCACCATGGACCTGGCGCTGAAGGACCTCGGCTTCGCGCTGGGCATGGGCAAGGATTTCGGCGTGCCACTCGACCTCGCCACGCGCGTCAACACGATTTTCGAGCAGGGCAAGGCGGCCTATGGCGGCGGCGCCTGGTCGACCCAGATCGTCAAATTGCTCGAGGATGCGGTCGGCACCGATCTGCGTGCGCCCGGCTTCCCGCCCAAATTGGAAATCTGACCCACAGCCGGAAAAGCAAGCAATTTCATCTGCTTGAATAGATAGCCGGATTCAGTTCCGCAAACAGTTGAATCAATCTGGCAACGCCTTGATTCAATATCTGAGCGTCAGTGCGCCGGGCAGGATCTCGAACGTCGCCGGTATGCGCCCTGGCGACTCACCGTCTATGTCGACCAGCGCGCCGTTCTTTTCCACATCGCCGAGCGGTTCGACAACCACTTTCTTGCCGCGCAGGATAGTGATCGCCGGATGGTTGCGGTGCCGGCCGCCATAGAGCAGGCGGATGTCCCAGATCAGCTTCAGCTTGCCTGCTGCCCGCAGGATGACGATGTCGAACTCCCCGTCGGTCAGTTCGGCATCGGGCGCAATCATCATGCCGCCGCCGAAGAACTTGCCGTTGGCCACCGCCACCAGCGCCATGCGCGCCTCGACCGGTGCGCCGTCGTCGACGGTGATCCGCACGTCCTGGAAGCGGTAGCGGGTGAATTCGACCACGGTGCGCCACAGGAACAGCGCCTTGGCCGACATCTTGCCCTTACGCTTGTCGGCATTGACGGCGCGGTCGGTGGCGCCCGACAGGCCGAGGCTGGCGATGTTGATGAAGTGACGGCTGGCCAGCGCGCCATGGTCGTCGATGTAGCAGATGCGGCCGGCATCGACCTTGCGCCCCTTCGCCGCGGCGATCCGCTTCAAGGTCGCGTCCACCGCCTTCGGCAGGCCGAGACCGCGTGCGAAATCGATGCCGGTGCCGCATGGCAGCAGGCCAAGCTCGGTCGTCTTGCCGCTCTCTTCGGACGCCTGCAGCAGCCCGTCGGCCACTTCGCTCGCCGTGCCGTCACCGCCCGCCGCGATCACCAGATCGTAGCCGCTGGCCGCGAGGTCGATTGCCAGCCGTTCGGCATCGCCCTCGGCTTGCGTCTCGCGCAACTCGAAATCGCCGAAGTGCTTCTTCAGCGAAGCGGCGACATCAGGCCAATGCCGCTTAAGCCCGCCGCCCCCGGCTATCGGATTGAGAACCACCCCGACTTTCAAATACTCGCCCTCCCCGGCGCCGGACATCCATGTCCGATCGTTTGCCGGCATTGAAGCCCGCGCCAGTCGGCGGAGCAAGGGGCGTGTCGGTCGGAGCACCAAAAAGCGAGGGCAGGCTGTCTAAGGCAGCCAACGTCGAAATTCCGGGGTCTTGGCAAACGGTCCCCGATAATCCCGCTATCCACAGGCCTGGGGCCATTCCCCAGGACCCTTACCCGGCGTACGTTGAACCCATCTCAGGCGGCCACTGATCGCCAAGCCGAAAGGCGAAAGTGAAAGGCGGATTTCCTGAGGCCCGTACGGCCCGAAGCGAGAACAGGCTTGCCTGTTTCGAGGGACGGTAGCCGAGACCTACGGGGCCGCGGAAAGCGTGCCAACGCCGACGGCGGACCGATGCTGCCATGAAGGACGGCAAAAACCTTCGATGGCACGCAGGGCAAAGCCCGCAAGGGCCAAGACCAGCGTGGTCTGGAACGGACACTGTCTTCGGGTGGTGGCTGGCAGGACCGTCAAAATCAAGGCCGGCATGGCGCGACGACTTAACGGAAGTTGCTGCCGCGACCGTGTCCTGATCTGACAGGGAGGCGCTGGGAGAAATCCCGGCGCCGACTGTCTTTTGGACCCCTTGATGTGCTTTGCCGGCGATCTTGTGCGTGCCGCTTCACCGCGCGCTAAAATCGGTTAGTATCCCAGCGTCGTCAGAGTCCGTTTGCGAATGGGCTCGTAGAAGGGGGATACTTCATGACGCTGATCCAGAAGCTTGCGGTTGCCTATGCTTTCCTGTTCTTCGGCGTCGTCGCCATCGGCTACATACCGGCGTTCAACGATGCCAACGGCAATCTGTTCGGCCTCTTCTCATTGCAATGGTATGACGACCTGCTGCACGCCTTCTCCGGCCTCTGGGCGCTGGCCGCCGCCTTCATCTCGCACCGCCTGGCGGTTTTCTATTTCAAGCTGTTCGGCTCGGTCTATCTGTTCGACGGCGTGCTCGGGCTGATCACCGGCTCCGGCTGTCTCGATGCCGGCATCTTCATCAACGGCTTCCGCTCCCTCAGCGACATCGAGTTCCCCGCCCGCTTCTTCGCCAACCTGCCGCACATCGTCATTGGCGGCTTCGCCGTCTATGTCGGCTTCTGGCTGTCAAAGCGCGTAGACGACCACTTCGCCACGGCCTGACCGGCCATGTTCCTGTTCCGCTGGCTGAAGCGCCTCATCAAGACGATCGTCTGGCTGATCGTCATCGTCATCCTCATCCCGGTCGTCGGGCTGAGCTATGGCTTCCTGACGACGCCGTCGCTCGACAAGACGCCGCTGCCCGGCATTGCCGATGGCGCACCGCCCAAGGCGCTGGCTGACAAGGTCCGCGCCGAAATCCCCGGCTACCAAAGGCCGGAGGAATCGACCTTCCTCACCTACCCCGAATGGGCGATCGTCTATGCCGCGCGCGAATATGCCGGCTTCGTCGCCAAGGACCAGCCGAGCAGCTTTCCCTACTGGTCCTATGTCGGCCGCTTCTGGCAGGACTACGCGACGGTGATCCGCGCCAGTTCCCCCTACAAGTTCAACTATGCCAACCACCAGATGCTGGTCATCATCGGCACCAGCCACTCGATCGAGCACATCCTGCAATGGGCCTATGAGAACACGGTCGGCCGCATCACCGAGGCGACATCGGCCAAGCGCACCGCCGCCGACATTTACCAGGCCAAGGTGGCGGCCGATTACGCCGCCTTCCTCGACCAGGTGCCGTGGTACCAGTTCCCCTATGGCGAGAAACGCGCCGGCCTGTTTGCCGTGCAGCCGGCGCCGGGCGACAGTTCCGTCCGCACCAGCGAGCGCAAGCTCGCTTTCGGTCTGGCCGACACCATCAAGCAGGGCTATGCCGATCTGATCAAGAAGGCGCTCGCCGCCACCTCCGATCCGGCCTTGCTCGACATCCATGTCTGGGCCAAGGGCCCGGTCGGCGAAGCCACCCGCAACGAGCCCGACACCTTGCTGGAACGCGATTACGGCGCAGACGGCACCATCTTCGTCACCAAGCGCTATCAGGTGTTCACCGACATGATCCCGCGCCTGATCGACAAGGGCGTCTCCTTCGTCGAGATCGGCGGCAATGACGAGATCATGATGACCGTGCTCTCGACCGACCTCGATCGCCGTTCCCGAAGGCATGCGCATCCTGTTCAGCTATCCGCTGCCGGCGGAAACCTCGACGCGCCGCACCGGCATGGTCGTGGCCGTGCGCAAGCTGCATCTGGTGCTGCCGTCGCTGGTGAAAGCTGGCGCAAAACTCGAACACGTCTACGACTATTGATGCCTTTCGGCCACGCCTGCCCAGGATCAGGCGTGCCGCCATGCTCATTCCACAATCGCGGCCAAATCCCGCCTTGTTCGCGCGCGATGGAATGGTGCATGTTGCCTGAAGGGCGACATGCACCTGAATGGGCTGCCGGGGGCATCTCGGAGGGACAGGACCGTGATCAAGACCGCCCTTGTCGCCATGACCATTGTCGGCTGCGACTGTGACGCCAAGCTGTGCGAATATATCGGCGAGACGCCGGCCAAGTGGTCGACCATCGCCGAGTGCGAAGCCGCGATGAAGAGCCAGATCCTGCATCAGCGCAATTTCAACTATCCGCTGGTCTCCGGCATCTGCCGCACCAAGGGTTCGTCGTCCTCTTCGCAACTGGCCGCCACCGCATCCCGCCCGGAACTGAAGCCCGCCAGCAGGATCGTGCGGACGGAAAGCCCGTTGCCGCCGGAACTGAGCCACCGGCCAAGCGTGCCCGTCGGCTCGCCGACGACGACCGTCGACGCGGACGCTGCCCGGCCGGTGGCCTATGAACAGGTGGTCGATGGCGGCACCGGCGTGCTCTACCGCACCAAGAACGGCTATGCCGTGGTCAAGACCGATCTCGGCCGCGCCGCTTCCGCGACCGCCGACGCGGCAAAGCGTTCGGTGAACTGGCTGGCTGGCCTGGTGCCGACGGGGCTTTAGAGCAATTCCAGGAAAAAAGTGTGAAACGGTTTTCCCGGGAAAAAGCGCGCAGCGCTTTCCCTTGGGAATTGCGTCAAAACAACCAGCCCGCCTACATCTTGACCTTCAGCTTCTCCCAGAACTTGTCGATCAGCGGCTGTTCGGTGGCCAGGTCCCCGCTGCCGACGCGCGTGATGAACAACAGCCCCTGATCGGCAAGGCCGTAGCCGACGATCTCGAAATACGCGGTCTCAGTGCGCGTCTTCACCTCGGCACGGATGCCGGTCAACTCCTTGCCGTCGGCGAGCTTGCGCGTCGTCGGTTGCTGCGTCAGTTCGGCACCGGCCTGCACCGATTCCCTAGTCATCTCCTGCAGCATCAGCTGGTTGAGCGACACCGGGTTCATCTTGCCATATTCCTGCACGACAACGATCGTGCCGAGCGCCGAAGCCATCAGATATTGCGTGATGTTCTCGCCGAGATCGGTCTTGGTCACCGAAAAGTTGCTTGGATGGACGAAGGAGAAACTGTCGCCGGAAAAGGTGGCGAAGTCGTTGCGTTGCAGCGTCACCTTGCTCTGTTTTCCGCCAGGCAGCGTCACCGTTGTGCTCTCGCCGGGATCGATGTCGACGGCCACACCGTCGATCGTCAATTTGAACGCCTTGAGGTCCTCGGCTCCGGCCGGTCCAGCGCACAGCGCGATGAGTGTGAGGGCTGCCGCCGATACCATCCGCATCGATTTGTTCTCCTGCTACGCAACCCCGCTCAGCGCCTTGATGGCACGGTAGAAGGTCGAGGAAAACAGTTCCGTCGGGTCATAGTGTCGTTTCGTCGCCAGGAAGGCCGGCAGTTCGGGATAGGACGCCAGCAACTCCTTGGCCGTATAGTGCAGCTGGTAGGGCAGGAAGAACCGCCCGCCATGCTTGATCGTCACATCGATCAGCGCCCGCGTCAGCGCCCGCATCCTGGCATTGCCGTCGGCATCGGCCGGCTGGTTGATGTAGAGCACCAGCGAATAGGCCGGCTCCGGCGCGTAGGTCAGCGCCACATCCTCCTTGTGGACGATGCGCACAGAGGCATTGAGCACTGGCAGGGACTGGTTGCGCAGGATCCTCGCGCGCTGCGGTGATGAATGGATTATACGCAGCGCGCGGAATAAAATATTCGTGCAGGATGTCGGTCTCATCAGTCAGATCGTTGAACAGATACGGCACTGAATCGTGCATCGGGTTGTTGCGGGTGACGAGGCAGGCTTCACCCTGGGCCATGGCCGTCGTTCGGGCCACCGTGCAGGTCTCGAATTTCGGCTCCAGCGTCTTTTCGGTGAACCACTTCAGCTCCTGGAACAGGCTGCCCCATTTCGCCAGGTTGATGATCACCCGCTTCAGCCCGACCGAGCCCGGTTCGCCGATCGCCGGCTGGTCGGCCGGCGGCTCTTCGGCCACCTTGTCGTAGCGGTAGACGATCATGTCCTTGAGGAAATTGCCCGGGGCCGTCGACAGATGGCCGTAGAACAGGCCGATATCCTTGTTCGGCTCCAGCACCTCGGCAAAGAATTTCGGGAAATCGTCGGATTTGATGATTTCGCGCGAGGTGCGGTAGACGGCGTTGTCGACGACATCGAGCGTCGCCTCCAGCACCACGCCGAACAGGCCATAGCCGCCAACGACATGGCGGAACAGCTCGGTGTTCTCGGTTGGCGAGCAGGTCGTCACCGACCCGTCGGCCAGCATCACCCGCATCGAGCGGATCGAGCCGGCAACCGAACCCGCCTGGTGGTCCATGCCATGCGCGTTGACCGACAGCGAGCCGCCGACCGAAAAAATGTCGGTCGACTGCATCGCCTTCACCGCGAAGCGCGGGTGCAGCATGTTCTGGATGTCGTGCCAGCGCGCGCCGGGCTGCAGCGTCATGGTCTTTGCCGCCGCATCCACAGCGACCTTGTTGAATTTCTTGAGGTCGAGCACCAGCGCATTGTCGTCGAAGGCATGGCCGCCCATCGAATGGCGGATGGCGGCCAGCGACACTTTCAACCCGTTGGCCCGCGCGAAGGCCAACGCCTTGGCGATATGGTCCTCCTCGCTGACCTCGACGACGCCATAGATCGGCGTCCGCGACAGGCCGCTGGCGTCGTTGATGTCACCACCCTTCGCCAACCAGGGCAGCGAAGGATCGAAGGCCGGCGGACTGGCGATCGGCTTCAGCGCAGGGCAATGCCATCGATATCGGTGATGCGTCCGGCATTCTTCGGCCCCGAAGGCCCGCGCGCCAGCCGCGCCAAGGTGGTTCCGCCCCACAGCACCGCGCCGCCGACGACAGCCGCACCGAGTACCAGCCGGCGCGACAGGCGGAACCCGTTCTGTTCGTCAGCCATGCAGATCCCCCGTTGGCCAAGGGATAGCGCGGCTCTTTGGCAAAAACCATAGGGGCGCTGCCGGGGCAGCGTTCCGCCACTTCAGTGGCCCGGCGATCAGTCAACAGGAGCATGAAAATGGCCGATCCCCGAAGGAACCGGCCAAGACTGGAACAGGGTCTGAAAGTACGGTCAGCAGGTCTGCTGACGCATGACGCTCGTGTCTACGAAGCCTTCTTGATCGACGTCACCATGCCGGTCTTGTCGTCGACGGTCACCGCCACCTTGGCGCCGACCTTCAGTTTGCCGACCGCCGCGTCCGGTGACAGCTGGTAGATCTTGCCGTCGTCGAGCGTGATCGACTTGGTCGTCGGGTCGACCGCCTGTATGGTGCCCTGAACGGTCGCAGCATAGGCCGTGCCGAGGAAGGCGAGCAGAGCGGCGGTGGTTACGAGGGTTCTTTTCATCGGATGTACTCCGTGCTGTTTCGGTTTTCCGGGCCGTCGCCTTGGGTAACGACAGCACCGAACGAGCCGACACTGGGCCGGAAAGCCTGCTGGCCGCAAATCACGTTGAGTGAATTTTCGCAAAGGAAATCATAGGCTTAATTCTGACACATTGCTCGCGGGTCAACAGGGCTGGTGTCATCTCGCGCCAATCGCGTCAGCGAATTTTGCCATGAAAAGAGTCTGTTAGACGCCACATGGCTGCAATCATGCCACTGCCGTATTTGCCACCCGGCGAGATCACAAAAGATGTTCCGAGAAATCGACAAGGACACGTTTTGTTTCGACGCTGGCTAGCCCCCGTCCCTCGCCCCGATCTTGCGCACCAGGGCGGCCGTCGCCAGCATGGCGCCCATGTCGGAGATCATCGGCGCGACATGCCTGGTGTAATCGAGCGGCACCGAAATCTCCGGCAGCTCGAAGAAATTCTTTGCCTGCGGCAACAGCAGGAAACCATCGCCGCCATTGAGCGCGACACGCGCCGGATCGTCCGGCCAGGTTTCGCCGAGCCATTTCAGCGCCTGCGCCAGCCGGCCCATCACCAGCGGCCGCGCCGCCTCGACATTGTCGGTGCGGAATTCGTAGGCTGCATCAAGTTCGGGCACGCCGGATGACAGTTCCTGCATCTTGCTGGCGAACATGCCGCGGAAGAAGCCCATGACCGCATTGGTGCGCCGCGTCGCCACCAGTATCCCCGGAAACGGCTCGACGGCCTCGAACGCGACGATGACGCCCTTGAAGGTTGTCGCCTTGGTCTTGGTCGACGCCCCATCCCAAAGGTCAGCCTCGTAGAGTTCGAACGCAAACCCGTCATAGCGTCCCGATATGATATCGTCGAAGCGGCTCATGCTGGCGCCACCGACCGTCTCGCGCGGCAACCGGTCGAAGGAATTCGGCGTCACGTCGTGCTGGTAGCGCATATCCCCGATGAAGCCGAAGATGATCGGCATCAGCGTTTCGCGGAACGATTGCTGCAGTCGCGTCGCCGGCTTTCTGGCTCGGAAGTAGACCAGGATCGAAACGATGAAGCCGATGATATAGAGAAACACATGCGGCGTCGAAAACCATTGCTCGTTGGGATCGGCGACCTTGTTGAACAGCCAGGCGATCAGCGCCACGGCCACCAGCACCAGCCCGACGAACAGCGGCACCCGCCAACGCACCTGCCGCACCGCCGAAGCCCGCGCCGCCTCATAGGCCTCGATGTTCTTCCGGATGCCGGCGATGACCGTCTCATCCGGCATGAAATCCGCTGCTTCCACCGTCACCCCCCGCAAGCCTGACTATGCTCATGATAGCTGGTTGCAGGAGCGACGCCAGCCGGATGGCACTTCTTCCTTCTCCCCTTGCGGGAGAAGGTGGATCGCCGCGCAGCGGCGAGACGGATGAGGGGTGTTCCAGCGGAGTGAGACGCTTGCATTCCCTGGAACACCCCTCATCCGGCCGCTTCGCGGCCACCTTCTCCCACAAGGGGAGAAGGAAAGATCGCGCCCAACCGCTCCTCGACCTTTCCCCTCATCGCACCCTCCAGCCCCTCCACCGGCACGAGCCGTTCATGATCCCCGTCCCGCAGCCGCACGAACGGATGCATCTGGTAAGCCGCAATCGCACCACGCGACCCCGCATCCGCGCTGACATCCGCGACAAAAATCCCGCCAATGCGCCCCGGCCATGGCTGGCGGGCCAGGGCGGTGCCAAGGAAATCGCCGAGCCCATAGGCGACGACAGTCTCGCCGATCCGCTCCACCGGCTGCACCACATGCGCATGATGGCCGGCGATCAGCCCGACGCCCTGCCCGGCCAGGCGTCTGGCCAATGCCCGCGTCCCGGCACGCGGAAAGTGCCGGAACTCCCAGTCCCAATGCGGCACGGCGCAGAGGAGGTCGAAGCCGTTGCGCGGCCAGCCGGCCAGATCGCTGCCCATCGACACACGCCCGGCAAACAGGCTCTCATCTGCATTGCGCCATAGCGTGAAGGCTGCAAACCCGACATTCACCGGCCCGACCTTGACAGGCTGCACCGGGCCATCGGCGGCCAGTCCGATGATACGGATGCCAAGCCGCTCCAGCGCCGCCACCGTCTCGTCGAAACCGGCGACGCCCTGGTCGAGCGCATGATTGTTGGCCAGCGACAGCACCAGTTTTGCACACGCAATCCCGGTCGCCGCCAGCGCCTCGGTCAGAAACCGCTCGGTCATAGCATGATGCGTGCCGAGCTTTGTGCCGAGCATCGCGCTCGGCCTGTCCACGACAGGGCTTTCGCAATTGCCAATCACCAGATCGGCAGTGCCAAGCAGTGCCTTGATCGCCGGATCGCAATCCGGCGCCTGGCGGTTGGCCACCGCCGAGATGTCGCCGATGAAGGCAAGCCGCACCGTCTTTCCCGGCGGGGGCTCCATCAACGTCCCCGCCATCGGCGCAAACCCGTTGCCGTCGCCGCCAAGCGACGGTTTCAGGAAACGCGGCAGCCAGGACAGTTTGTAGGAAAGCGGATAGTTCGACACGCAATGCCCAATCGTTTGCCTTGTTTAGACTGTCCCGTGGGCGGGTTGAAGCCGTCGGCGATTAACGATGTGGACAGCGCATCGGCGCTGACAGGCGCGACGCCGCAAATAGCCGCAAATCTGTGTATGGTCGTCGGTGGCAAATGCTTGGGAGCGAAAGATGACACGAATAGCAAGCCTGCTGGCATCCGCATTCATTCTGCTTGTGCCGCTGTCTTCGGCGCATGCCGCCATGCCCGAAGCGGCAACCTCTTTGTTCGAGGCAAAGACCGTGGCCGCGCGCGACACCGCTCTCTCGACGCTGTAAGCCGCCGCGCCGAAAGATCCGGCATCGGCCTATGCCGCCGGCGCCGGCGAATTCTTCACAGCACTTGAACTGCTCGCCAGCGGCCTGCACCGCCACGGTTTTGAAAGCCCGCAATCCTTCATGCTGCCGCTGATGCAGCTGCCGGTGCCCTCCAACCCCAATCCCGAGCCGCTGGCCTACGAAGAGTTCCGCGCCATACTGGTCGGCTTCCGCGACCGGCTGGAAAAATCCGCAGCGACGCTGGGCTCGGTGCCGGCCGATGCCGATATCGGCATGGTCATCGACCTCACCCATGTCGGCATCGACCTCAACGAGGACGGCACCATCGCCCCGGATGAAAGCATGGCGGCGATCATGGCCGCGCTGTCGCACGGCAGCATTTCGCAAGGCGATACCGCGCCCGCGCTGACCTTCCGCTTCGACCGCGCCGACGGCTACTGGCTGCAGGGCTATGCCGAGTTCCTGATGGCGCAGGCCGATTTCTGGCTGGCGCATGATTTCAAAAACACGTTCGACGGCTCGTTCCACATGCTGTTCCCGCGCGCCAAGCTGCCGCTACAGGACATTCTTGTGCCGCCGCCGAGCGAAATGGGCTCGAGCATCTTCTCCTCGGAATGGCGCATCGCCGATTTCATCTCGATGGTGCACATGATCAACTGGCCGGTGGTCGAGCCGGAGCGCCGCAAGGCGGCACGCCAGGAATTGCTCGAAATGATCCGGCTGTCGCGCGAGGACTGGAAGGCGATCCGCGCCGAAACCGACAATGACCGCGAATGGCTGCCCGGCCCGCAGCAGAAGGGCGAGAACCCGCTGACCGGCCTCGAAGTCGGCGAGGAACAGGTGCAGGCCTGGCTCGCCGCTCTGACCATGGCCGAGGACCTGCTCGAAGGCCGCGCGCTGCTGCCGCATTTCCGCATCACCGGCAAAGGCATCAACATGAAGCGCTTCTTCGACGAGCCGAAGAACTTCGACCTGGTGCTGTCGATCACCGGACCGGGGATAGCGCCCTATCTCGAGAGCGGCAGGATACTGACCAGCGAGGATTTCGACCAGATCCAGCGCGAGTTCGGCGGCGGCGGGTTTTTGACGTTCGCGTTGTGGTTCAACTGACGAAAGCTTGGGTCCCTCGCCCCCGCAAAGCGGCTACGCTATGCGCACATTTTCTGTGACCGGCGTGACCGATCGGCCCGAGACTTGATTGCCACGTGGTTCCCCCAATCCGTCGCTGCTTCGCAGCGCCACCTTTCCCCTCCGGAGGGAAAGGAAGGGAGCGTTGCTGGACGAGCGTTGACGGCAGAAAGCTTGGTGCCTTTCCTCTACCCCGTCGATCGGGGGAGAGGTGGCTCGGCGAAGCCGAGACGGAGTGGGGGTCGACCAGCGCAGCATAAGGCAATGCATGCGTCAAGCTGCATGCCGCAGCGCAAAGCGGAGGCGAGGAAACCCTGCCCCGTGGCTCTCAGAAAATAGCCCCCTGATACAAAACCGCCTCCGCCTCATCAGGCGCAAACCGTCTGGCCAACGTCCGAAACGCGCTGTGCACGCCGTCGCGGTCGATGTTGCAGCTTCTCAGATGCCGCACGGCGAGCCTCGGGTCGAAGGCGCTGCGGCCGTGCAGGACGCGCTGATTGTCGAAGACCAGCACTTCGCCCGGCTGAAGCTGGTGCTGGAACTGGTTTTGCGGATCGCAGATCAGCCGCGTCAGTTCGGCCAGCGCCTCGATCAGCCCGTCGATCCGCTCCAGGGGCGCCCATTGCGGTGCGAGGCACCGGTCATTGTAGCGGATGCCGGTGACGGCGCCCGCCGCGTCGAGGCTGATGACATGCGCCTCGGCGCTGAAGAAGACCTCGCCTTCGTGCTCGCGGTGGAAGGTGACGCCGTGCCGCGTCAACAGATCGAACAGTTCGGGCGTACGCGTCCGCATCAGCTCGGCGACATGAAAGCCGTCGACCATCAGCGACGTGCCGCCGCTGCCCGCGCCCGTGCGGATGGCGTGGAAGAAGATGAAGCCCGGCGGCGCATAGCGGAACGGCTCGTCCGTATGCGGGATCTGCGCCCGCGCCGTCTCGCCCGCCACGCGTGCGTCCGGCCGCGAGATCAGGTCGAACACCTTGCCGTAGCTGGTCTCGCGGATCGGCCCGTAACGGCCGGCGACCCGCGCCGTCGCTTCCGTCTCGGCCGGCACGCCGGTCAACATGGCGATGCCGTGGTCGCGCAGCGCCCGCAGTGATTGGAACAGCGTCTCATCGTCCGCGACCACAGCGTCGAAGGCGAAGCGGCTAAGCCGTGCTGACAGATCGCTGTGCCACAATTGCGGCTGGAACCGGACCGGACCCGAGCCGCCGGCATGGCCAGCCAGGAAAGCCGCGTCGTACTGCGAGACATGCCCATCCTGCCAGATGGCGGTGATCTGCCCGGGCGTGGAGAGGTCAAAACTCTCGACATGAATGGCCTTGCCGACATCGGCCGGCGTCAGCCACCTCTTGCCCGAGGCGGTGTCGCCGCATTGCGCGCATTCGCAGGCGAGCCGCAGCCAGCGCGTCGAGAGTTTTGCCGAGCGGCCGTCGGCCAACTCGACGGCAACGCGTGCGCCTTCCAGGCGCATGGCGCGGATCGGCGCGCCGGCATGTCTTTGCTGGCTTGCTTGCTTTGGCGTGTCGAGCATCTGGTTTCCCCTGCGGTTGAATTTCTTCGACCAGCCTAGGCACGGAAAATTCTCCATTCAAACGAGTTCCCTTCTTCAAGTTTTGAGATAAATTCAAAACATGACGCTGAGAGATTTGCCGCTTTCCGGTTTACGTGCGCTGGTGGCGGCCGCCAGGGCCGGCAGCCTGACGCGCGCCGCCGAGGAGCTGGGCGTGACGCCCGGCGCCATCGGCCACCAGATCCGGCAGTTGGAAGAACGGCTCGGCGCCAAGCTGGTGCGGCGCGAAGGCAACGGCATCGTGCTCACCCGTGCCGCCGAGGCTGCCTTGCCCGACATCGATCGCGGCTTCGATGCACTCGCCACCGGCATGCGCCGGCTGCGCTTCGAGCGGCAGGCCGAGACCTTCACCATCTCGGCCGATCCATCCTTCGCCTCGCTCTGGCTGGCGCCTCGCCTTGCGATGGTACGGCCGGCTCTGGGGCGGCTCGAGGTCCGCATCGTCGCTTCCGTCGCGCTCGACGCCATGGCGGAGGAAGGCGTCGATCTCGCGATCAGCTACCGCAAGGGATCGGCATCGGACATCGCGGCGCTCGACCTCTTCACCGAACGGGTCATCCCGGCCTGCGCGCCGGCGCTGGTCGAGGCTCATGCCGGGCCGGACAGGGCCGAGGTACTGGACAGGACGCCGCTGCTGCATATCGACCCGATGATGGGCGACGATGTCTACCCCACCTGGCGGGACTGGTTCGCCGCGGCAGCGCGGCAAAGAAAGGACATCGACCAGGGCCCGCGCTTTGGACTGACCATCGTAGCGGCGCAAGCGGCGATCGCCGGCATGGGTGCGTTGCTGGCCAGCGAACTGGTGTTGCGCCGCCATCTCGACGCGGGCCATCTGGTCGAGATCGCGCGCGAAATACCGGCGCTGACCATCAAGCGCCGCATCGTCTGGCCCGAACACGGCCCGAAGGCGCGCCGCGCCGCGGCGGTGGCGGCGGCACTCCTGGCGTCCGCCGCCACCGGCATCGACGGCGCCCTGCCGCGATGAACCTCTAGAAAAACAACCGCTGGAGCCGCAGCAGCCCGGCCATGGCACCGGCTATCAGCGCGTTCGATATCACGCCGATCGCGGCGGTCGTCCAGGCGATGTCGCCGGATTGGCGGAATACCACGAACGGAAATCCGGCGGCGATGACGACAATCGCCACGAGCAATCCAAGCCAGCCCATGCCCGGCCGTTTGGCCACCCGACTGAGGAAATAGGCGATCCCGACCAGCAGGATCCTTAGTGGGTCCAATATCTGAGCGATGACAATGGCGGTCAGAAGCATGGCAAGAGGTC
This sequence comes from Mesorhizobium huakuii, assembly GCF_014189455.1. Lineage (NCBI taxonomy): Bacteria > Pseudomonadati > Pseudomonadota > Alphaproteobacteria > Hyphomicrobiales > Phyllobacteriaceae > Mesorhizobium > Mesorhizobium huakuii. The sequence goes on from NZ_CP050296.1 coordinate 1,265,288, forward strand.
TTAGCGCGGAAACCCGTGCAGCCGGGCGAGCAGCGACTGCAGCGGATTGCCGACGAAGGCGCGGGTGACGAACGTGTCGTGCGCGGCATCCGAGGCGAGGAAGGCGATGGTGCCCGCTTCGAGGCGGCGCGGCGGATCGGAACTGGCATTGATGCCCTGGCCCGACAGCAACTGCCTGATCTCGGCATTGCCGGAGGCCGAGGATTTGCCATAGGCACTGACGAAGAAACGCTTCCGGTGCTGCGCGATCCAGCTGGCGAAGATGTCGGGTTCGTCGAAGACGGCGTCGAGCAGAATGACGCCGAGCAGGCGGCCATCGATGTCACCATTCCTGAGAATGAAAGCTGCCGGGTTGTAGCCGCCGCTATAGGCGACCAGCACCACCGGCATGGCGTCGAGCTTTGCCGCCTTGGTGCCGGTGAGTTTGGCCAATCCTTGTGCCGCCTCGGCCATGAAGCTGGCAAAATAGCCCGGCGTCCAGAAATTACCGGCGCTGGAATCCTGCGCATTGCTGGCGAATTGCGGCGCCACCAGAACGGCATTGAGGCCGGAGGCCTCGACCTGCGCGACCACCCGCTGGCGGCCGACCACGTCGCGCTGCAAGGTGGCGCCATTGCCGTGGAAGAACACCACAATGACCGCCGGCTTGGCCGGATCGAACCCTTTCGGCACGGCCAGCAACGCCGATCGGTCGGAATAGGTCTCGTCCTCCCAATAAATGCCGCCGCGCGGTGAGGTGTGGCCGCGCCTTCCATCCGCCGCCGTGACGTCAAGAAACGGCGCCGAGCCGTCGGGCAGCTTGCCACGGTAGGGGAAGGGCGATGCCTTGAACGGCACGATGGTCGAGATGGCCTTGTGCAAACGCGCCCCCTGGCTTGCCATCGGAAACACCGCCGTGGCCAGCAATCCGGCAACGATGGCGCGCCGGTCAGGCATCAGGCCGCCACCAGCCGCAAATCAGGTGCCTTCGACGGCAGCAGCACGGCGAAGAAGGCGGGGATGGCGATGAGGTAGGCGATGGCCGCCCATTGCAGCACGGCGCTCAGGCCGAAGCTGGTGGCGACGATCGGCACCGCGGCCGAGCCGATGACCGAGAAACAGCCATTGATGCCCCAGGCCCAGACGAACAGATGCTCCTTGCCGAGCCGCGCCAGCCAGGTCATGGCGGTGGCCATCGGCATGCCCATCAGGAAGGCCGGCGGCGACACCAGCAGGAAACAGAGCAGCAGCCGCACCGCATAGGGATAGGCGCCGATCCAGTCGAGCACCGGCGACAGATAGAAGCCGTACGCAAGCAACAGCAGGCAGACCGCCAGCAGCACGAGAGGCAGCAGCGTCCTGGCGCGGTCGAAGATGCGCTCGGCAAACAGGCTGCCGAGGCCGGAAAACACCAGCATCGACGAGATCAGCACCGAGGCCGACACGGTCGGGTTGGCGAGTGCCACGGTGAAGCGGCTGATCAGCCCGACCTCGACCATGATGTAGCCGAGGCCGAGACAGGCGAAGTAAAGAATGGTGCCGAGCTTGCCGCGCGAGCGCGAGAACACGATGCGCCAGCCGAAGATGACCGGCAGCAGCACCAGCGATGCCGCGGTGATGCAGGCAATGCCGAGCGTCGCCCAGATCAAGAGATAGCCCCAATCGTCCTGGAACAAATCGAGCCGGTCCAGCGTGCGCGGCAGGTCGGCAACCTTCACATAGGCGGCGAAATAGGGCTGGTCGTTGCTCAGCGCCCGCGCGTCGAAGACATAGTCGCCGGCAAGCTTTTCCCAGCCGCCGGTCAGAAGCGCGTGCCAGGCCATGCGCTGCAGTTCCGTCGCCGGCAACACTTGCGGGCCGGTATCGCCACCGGCACCCGCACAGGCGTCGAGCGTCGGGTCGGCTGGCGCCGTCGGGTCGCAATCGGGATTTCCAGGCGCGGTCGGATCGGCGGGCGCGGTCGCATCGGCGGCGGGCTGCGTCAGCGTCGCATCCTGTCCGCTGCCGAAGATCGAGGCGCGGTAATCATCGAGCACCTTTTGCGCGCCCGAACCGTCATAAACCATTCCTGGATAGTAGACCTCCTCCCAGGACATCGATTTGGTGTAGTCGCGCAGCGTCTTGATCTCGGCCTCGGTGAAGCCGCCGCGCTTGAACAGAACGGTCGTGGTCGACAAGTAACTCGACACGGCGAAGACGTCGTTGGCGGCGCCTTGTGGATCAAAGGTTTTCGCCGCCTCGGCGATGGTCGAATAGAGCTTCAGCACCGATTTCGGCGGCTCTTCCTTGTTCCACAAGGTGATCGACAGCACGCCGCCATCGGCCAGCGCATGCATGTAGCTCAGCATTGCTTCGCGTGTGTAGGCGTATTTCTCCGAGATGGCGAAGCCGCCGGGATTGGACAGGCCGACGCTGTCGGCGAGGCTGAGATCGATGACGTCGTAGCGCTCCGCCGTGTTGGCGAGGAACAGCCGCCCGTCATAGTCGATCACCTTGAGCCGCGGCTCGGCAAGGATATCGCCGGTGACGTCTTTCAGGATCGGATCGCGGAACGCCCGCAGCGTCATCGGATTGCTCTCGGCGACAGTCACCGAGGTCGAACCGGCATTGAGCGCCGCCTGCGTGGAGATCCCGCCGCCGAACTGCACGACGAATGTCTTGGGCTTGTCCTTGATGACATAGGGGTAGTGCATCGGCAGATAGCGGAAATAGACCTGCTCGGCCGGCGCCAGATTGCGCATGATGCCTTCCGGCCCGTCGCCGTCGCGATACATGCCGACATAGGTGTTGGCCGGCACTTCGGGCATGCCGAAGGCGGCATTGTCGCTCAGGCCGGGCGCGAAATGCATGTAGGAGCTAGCATAGACCTGCAAGTCGCCGAACGGCGAGACGCTGCGGTAGATGCGCTTGCCGTCCGGAAAATTGCGGGCATAGGCGACGCCCTTGTACTGCGACACGGCAATGTCGGGGATGCCGAGCAGGCCCGGCAGCATGAGGTAGCCGGCGATCGACAGCGCCGCCACGACGACGCCGGCGACGACACTCTTCCAGGCACCGAAGGCGATAAACCACAGGATCGAGCCGACAGCCCACAGCAGCAGCGGCACGACGATGATGGTTTCCGGCGCGAACAGATAGAGCGACACCAGCACGACGAGACCGGCGAGACCAGAGCCGGTGAGGTCGGCGAAATAGACGCGGCCGAAGGCGGTGCGGCTTTTCAGGAAGACGATGCCGAGGAAGAACGCGCCGGCCAGGAACGGCAGGAGATAGAGCAGGAAGTTGGCGAGCAGCCGCCATTTCTGCGCCGGGTCGGACACCAGGAAGATGGCGTTGAACGGCACCGTCTGGGCAACCAGGTTGGCGCCGACGGCGAGCGGGCCGATCAGCAGCAGGGCCGCCGTCGCCGCGCCTTGCCAGTGGCGGTCGAACCAGTTTTTGCCGGCGAAGATGACGACACTCGATAGTGAGAAGCCAAGCATGGCGAGGCTGACCACCAGCGAACCGAAATGCGACCAGCTGCCGACGGCGAACACCCGCATCACCGCGATCTGCAGCGCGATGATGGCGCCGGCGATCAGCCCGACCGCCAGGTAATGCGCGAGCCGAGGCGCCTCCAGCGAGGCGATGCTTGGTCGAGAGGTCGATACGACAGCCGTCATTCAGGCCCCTTGATGCGGCAACTCAACCGTTGTGCGTGCCGACGATCTGGTCGCCTTCGAGCTTGGTGAACGGCACGAACGGCACCACCTTGCCATTATAGATGTCCGAGCGGACGATGTTGAATGTGCCGTCGGCGAGCTGCTGCTTGATCACCTTGAGCACGTGCTGGGCGCCCGGCGGGCCGACCGGGATGACCATCACGCCATTGGGCTTGAGCTGCTGCAGCAGCGACGGCGGAATGTGGTCGATGCCGCAGGTGACGATGATCTTGTCGAACGGGCCGACGCTCTCCCAGCCATAATAGCCGTCGGCATTGCGGCTGGTGACCGAGCCGAACACGCTGTAGCCGCGATCGATCAGCCCGTCATAGGTGCGCCGCGTACGCTGCGCCAGCGGATTGATGATCTCGATCGTGTGCACCTTGTCGGTGAGGTTGGCGAGATACGCCGACTGGTAGCCCGAACCGGTGCCGACTTCGAGCACGGCTTCGCCGAACTGCACGTCGATGGCCGTCGTCATGCGTCCGACCAGATGCGGGCCGGAAATGGTCACGCCATAGCCGATGTCGAGGAAGGCATGGTCATAGGCGCGCCCCAGATTCTGCGGCAGCACGAATTCTTCCCGTGGCGTCGAAAGGAAGGCGCGCTTGTTGCGGTCGTCCAGCACGTCCTTGTTGTAGACCATGATCTGGAAGCGATCGAATCGCTCGGCCAAAAACTTCGGATCCTCGCCGCGATTGGCCACCATCCAGTCGATGAACGCTTTTTTGTCGCTCAACGGCACTTCGGCATTGCGGTCGTAGGGCACCGGCAAGGCAGCCCTGACGGTCGCCGGAAGAATGGAGAACGCCGCCGCACCCGCCGACAGCGTCAAGAAATCCCGACGCTTCATGGAAAAAGCCTCCAAAAGTGGCCTTTGCCACCCCAAAACCAAGCACTTCAACCCGATTGCACCGCCTCCCAAAACGAGTCAATGGCCGTCAGGAGACGGGCGTCCAACCGGGGATTTTGTTGCAAGCGGGCAACAGTTTTGCCAGTCGATCGGGTCTTTTTCAGTCACGGCAAGCGACAAGCGACCCACGCTTTGTTCCGGGAAATATGCATTTTTGCTAATTTAACACGGTCCGTTCTGCTTGACTCGGCCGCCAAAAACAGGCAGCAAACCTGCTTCGGAAGGGCTGTAATACCGCGTGCATGATCGTGGACGAGCCTTTTTGGCACAAAGTCCACGTCTCTCTGTTGGTTTTGAGAGGGATTGGTTAACCAACTTTGTCCATATTTTGAAGCAATCGGCAACCAACGACAGGCGCGGCAAACGCGTCGGGGACCACCTGGGATCACTCACAGAATGGTCGTCGCGGCTGACAAGGCCACGTACGGGGAAAACCGATTGGAGCAAGATTGGTTGCATGGCGTTGTCGAGTAAACACAAAATAATCTGGGGCCAGCGCGAGGGCGGCGAGTTCGTCGATGCGCAGCGTGCCCCTTCCTTCAACCCGAAACGGATCGTCCGCTGGGTCGCGGTGCCCGGTGCCAGCGCCGCCGTCGGCCTGTGGCTGATCGGCACCATGGCCGGCCTCAGTTCCGTCGGCGCCTCGCTTTCGGCGACGTCGGGCGGCGGCCTGCCGCAGACGCTGGCCATGCCGGGCTCGCTGGCGATGGCCGATCCGCTGAAGCAGCATTTCCTCAGATCTTCGGCGCCGTTCGTGCTGGCCAATGCCCATGGCGGCGCGCAGGCCCTGCACGACCACGCCGTGCAATGCGGCGCCAGCTGCTTCAAGCTGGCCCGTGTGAGCCCGCTGGCGGAGAAATCCGCGCGCCTCGTGGCGCAGGCAAAGCCGGAGCAGCCAATCCTGAAGTCGAAGGCGCAGGAGCGCTTCGAACGCATGGAAGCGTCGCTGTCGCCGACCAAGCTCGCCGCCGCCTTTGCCGGCGCCGGCAAGCCTGTTGCCACGGCCGACGCCCGCCCGGTGATTTCCAAGGCCGCGCCGCAGATTATCGAGGCGTCGCTGGTGCCGTCGGCCCAGGTTATGGCCAGCCTGTCGGATGACATGCCGGCTCCTGCGGCGGAACGCTTCGCCCGTGCCGACACCGGTTCCGTTGTCGTGCAGACCGCGCCGGCGCCGACGGGCTTTGCCCAGTCGCAAACACCCGACAACGCACAGCTGGCGCTGGCGCTCGTCGAGTCGATGCCGGTCGATGACGAGGCATTCGCCTCGCCGCTGCCGATGACTGAATCCTCGGCCGATGTTGCGGTTGCGCCAGTCGAGACCCAGCAGCAGCAGCCTGGCGACGCCGCCTCGCTGCCGGATGCGCTGACCGACGACGTGCCGCTGCCGAGCCGACGCCCGCAGTACGACACGCCGCAGCCCAAGGCCGTGGAGCAGGACAGACCCGCGCCGCAGCCCAAGGTTGCTCCGCCCAAGATCGCGCAGCAGAAGCCGGCGCCGCAGGCGAAGCCGGTCCAGCAGGCACAGCAGCCGACAAGGCCGGCCCGGACCGGCCGGTCTGGCGAGGGCGGCGATGTGCTCGCCTATGCCAAGCCGGACACGCCTTCGGGCGGCCTCGGTCAGGCGTTCAGGAACCTTTTCAACGGGCCGGGCGGCGGCAGCGGAGCCGGTCACGGCGTCGCCGTCTATGACATCAGCGCCAAGACCGTCTACATGCCGGATGGCCAGCGGCTCGAGGCGCATTCCGGTCTCGGCGCCATGGTCGACCAGCCGCGCTATGTCCACGTCAAGGATCGTGGCCCGACGCCGCCCAACACCTACAATCTGTCGCTGCGTGAATCCCGCTTCCATGGCGTCGAGGCGCTGCGCCTGACCCCGGTCGGTGGCGGCAACAAATACAACCGCAACGGCCTGCTCGCCCACACCTACATGCTGCGCGGCGGCCGCGCCGAGTCCAATGGCTGCGTCGTCTTCCGGGACTATGCCCGCTTCCTCGCCGCCTTCAAGAAGGGCAAGGTCACACGTCTCGTCGTGGTGCCGCGCCTGAACGGATCGCCGACACAGGTGGCGACGGACAACGCCCGCGGCGCCTGACCGCGACAGGCAGGCGCCCTTCGGCACCTGCCTCCTCCTGACAGCCTTCTGTCAGGAGCCGCATCCGGGCATGCGCCTCGCCGCATCCCGCCCTTTCCATTTTCGCCAAGACCCACCATATTCGGGACATGGCCAAATCCCCCGATAAAAGAACGCCGCCGACGGCGGATGACGACCGCGCCGCGCCGAAGCGGCGCAGCCCGCTGACCGATTTCCTCGACGCCTCGGAGCCGCTGCACAGAGGCGGCTTCGCCGAGATGCCGCAGCCCGAACTGTCGGGCACGCCGCTGACCGGCTCGATCGCCGACTGGGCCGAGCAGATCGAACAGGAGGCGGAGCGCGAAGGGCGCCAGACCGGCAAGGGCGACGGCGGCAAAGCGCCAAAGCCGTCGAAGAAGATTCCTGAGCGTTCGTCCGCGCCTGGACGCACGGCGCGCGGCACCTCGATGGGCGGCGCGGCCACGGCGCGCGAACGCACGGCAGCCGGCCTTAACCCGGTCGCCGGCCTCGACATCTCGCTGGAAGAGGCCGAGACGATGACGTCGAGCGGCGTCACCGCGACGGTCGCCGCTCTGTCGGCGCTGATCGAATCCGGCAATCCGCTGCACAAGGACGGCGTGCTGTGGACGCCGCACCGCCCTGCCCGGCCGGAAAAATCCGAAGGCGGCATCGCCATCAAGATGGTGTCGGACTTCGAGCCGGCCGGGGACCAGCCGACCGCCATCAAGGACCTTGTCGAAGGTGTCGACAACAGCGACCGCACCCAGGTGCTGCTCGGCGTCACCGGCTCGGGCAAAACCTTCACCATGGCCAAGGTGATCGAGGAGACCCAGCGCCCTGCCCTGATCCTGGCGCCCAACAAGACGCTGGCAGCGCAGCTCTATTCCGAGTTCAAGAAATTCTTCCCCGACAATGCGGTGGAGTATTTCGTCTCCTATTACGATTATTACCAGCCGGAAGCCTACGTCCCGCGCACCGACACTTTCATCGAGAAGGAATCCTCGATCAACGAGCAGATCGACCGCATGCGCCACTCGGCGACGCGCTCGCTGCTCGAGCGCGACGACGTCATCATCGTCGCCTCGGTGTCCTGCATCTACGGTATCGGCTCGGTCGAGACCTATACGGCGATGACCTTCCAGATGCAGATTGGCGACCGGCTCGACCAGCGGGCTCTGCTAGCTGACCTCGTCGCCCAGCAGTACAAGCGGCAGGACATCAATTTCGTCCGCGGCTCGTTCCGCGTGCGCGGCGACACGATCGAGATCTTCCCGGCCCACCTTGAGGATCGTGCCTGGCGCATCTCGATGTTCGGCGACGAGATCGAGCAGATCACCGAGTTCGATCCGCTGACCGGCCAGAAGACCGGGGAGCTGAAAAGCGTCAAGATCTACGCCAACTCGCACTATGTGACGCCGCGCCCGACGCTCAACCAGGCGATCAAGTCGATCAAGGAAGAGCTCAAGCAGCGGCTGGTCGAGCTGGAGCGCGCCGGCCGCCTGCTGGAGGCGCAGCGGCTGGAACAGCGCACCCGCTTCGACCTCGAAATGCTGGAGGCCACCGGCTCTTGCGCCGGCATCGAAAACTATTCGCGCTATCTCACCGGCCGTCAGCCGGGCGATCCGCCGCCGACCTTGTTCGAATACATTCCCGACAATGCGCTGGTCTTCATCGACGAAAGCCATGTCACCGTACCGCAGATCGGCGGCATGTATCGCGGCGACTTCAGGCGCAAGGCGACGCTGGCCGAATACGGATTCCGCCTGCCCTCCTGCATGGACAACCGGCCGCTGCGCTTCGAGGAATGGGACGCCATGCGTCCGCTTTCCGTCGCCGTTTCGGCGACCCCTGGCGGCTGGGAGATGGAACAGGCCGGCGGCGTCTTCGCCGAGCAGGTCATCCGCCCGACCGGGCTGATCGACCCGCCGGTCGAGGTGCGCCCGGCGAAGAGCCAGGTCGACGATGTCGTCGGCGAGATCCGCGAGACCACCAAGGCAGGCTACCGCACGCTGGTCACCGTGCTGACCAAGCGCATGGCCGAGGATTTGACCGAATATCTGCACGAACAGGGCGTGCGCGTGCGCTACATGCATTCCGACATCGACACGCTGGAGCGCATCGAGATCCTGCGCGATCTGCGCCTCGGCGCTTTCGACGTGCTGGTCGGCATCAACCTTCTGCGCGAAGGCCTCGACATTCCCGAATGCGGCTTCGTCGCCATTCTCGACGCCGACAAGGAAGGTTTTTTGCGTTCCGAGACGTCGCTGATCCAGACCATCGGCCGCGCCGCCCGCAACGTCGACGGCAAGGTCATCCTCTACGCCGACCAGGTCACCGGCTCGATGGAACGGGCGATGGCCGAGACCAACCGCCGCCGCGAAAAGCAGATGGAATGGAACGCGGCCAACGGCATCACGCCGGAATCGGTCAAGTCGCGCATCTCCGACATTCTCGACTCGGTCTACGAGAAGGACCACGTCCGCGCCGACATCTCGCAGTTCACCGACAGCGCCGGCGCCATGATGGGCAACAACCTCAAGGCGCATCTCGACGCCATGGAGAAACAGATGCGCGACGCCGCCGCCAATCTCGATTTCGAGAAGGCGGCCCGCATCCGCGACGAGATCAAGCGTTTGCGCGAGATGGAACTGTCCATATCCGAAGACCCTCTGGCCAAATATGCCGATATGGAAAGCCCGGTCTCGGGCCGCGAAAAGGGGAAGCACAACAAGGGCGTGGCCAAGCACCGCACGGTCGAGGAACAGGAACGTTTCCGCAAGCTCGACGAAGTACGCGCCGCCGAAGAGGCCGCCAGGGCTGCCCGGCCCAACCTCTTCCGCAAGCCGTCGATCGACGACATGGGCCCCGGCACCGACATGCCGACGCCGGCGGGTGCCGTATCGCGCTCGCTGTTCAAGAAGCAGTCGGCAGAGGAAGCGCACGGCTCCGACTTCGGCATTCCGGGCGACGCCACCAAACCGCTGTTCAAGAAGAACTCGCTCGACGAGATGACGGTGCGGCGGACGGAAAAGCCGGTCGAGGGAAAACTGCCGGCGAAGCCTCAGCCGATCTCCCCCAAGTGGGGGGAGATGCCCGGCGGGGCAGGCGCGAAGGATCGCGACGACAAACCAATCGTCCGCCAGCGCGCCGGCATCGGCTCTTACGAGGACCCAGGCGATACGCGCAGAGAGAAGCGCCGGCCGGGCAAGACCGGGCGGCCGGGGAAGTAGCGCTTTTTCCCTTCTCCCCTTGTGGGAGAAGGTGGATCGGCGCGCAGCGCCGAGACGGATGAGGGGTGTTCCAGCGGAGTGAGACGTTGGTGTTTCCTGGAACACCCCTCATCCGACCTCGCTTCGCGAGGCCACCTTCTCCCACAAGGGGAGAAGGAAACTGCGCTCCACTTGCCTTCACCCCCGCCTTTGGTGTAATCGCTTCGCACACTCAACGTCTTGTCTCGAAAGGAGGGCTCACGTGTTTACGTTTCATCGTCACCATCGTCAGCGTGGCCCGATTTCTGCCCTGCGAGTTCGCTTGCAGGGCTGACCAGGGACGGTCCGGGTTTTTTCCCGCTTCGATTTTTTGGTCTGCCCTTCGTGGTGCCGCAACGCAGAGCCTGATGGCCAGCACGCGCACCGTCAAAGTGCATCCGGAGTTGTCTCCGGCAAGACCAGAGAAATCCAATGGCCCTGATCAGCCTCAAGAACCTCGGCGTCACCATGAGTGCGCCGCTTTTCGCAAACCTCGACCTCACCATCGGCAGCGGCGACCGGCTCGGCATCGTCGCCGCCAATGGCCGCGCAAGTCGACCTTGCTCAAATGCCTGACCGGCGAGATGGAGCCGACCTTCGGCGACATCACCCGCACGCGCGGCCTGCGCGTCGGCCATGTCGAACAGTCCGTTGCGCCTCCCCTGCTCGGCCGCACCTTCCACCAGGTTGTGGCCGATGCCTTGCCGCCCGAGCAGGCCGAAAGCGAGATGTGGCGCGTCGACGTCGTTCTCGACTCGCTCGACGTGCCCGAGGCAATGCGCGAACGGCCAATGCAGGCGCTGAGTGGCGGCTGGCAAAGGCTGGCGCTGATCGCCCGCGTCTGGGTCACCGATCCCGACGTGCTGCTGCTCGACGAGCCGACCAACCATCTCGATCTCGCCCGCATCAGCCAGCTGGAAGGCTGGCTGAACGCGCTGCCGCGCGAAGTGCCCGTCGTCATCGCCAGCCATGACCGCGCCTTCCTCGATGCCGCCACCAACCGCACCCTGTTCCTGCGCCCGGAACAATCGCCGGTATTTGCGCTGCCCTACTCCCGCGCCAGGCAGGCGCTTGATGAGGTCGATGCCTCGATGGCACGAAAATTCGAGCGCGACATGAAGGTCGCCCAGCAACTGCGAAAGCAGGCCGCCAAGCTCAACAACATCGGCATCAATTCCGGCAGCGATCTGCTGACGGTGAAAACCAAGCAGCTTAGGGACCGTGCGGAGAAGCTGGAAGACGCGGCGGTATCGGCGCACCGCGAGAAATCGGCCGGTGCGATAAGGCTGGCCAATCGCGGCACGCATGCCAAGGTGCTGATCACGCTCGACGACGCGGCTGTGGAAACGCCTGACGGCACGCTGCTGTTCAAGACGGGCAAGCGCCACATCTGCCAGGGCGACCGCATCGTGCTGCTTGGCCGCAATGGCGTCGGCAAGTCGCGCTTCGTCACCTTGATCCGCAACGCCATCATCGAGCCCGACACGGTCGCGAATGTGAAGGTGACGCCGTCGACGGTGCTTGGCTACAGCGACCAGGCGCTGTCGGGCATTAGCGGCGACGACACGCCGCTGGCGATGGTGTCGCGCCGCTACGATGTCGGCGAGCAGCGCGCCCGCTCGCTGCTTGCCGGCGCCGGCGTGGTCATTGAGATGCAGGAGAAAAAGATCGGCGTGCTGTCCGGCGGCCAGAAGGCGCGCCTGATGATGCTGGCGCTGCGGCTCGCCAACCCCAACTTCTACCTGCTCGACGAGCCGACCAACCATCTCGACATCGACGGCCAGGAAGCGCTGGAGGAGGAATTGCTCAAGCACCAGACAAGCTGCGTGCTCGCCTCGCACGACCGCTCCTTCATCCGCGCCATCGGCAACCGCTTCTGGCTGATCGAGAGGCGGAAGCTGATCGAGGTCGAAGACCCCGAGGACTTTTTCCGCGAGGTGGCTGAAGCGGGTGGGTGAAGGAAACCATGCCTCTGCCTGGCCGGCAACCCTCGAATGCCGGCCCGTACTTTCCGGCAGATTGAAAAAGGCGCATCCTGAGATTTCGCACACCGAGGGAGGAACCGGTCATGCGTGGGGTGGACGTCGTCAAGAACGTTTATGATGCCTATGCAAAACGCGACATCGTGGGCGCGCTGGCCCACTGTTCCGACGATGTCGTCTTCCGCTGGGTCGCCGAACCGGAGGCACCCTATATCGCGGCAGGCAACGGCAAACAGCAATTCCTTGCCCGCCTCATGGCGCTGGACAGTGATTTCGAGTACCGCAGCTTCGTTCCGGTGGACATCATCGACGGTGGCGACAAGGTTGCGGCGCAGGTCGAAATCCATCTGACGCGCAGAACCACCGGCCAGGAGCTGGTCATGCGTACCGCCGATTTCTGGACGCTGCGCGACGGCAAGGTCATCGAGATGGTGGAGTATTACGACACCGCGCTGGCCGCCTCGGTCCTCTGAAATATTTTCAGCGCTCTGTCGGATCGCCTGGACCTGCGGCGTCCTTGGGATGCCGACACAATGATGCCGGCTTCATCTGAGGAGAAAGCATCATGTCCATTCTGTCATCCCTGGGTCGCGTCGCCAGCCGCTACGCACAGACGCGCGCCCGCCATCGCGGCGAGCGCGAGCTGCTGTCCCTGCCGATCGAACTGCGCAAGGATATCGGCTGGCCGGAAATCGTCATCGATGCGCAAAACAGCCCGCGGATCCGCAGGGCTCCCTGACTGATGCAGCCGGGAGCCGCACCATTGATGGCGGCCGCCAGTCAATCATGTGTATCGCCCGAAAGCGGCGTCGCCCGCATCGACGCACGCTTTTCGAAAGCCTCGAACCAGCGCGTCAGCCGCGCCCGCGCGCGAAACGAGGGAAGCTGGCGGAACGCCATCCAGGACAGCGTGGTGGCGATCGCAATATGGCCGACATGGAGCGGCGCGTCGTCGTCCAGGGTGCTTTCGATCCAGTCGTAGCTCGCCTCGATCTTGTCCCGGTATCCCTGCGCCAGAGCGCCATAGCGCAGCGGCTCGGGTCTCCTTTCCGTCTCCCAGCGCAAGGCGATGCCCGCCTGCGCCAGCCCTTGAGCGACCGCCTGCAGCCGCAATGCCTGCCAGCGCGCCTCGCCGTCTTGCGGCAAAAGCTTGCGGCCGTCATGCAGCGTGTCGAGATAGGCGCAGATGACGTCGGAATCGAAGAGCGCCGATGCGCCCGGCCGCAGCAGCACCGGCACCTTGCCAAGCGGGTTTTCGGCGTAGACGCGAGCGTTGCGCAAGGTCGGGCTGGTCTCGTGGTGAATGACCTCGAGCCGATCGGCAATGCCGGCCTCATGCGCGAAGACGAGCGCCTTGCGCGCGAAAGGTGAGTGGGTCTGATAGTAGAGGATCATTGTCGTCCCAGGAGTTGAGCAAGCGGCGCGTGATCCATCTGTTCTAGCCCGCGGGTCGCGAGAATTGCGCTCTGATTGGGGGCCGCCGACGCAAGTTCGTTTCACGCCTTCCGTTCAAACCACCGCTTGCACGGCCTGTCCCTAGCCGGCCGCCAAAAAAAAATTTCGCGGGCCATGTAGGATTGCCGGCACCTCGTTCGTCCTGTGGCTCGCAAGGCCAAGCAAACGCCCAAACCAGACGCAAAGAGGAGCAAGACATGACTGACCAGACCCCCGTTCAGCCCAGGGCAGAAGTGCTCGGCGGATTGACCCCTTATCTGCAGGTTGACGGCGCCTTCAAGGCTGCCGAATTCTACAAGAAGGCCTTCGGCGCCGAGCAGGTCTTTGCCTATCCGGCAGACGAAAAAGGCCGCACCATGCACATCCATCTCCACGTCAACGGCTCGACGCTGATGCTGGGCGATGCCTTTCCCGAACACGGCCATCCGCATAAGGCGGCGCAAGGTTACACGCTGCAGCTCCATCTCGACGACGGCGACATCGACAGCTGGTGGCAGCGCGCCGTCGATGCCGGCTGCGAAGTGGTCACGCCGCTGCAGGTGATGTTCTGGGGCGACCGCTGGGGCCAGCTGAACGATCCGTTCGGCGTCGCCTGGGCGATGAACGCGCCGGTCAAGTAGATTCCCTGGCGAGCAGGCGTCGCCCGCCACGGCTGACGCGCTCACCGCGCCGGGTCGTCTCCCCGCCGACCCGGCGCCCGCACCAACCAAGGAGAACCCCATGTCCTATGTCGATGGTTTCGTGCTTGCCGTGCCAAAGGCCAAACTCGACGACTACAAGAAGCTGGCCAACCTCGCAGGCCCCGTATGGATGGAACACGGCGCGCTCGCCTATGTCGAATGTATCGGCGACGACGTGCCCTATGGCGAGCTGACCTCGTTTCCGCGTGCCGTTCAGGCAAAAGACGACGAGATCGTCGTCTTCGCCTGGGCGGTCTATGAATCCAGGCAAAGCCGCGACACGGTGATGGCCAAGGTGATGGCCGACCCGCGTTTGACACCCGATTTGGGGCCCATGCCCTTCGATATGAAGCGCATGATCTTCGGCGGCTTCCAGCCGTTCATAGAACTGTAGGCCGTAACATCCCGACCGATCGCCAGCTGCCGCATGCCGACAGCAGGGCGCGAAACCTCGTTTCCATCTCTCAAAATAGGACCGACTTATGCGCAAGCTGATCGTATTCAACAGCATCTCGCTCGACGGCTATTTTACCGACGGGCGCGGCGCCATGGACTGGGCGCACAGCCAGGATCCGGAATGGAACGCGTTCGTCGCCGACAATGCCAAGGGCGGTGGCATGCTGGTGCTGGGCCGCGTTACTTATGACCTGATGATCCAGTTCTGGCCGACGCCGATGGCGGCCCAAATCGCACCGGTGGTGGCCGAACGCATGAACGCCATGCCGAAGGTCGTGTTCTCCCGCACGCTCGACACGGCGAGTTGGAACAACACCGAGTTGGTCAAAAGCGGGCCGGCCGCGAAGCTTCGGCACCTGAAGCAGCAACCGGGCAACCATATGACGATCCTGGGTAGTGGCAATCTCGTCGCTCAATTGGCCGAGGAGAATTTGATCGACGAATATCAGTTCGTCATCGTCCCGGTCATGCTTGGCGCCGGCAGGACTATGTTCGAAGGCATCGGCAATCGGCTCAACGTGGCGCTGGCGCGGTCGCAAGCCTTCGGCAACGGCAATGTCTTCCTGCGCTATGAGCAGAAGCCGCAGGCCAGCTAATGCATGTTGCCCAAGGAGATCAGGACAACGACTTCAACCAAACATCGTCCTGATTAATCGCGGCACATCTGCCTGGCTCTTCAGTCCAGTTTGTCAAGCAGCGGCTTCAGCCGGTCTCCATAGCGCTTCCACAAATCGACAGAGCCTTGATACATCGGCTGGCGCACTTGGGCGGCGGACGCCGTGCGCACCGGACGATCGGTCTCGTGGAACGACAGCACGGCATCGTCCCATGGCAGGCCGAGATAGTCGATGAGCGCCCGGCTTTGCCCTTCCTGATCGGCGACGAAATCCTCATAGCGCACATCGTGCACGACGCCGGGCAGCACCTTGTGCCAATGCGCCATGATGTCGGTGTAGAGATTGTGGAAGTCGGCGAGCTCGCCGAGGTCGTAGCCATAGCGGTGGCTGTCGCCGCGGAAATGCACCTTGTAGATCGACAGGCAGGTTGCCACCGCATCGCGGGCACAGTGGATGATCCTGGCCTTCGGCATCATCATGTGGATGAAGCCGATAAGCAGGAAGTTGCCCGGCATCTTGTCGGTGACATGGCTGATATGCGGATAGCGGGCATGCAGCATGTCGAGATAGGCCTGGCCTGCCTCGGCGAAATCCGCATCGTCCGTATCCGATACGCCCCAGGGAAAGCCGCCCGGCATGTTGGCCGGGAACTGCTTGCCGACCGACTTCTTCAGGATGCTGAGCTCGCCGGCGCCATAGACCTTGGGATGGCTGGCGATGATCTGCTCGACCAGCGTCGTGCCCGAACGCGGCATGCCGACGATAAAGATCGGCGCGTCATCGGTGATCGGGCTCGGCCTGTGCTTCTCGAAGAAGCCGGCATCGAACACCGTCTTCATCGCCTCGAATTCCGCGCGCGTCCTGACGGGATCATAGTTGATGCCCTTGCGGCGAATGGCATTGCCTTCGGCGAAATAGTCGAAGGCCCTGTTGTAGTCCTTCAAATCGTCATTGGCCTTGCCGAGGCCGAAGGACAGTTGCATGCGTGCGAGGCTGTCCTGCGGTGCCTTGGCGTGCTGGGCTTCCATGCCGGCCAATTCGGCATCGCGCTCCTTCTGGCGCTTGACCTGCGTCAGCATCAGCCAGGCGGTGGCCATGCCGGGGTTGATTGCCAGCGCTTGCCTGAACAGGTCGGCGGCCTCGTCGAGCTTGCCCTTTTCCATCAGCCCGACGCCGAGCCCGTGCAGCAGGTCGGCATCCTTGGGGCGGATGGTCAGCGCTTCGCGAAAAACCGCCAGCGCCTCGTCCAAGCGTCCGGCTTCCTGCAGGGTTTCGGCAAGTCCGATGCGGGCGCGCACATGGAAGGGATTGCGTGCGACCGTGCCGCGATAAATCTCTTCGGCCTCCTCAAACCGGCCGAGCTGCTTCAGCGACGAGCCGAGATTGTCGCGCGCCGCGAGTTGCTCCGGCCGCAGATCCACCGCGCCACGGAAGAAGTCGATTGCCGCGTCGATACGGCCGAGGTCGCGCATCACCGTGCCAAAATTGTTGAGGAAATCGGCACTTGTCGGCTGCAGGCTCACCGATTGTTCAAGGAGATCGAGCCCCTCTTCGCTGCGCCCGGTCTGGTGCAGCAGCAGTCCCAGGAAATGCGCAGCCGCCGCGTGTTTGGGCTGACGCGCCAGGACTTGCCGGTAGATTGTCTCGGCCTCTTGCCGGCGCCCGGCCTGATGCAGTTGCAGCGCCTGTTGCACGTATTGGTCGAGGCCCAGCGGCGGCTGTCCGCCCGCGCCAGACCTGGCTCCCGCACCCGCCGCTCGTCTCTGATCTCTGTTAATGGGAAACCTGCCGTGTTTGTCCGCCTGCCGCGATCTAGGCCATTGGCGCGGCAGGTTCAAGTCTCGGCGTGGTTTCGCACCCTTTCCGTCGCCGTCAAAGCGATCAGATCAGGCGGTTGGTCTCGGCAACCTGCCTGGCCCGCCTCACCGTGCCATCGGTGTCGGAGATCGTGCGCCTTGCCGCCTCATCGCTTCTGATGGTCAGCCGTGCCGACTTGACGATCATCGGCTGGCCGTTGGGGCCAACGGCAATGGCGTGTATGGCGATTGGCTTGATGACCGGATTGACCGCGACGGTCTTCGCCCTTGAGCTTCTTGTGGAAACCATGGTTCTGTCCTTATTCCGGGGGAAATAAAATATGAGCACTGGGAAAACACCCCAGCGCGCTCTCAAGAATTTTTAGAAATATGCCGAACCATAGCAGAATTATTTGAACATCCCCAGCGATCTATTTTTCAGCCGCGGCGGATTTATTTTCTAAATCATCTTGAACAAATGGCCTGATCGATCTACATGAAGAAGATCGTTTTGGCCAGAATTGGCATCTCGCGGCGTCAGAGGTTCTCGACCCGCCAATCTCATTCCAAATCGTCGATACCGGACGCACGGCACATTCGCCGCGCGTCGATTTTTCAATCCGCGAAAGACAGATATGACCACCGGAACCGTGAAGTTCTACAATGGCCAGAAGGGTTTTGGCTTCATTCAGCCGGCCGATGGCGGCAAGGACGTTTTCGTCCATGTCAGCGCGCTGGAGCGCGCCGGCTTTCCCGGCCTCGCCGAAGGCCAGAAGCTGCAGTTCGAACTGGAACGTGACGGCAAGGGCCGCGAGTCGGCCGCCAATCTGCAACTGATCTGATCCGGCCGAATTCGATGAACGCTGACCACGGATGTACTGGCAGCTCTCGAAAGCGGCTCATTTCCAGCGATTGCCGGAAATAGGAAAGCGGGGCTCGTCCCCGCTTTTTTGCTTTCAGGCCGCTGTTTTACCTGACGCCCAAGGCGTAAACCAATCGAAGGCCAGGACGATGCCGGACCGCACCACCCATTCCATTGCCCACTTCACCGCGGCTTTCGCGCTCGGTGGCCTGGAAGGACCGTTGCCGGCCGGCGACTACGACATCGATCATGACGAAGAGCTGATCGAAGGCATGTCGCATGTTGCCTGGCGCCGCGTCGCCACCTTCATTCACCTGCCGGCGAGGGCGGTGAAGAATCCGACCACCAGCCAGCTTATCGCCATCGACCACCTCGAACTCGAAACCGCGCTGAAGCGCGACCGGGAGAATGCAGCATGATCCGTTTCCAGCAGAATACGCGTCCGCGCACCGACACGCCCTCGCACCTTTTCGCCATTGGCCAGACGGTACGCATGAAGAGCCGCACCGGCCTCGTCCAGAAAACGGCCGAACTGTTCCAGATCAAGAGCAGGCTGCCGGTCAAGGACGGCTCTCCGCAATACCGTATCCGCAGCGAGCAGGAGACCTACGAACGGGTCACCACGGAAGACAATCTCGAACCGGTCGACACTCCGGTTGTCGCCAACAATCCGGCGGTCTGAGATCCCCGAACGCCAGCCAACACACACAAGGAGCAGTCCATGTCCAAAGGTCAACAGCGAAGCAATCGCGAAGCGCGCAAGCCGAAGAAGGACAAGGTCGTGGCCAAGCCCGCCTCCCCGTTCGGCTCATCGGTCAAGCAGGCGGAGAGCGGCCTGAAGCCGAAATCCAAGGGCTGACAGCCCGGGGGCGCTTCGCATGCGCCCCGTCGCCCCGCTGTGAGCAGGCGCTGACCTGACGCAACAGGCTCACGCAATGCTCTGCAACGGAGGCTTGCTTGAACTTCGTCATCGAGTTCTACCGGTCGCGCGACGCCGAGGAAGCAACACTCGACAAGGTGTCGCTGGAAGCGCCGACCCTGCGCGCCGCCCTGCAGGGCGCTACCGCCCTATTCCACAGCCTGGCCATGCCGCAAATCCCCGACCGCCTGCGCATCTGCGATGAGCATGGCAGCGAACTCTATGCCGGGCCTGCCGATGGGGCTTATCTGGGCTAGGCAACGCTCGCGGAAGTGCCTCACGAGGGGAGAAGGAAAAACCTCAGCACGGCCCATCGCCGACGATGCGGTAGTCCGCGGCGCGGGCTTCGCAGGCGTTGGGGAAGCTGCGCATCTCGCCGTGACGGCGGGCGCAGACGGGCGCGTATTCGCGGGTGCAGAACGTCTGCTCTTCGCCGCCACCGCCACCGCCATCACCGTCGCCGCGGCACGGACCGTCGCGCACGATGCGGTAGCCGGCACGGTCGGCGAGGCAGGCATTGGCGAAGGTCTGGCGATCGCCGCCACGCCGGGCACAGACCGGCTCATATTGCCTGGTGCAGAATTCCGGTTCGGGACGCGGTGGATGCGGGCGTGGTCCAGGCCCGTCATCGACGACGACGGTGCAGGCGGCCAGAAGCACCGGCAGCAACAGCACGGCAAACCCTTGCCGCTAGAAAATTGACGCCAGGAATTTCATAACCTCTCCCTCGATCCCGTCCCGGATCGCGACCCTCGCCCTCCCCCGATCCTCGCCATTCCCTTGTCAAATGCAACCCCTGTTTGCAGCCTCACACAGGGAGCGACGTCCGGAACCGGGGCGATCGGCAACGGCTGTCGTTAGCCGCCTCTGGCCTATGCGTGACCGTGGCTGTGGGCCGATGACCCGATCCGCAACCAAGCCTATCTGCGCCCGGTCGACGCTCAGATCGGTCGATTCTTGCGTCGGGATGCGCCCACAGTGGCGGCCCGCGGCGCTATCTTGCAACCTTCACGTTTCCGTGCGATAAATTCCGTGTTCGGGCATTTGCGACCCGGAGAGCGGAACGTTTTGGACGACCTTTCCCCGATACTGTGAATCTCTGACGGCCCCGTTTTCGGCGGGGGGTTTGACCATGCGCCAATGCATGACTGCCGAAGCAACCACCGGGAACTGCCCTCGACGCCAGGTGGCGGGCAGGACCACCAAAGACTGAACGGGTGAAGGAGTTTCCCCAATGGCCCAGACCGGCACCGTTAAATTCTTCAACGCGACCAAAGGCTTCGGTTTCATCACGCCCGACGGCGGCGCCAAGGACGTGTTCGTCCACATTTCCGCGATCGAGGCATCGGGCCTGCGCACGCTCGTCGACGGCCAGAAGGTCACCTTCGACGTCGAGCCGGACCGCATGGGCAAAGGCCCGAAGGCGGTCAACCTCCGCGCCGCCTGAGCCATCGGCGCCGCGCGTCCCTGACGGCGGGCGAACGAGGGTTCCAAGCTCGCCCAGCCTGTGGGCACGCAGACAGATTTTTAAGAAGGCGCGGCGATTTTCGTCGCGCCTTTTTCATGTCCTCGGCAAAGCAGAAATGCATGTCGCAAAAAAGCGGATCCGGTTTTGGGTCGACGACGTGCATCATAACAAGGGCTTGACGCGCTTTAAGCGCCCGCAAAACTTTCTCTTGCCGATGACGCTAAAATAAAGGACAAATTTCCTCTCGGGCATTTGCCGGCCCGAGACTGGAGTTTATGGGATCAAAGGAGCTTCCCATGCCGCAGACCGGCACCGTCAAATTCTTCAACCATGCCAAAGGCTTCGGCTTCATCACGCCGGACGATGGCGCGAAGGATGTCTTCGTCCATATTTCGGCCGTGCAGGCGTCGGGTCTTCCCGGTCTCGAAGATGGGCAGAAAGTAACGTTCGACACCGAGCCGGACAAGCGCGGCAAGGGACCCAAGGCCGTCAACCTGTCTGTCGGCTGAGCCGGCTTCATGCTGTCGGCCCGAGCAGGGCAGCCCAGCTCATTTCGAGCTTGGTTTTTGTCGCCTCTCTTGGATCGGCAGGTCGAAATCCGTTCAGCCTCCGTTCAGCCACGGTCGCATATTAGCCTTGGGTAAAGCCGGACCGCATCCCCTGCAAAACTGCACGGCCCGGTACGAAGGAGACCAAGATGAACAGAATTTTCAAGACAGCCGTGCTGTCCGCCGCCGTGGCGGCCACCATGCTGGTGGCCCTGCCCGCGCCAACGCCGATGAATGGCGCCATCACCGCCACCACGGCAACGGCGATGCCATTGCCGCCGGCGTGCTCGGCCTCGCCGCCGGCGCCCTGATCGGTGGCGCGCTGGCCAATGACCGGCCACCGCCTGACGCTAACCGCTACTACGATGACGGCTACTACAATGACGGTTACTACGATCGTGACGTGCGGATCCGCCCGGCACCGGTCCGTCGCTACTATGCGGAGCCGCGGGTGGTCTATGCCGATCGCTATGCCGAGCCGTGGACGCGCGACTGGTACGAGTACTGCTCGGACCGCTACCGCACCTTCAACTCCCGCACCGGCACCTTCACCGGCAATGACGGCGAGCAGCATTTCTGCACCGCAAACTGAGTGCATGTCGCCCAAAAGTGCGCAGCGGTTTTGGGATAACGACTTGCACCAAACAGAATTCTGAAGCGCTAAAGCGCTTCAGAGCTTCCCTGCCCCAGAACAAAAAGCGCTGACCGCAAGGCCAGCGCTTTTTTGTTGTTGCCCGGGTGTGTCGAGATTCAGGTCAGAAACGGATTGGTCCTGCGCTCCTCGCCAAAGCGGCCGCCAGGCCCGTGGCCGCAGATGAAGCCGATATCGTCGCCGAGCGGCAGCAGCTTGTCCTTGATCGAGGCGATCAGCGTCGCATGGTCACCGCCCGGCAGGTCGGTACGGCCGACAGAGCCACGGAACAGCACATCGCCGACATGAGCGAACTTGGCCGCGCGGTTGTAGTAGACGACGTGGCCGGGCGCGTGGCCAGGGCAATGCAGCACCTCGAACACGTGGCCGCCGAACGACACGGTCTCGCCCTCGGTGAGGAACCGGTCGGGCACGCAGTTGCGCGCGCCGGCAATGTCGTAACGCCTGCCCTGGTTCTCCAGATTGTCGAGCAAGGACTTGTCGGCGGCATGCGGGCCGATGATGTCGATGCCAAGCGCCTCTTTCAGCTCCATGGCGCCGCCGGCATGGTCGATATGGCCATGCGTGATCCAGATCGCTTCGGCCGTGATCGCATTGTCCTTCAGCACCGCCAGCACCTTATCGATGTCGCCGCCCGGATCGACGACGACACCGTGCTTGTCGTCCATGTCGAACAGGATGGTGCAGTTCTGCTGGAACGGTGTGACCGGCACGATGCCGGCATTGAGCTGACCCATGATCGTCCTTTCAATGTCTCGGCGTGATGTAGAGGTGTCGGCGAAAGGCGTCCACCCCTCGAAAGACGAACAGTCAGTCGCCCCAGAAACGGAAATGGGCGGCCGAAGCCGCCCATTTGAACAAGCCTGAAATCGTCAGGCTTACTTCTTCATGGCGCCCATGACCGCGCCGATGATGCCGGTCAGGATCGCGCCGCCGCCGGCGCCGCCAACGATGTTGTTGAGGTTGAGCGCACTGCCGAGACCGCTCGTCGCCGCCGCTGCCGCTGCCGGGTCGATCGTGCCGTGGCCGAGCAGGCTGCCGAGGATCGCCGCGCCGCCGACGCCGCCAATGGCACCACCCAGGATCTTGGGAAGCTGACCCATCGCCGCGTTCTTGAGCGCAACACCGATCGCCTGACCACCGATGACGCCTGTAATCACCTGAATAATGATCGGAAGAAGCGTGTTCATGTCCATATGATTAGTCCCTCCATAGCTGCCAGCCTCCCGGGCCGACACCATCATGAGACGCCGAATTGGATGAAAGTCAAATGCAGAAACGCTGAAATAAAAGGGGCGGCTCGAAAACCGCCCCTGCTTGCGCGAAAAGCTGTGACTATCGTTATTCTGCGGCGATCGCGTGCTTGGGCTGAACCGCGGCAGAATAGTCATTCATAAGGTTCTTGGCGATTTCACCGACCTCGAATCGGTAAGGGCCGATTTCCGACACCGGCGTTACTTCCGCAGCCGTCCCGGTCAGGAAGCATTGCTCGAAGCCTTCGAGTTCTTCCGGCAGGATGGCGCGTTCGATGACTTCCAGGCCGCGATCCCTGGCCAGCCCAATGACCGTGCGGCGGGTGATGCCGTCGAGGAAGCAGTCGGGCTTCGGCGTATGGATCTTGCCGTCCTTGACGAAGAAGATGTTGGCGCCGGTTGCTTCCGCGACCTGGCCGCGCCAGTCGAGCATCATGGCGTCGGCATAGCCTTTGGCTTCGGCGGCATGCTTGGACATGGTGCAGATCATGTAGAGGCCGGCGGCCTTCGACTTCGACGGCGCCGTGCGCGGGTCGGGCCGGCGCCACTCCGCGACATCGAGGCGGATGCCCTTCAGTTTCTGCGCCGGATCGAAATAGCTTGGCCACTGCCAGATGGCGATGGCGCAGTTGATGCGGTTGTTCTGCGCCGAGACGCCCATCTGCTCGCTGCCGCGCCAGGCGATCGGCCTGACATAAGCGTCCTGGAAACCCTGCTTCTTCAACAGCGTGGTCGAGGCATCGTTGAGCTCGGCCACCGAATAGGGAATCTTGAAACCGAGCAGGCGCGCCGATTCATGCAGGCGCTCGGTGTGCTCGTTGAGTTTGAAGATCTCGCCGCCATAGGCGCGCTCGCCCTCGAAGACCGCGCTGGCGTAGTGCAGACCGTGCGTCAGCACATGGATCTTGGCGTCGCCCCACGGGATGAACTCGCCATTCATCCAGATGAAGCCGTCCAGCTGATCGAAGGGAACGGATGCCATGATAACCTCCCGCGGGCCGCGACCCGCATATCCTAGTGTCGTTGCGTGTTCTTTTTGGCCGCGCCAGGTGATTGGAGACGCCGGCCGGTGTTGCGAAGCGTAAGCGGATAATGGCGCTCTGGCAAACTCAGGAAGTTCCGGAAAAACCGGCCTGCCTTGCCTTTTCGTTCGCAATCCGCCCAAAAGCTTGTCAAAAATTACCATTGCAGGGAAATTACGTCAATAGTACTGACATAATCTCCTGTTCCCATGGAGAAATGATGACGGATCGAAGCCCAGCTGCCGGAAAACCGATCAGGACCGCGATGTCAGTCGAGGACGGCATCGACTTCGCCATCATCGAGCTGTTTTTCTTCGCCTACCGCGACTTCACCTCCGATCCCGATCAGATCCTGGCCGATTACGGCTTCGGCCGCGCGCACCACCGGGTGCTGCATTTCGTCAACCGCCGGCCGGGCCTGACGGTTGCCGAATTGCTCGACGTGCTGAAGATCACCAAGCAGAGCCTGGCGCGCGTGCTCAAGCAACTGATCGACACCGACCATGTCGTGCAGTTGCAAGGCCCGCGCGACCGCCGGCAGCGGGAGCTCTATCCGACGGCGAAGGGCCGCGCGCTGGCGCTGGCCTTGGCACGGCCACAGTCGCGCCGCATCCGTGCTGCATTGGAAGATTGCGGCGCCACCGAACGGACCTTGGTGGAACGCTTCCTCGAAGCGATGGTTAATCCGGAACTGAGAGCTCAGATCGACGTTGGGTCCGCAAAAATGTCAGGGAAAAGCCATGGAGAGCACTGAGAGGGTCGATCAGGCGGTCGCACCGGACGACGACGCGCCGCATCTGCTTGTGGTCGACGACGACACCCGCATCCGCAATCTTCTCAAGCAGTATCTGACCGAGAACGGCTTTCGCGTCACCGTCGCCGGCAATGCCGGCGAGGCCAGGCGCAAGCTTGCCGGCCTCGACTTCGACCTGCTTGTGCTCGATGTCATGATGCCGGGCGAGACCGGCGTAGACCTCACCAAATCACTGCGGGCCGAAAAGAACGTGCCGATCCTGATGCTGACGGCGCTGTCGGAAACCGACAGCCGCATCTCGGGGCTCGAGGCCGGCGCGGATGATTACCTGCCCAAACCCTTCGACCCGCGCGAGCTGATCCTGCGCATCAACAACATCCTGCGCCGCGGCGGCCCGGCGACGACGCCCAAGGTCGAACAGTTGGTCTTCGGCCCCTACACGTTCCAGATCGCCAGGCGCGAGTTGAAGCGCGGCGGCGAGGCACTGAAGCTGACCGACCGCGAGCAGGAGATCCTGGCGATCTTTGCCGCACGGGCCGGCGAAACCATCCCGCGCCACGAACTGGTCGGTGACGATTCGGAAGTCGGCGAGCGCACCATCGACGTGCAGATCAACCGGCTGCGCCGCAAGATCGAGCGCGATCCGTCCAACCCGGTCTGGCTGCAGACCGTGCGCGGTATTGGGTATCGGCTCAGCGTGGAATAGAATACCGGCCGCGCCCGAATGGCCGCCGACGGATGAAAAGAGCCAATGGCGACCACGGAACTGGAACAGCCGGGAAATGACGGCTTGAGCGCGCGCGCCACGCGAACGCTCAAGGCGGTGCCGCGCATCTGGAACCGGTTCTGGCGCCTCGTTTCGCTTTACATGCCCAAGCGGCTCTATGCGCGCTCGCTGATCATCGTCATCGCGCCGATGATCCTTTTGCAATCGGTGGTCGCCTTCGTCTTCATGGAGCGCCACTGGGCAACGGTGACGCAGCGCCTGTCGCAGGCCACCGTGCGCGACATCGCCGCCATCATCGACCTGATCGAGACCTATCCGCACGACGCCGACTACGCCAACATCATCCGCATCGCCCAGGACCGCATGCAGCTGAAGGTCGATCTGCTGCCGCCCGATCCCTTGCCGCCGCCCGGTCCAAAACCGTTCTTCTCGATCCTCGACGACGTTCTCTCGTCAGAGATCACCCGCCAGATCAACCGGCCGTTCTGGATCGACACCGTCGGCAATTCCAACATCGTCGAGGTGCGTGTCCAGCTCGAGAACAAGGTGTTGCGCGTCTTCGTGCGCCGCAGCCAGGCCTATGCCTCCAACACCCACATCTTCCTGATCTGGATGGTCGGCACCTCGCTGGTGCTGCTGATGATCGCCATCCCCTTCCTGCGCAACCAGATCCGGCCGATCCTGACGCTCGCCGAGGCCGCAGAAAGCTTCGGCAAGGGCCGGCCGATGCCGCGCGATTTTCGCCCGCGCGGCGCCGAGGAGGTTCGCCGCGCCGGCTTTGCCTTCATCCAGATGCGCGAGCGCATCGAGCGCCAGATCGACCAGCGCACCGCCATGCTGACCGGTGTCAGCCATGATCTGAGAACTATCCTCACCCGCTTCAAGCTGCAGCTGGCACTGGCCGGCGGCAAGGCCGAGACCAAGGCGGCGCTCAACCAGGACATCGACGACATGCAGTCGATGTTGGAGGGTTATCTCGCCTTTGCCCGTGGCGAGGCCTCGGAGGATCCGGGACGTTTCGATCTCGAAGCCTATTTCCAAAAGCTCAACGACGAAGCTGCCTTGCGCAAATGCAAGCTGTCGACGACGCTTTCCGGCGATCCGACCGTGCATGTCAGGCCGAATGCTTTCGCCCGGCTGTTGTCCAACGTCATCGGCAACGCTTTCCGCTATGCCAAGACGGTGGAGGTCAGCGCCAATCACGGCCGTGGCTCGCTTGTAGTCACCATCGACGACAACGGTCCCGGCATCCCGGTGGACAGGCGCGAGGACGTGTTCAAGCCGTTCGTGCGGCTCGACGAGGCCCGCAACCTCGATGCCAGCGGCACCGGACTCGGCCTGTCGATTGCCCGCGACATCGCCCGCAGCCATGGCGGCGACATCACCCTCGACGACAGTCCGCTCGGCGGCCTGCGCGCCGTCATCAAGGTTCCGGCCTAGGCGGAGCATGATCCCGAAAAGTGGAAACCGGTTTTCGGACAAGATCATGCTCCCAAAAAGGGCTGCTTCATCCGCTCGTCATGAAATCATGGTGAAGAGCGCGCATGAAACGCGCGACTACAGTTGATTCGGCCCAGCCGCCTCACTTCGACACCGTACCCGCCCGGGTGCGCTGGAGCGAAGCGCGGGCGGCCGGCTGGTCGCCGTTCCGGCATCGCCTCAAGGCAACCGTCGACCTTTCCAGCAAAGGGCCGCCATGCGCATATTGATGGTCACCGACGCCTGGCGCCCGCAGGTCAACGGCGTCGTCCACACGCTGGAGCGGCTCACCGAAACGCTGAAATCCTTCGACGTCGCGGTGGATTTCCTGACCCCCAACATCTTCCGCACACTGCCTCTGCCGACCTACCCCGACATCAGGCTGGCGCTGACCACGCCCGGCCATGTCGCGCGCCTGATCGATGCCTACAAGACCGACCACGTCCACATCGTCACCGAAGGGCCGCTCGGCATCATGGCGCGGCGCTATTGCCGCAATGCCGGCAGGCCGTTCACCACCAGCTATCACACGCGCTTCCCCGAATATCTCAGCGCCCGCCTGCCGGTGCCGGAAAGCTGGGCCTATCGCTGGTTGCGCGATTTCCACAATTCCGGCCAGGGCACGCTGGTCGCCACCCAGTCGCTCGCCGACGACCTTTCGGCGCGCGGCTTCAACAAGCTGCGGCCGTGGACGCGCGGCGTCGACACCGATCATTTCCGCCCGGACAAGCGCAAGGACCTCGGCTTCCCCGGCCCAGTCTTCCTCTGCGTCGGCCGTGTCGCCATTGAAAAGAACCTCTCCGCCTTCCTCGACCTCGACCTGCCCGGCAGCAAGGTGATCGTCGGCGAAGGACCTGAACTCGCCAAATTGAAGGCAAGATATCCCAAGGCGCATTTCCTCGGTCACCGCCCCAATGACGAACTGGCCGAGATCTACGCCTCGGCCGATGTCTTCGTCTTTCCCAGCCGCACCGACACGTTCGGCAACGTCATCATCGAAGCGTTGGCCAGCGGCACGCCGGTCGCCGCCTATCCGGTGACCGGGCCGATCGACATTGTCGGCGACGGCTTTGGCGGGGCGGTCTCGAACGATCTGCGCGAGGCGTCACTCGCCGCCCTCAAGGTCGACCGCGGGCAGGCCAGAGAACGCGCCATGCGCTACAGCTGGAAGGCCTGTGCGGAAATGTTTCTCGACACGGTCGAGGAAGCGCTGGGGATGCCGCGGAGACTTGCCGCCTGACGGCAGCAGTTGTGTGACCTCTTCAATGCCGCCACTCCTGCTTTTCCCTCAGAAAATCCGGAACTTCGGCAACTTGCCAATGCCTTTGGACAAGTCTTCCGCGTGAAGTTGTTGAGATGCACCGGGAGATCTTGCGCCGGTTAGCTTTGACCCCGCGAGCGCGCTCCTTGCGAGAGCTTGCGCGACAGTTCCTTGCGGTGCATTATTCCGCGTGTAGTTCCTGCGGGATTGACGTCGATTTCAACGCTGGACGAAGCGCCTGCCGTATCGCCGAAGCGTCGCGTCTTGCGCATCAGCAAGACCGTTGCGAGGGTGCTGGGCTATTGCCGTGCGAATGCCTGGCCACTCTTTGTGGCCGCCTGGTTTCCCTGCTTTCTGACGACGCTCTGCCTGACGGCGCTTGCCCTCGTTCTTTTTGCCGAGGGGCAGGCGCCCGCCTGGCTTCTCTGGCTTCTATCGCGAGGCTTTGAGCCCTGGACGTGGCTTTCTCCGATTGTTGCCGCGCCGTTCTCGGCGATGGTCTTTGCATTCGTTCTCGACCGCATGGCAAACGCGCCCGAGCCTGGCCGCGTCGTTTTCCGGCGCGGCATAGAAAGCGTCAAACACTTCGCTATCCCTGGCCTGCGCTTCGAGCTCGGCCAGCGGATCCTCCTGGCTGCGTTGCTTCTCGCGGCCATCCAGCTTCTTTGCGGCTTTGCGGTCGCCGGCGAACACAGACTGCTTGTTGCCGGCCTGTTGGCCACGCATGACCTGCCGCTCGGCCCTGAGGACATCGCGCCTTGGGCGTCGGCGATGGGCGTCTTCAACCTGTTCGCGGGTGGTTTGGTACTTGCCTGGACGTATCTGTTCGTCGGCGATTTTCTCTGGACGGGATCGTTCGATCCAATCGGCTGCTGGCGTGCGCTCGACGGCAATCATCTGCGTTTTGTCGCCATAATGTTCATCGTTCTCGCGATCGTTGCCATACTCAAATACGGGCTGATCCTGGCTGCAGGCTTGATCCTAATTCCCGCGGATGCCGCGTCGCCCTCCTTCTTGAGCCTTATGCTGATGCATTTCGCACTCGCCTGGCCGTTCGATGTTCTGCACCTCGTGCTCTCAGCCGCTACGGTCGGAACGATTCTCGGCGCGTTTCGGCCCCAGCCTGCTCGCTGATCCTAGAAGAGCCGCCCGCCATCCGGCACCTTGCGCTCGATGGCGCCCAGCACGACGGCGCCCTCCTCATCGGGAAAACCGAGCGTCAGCACTTCCGACATGAACGGCCCGATCTGGCGTGGCGGGAAATTGACCACGGCGAACACCTGCCGGCCAATCAAGCTTTCGGGCGTATAGTATTTGGTGATCTGCGCCGATGATTTCTTCACCCCAATGTCGGGTCCGAAATCGATCTTCAGCTTGAAGGCAGGCTTGCGCGCTTCCGGAAACGGTTCGGCCTCGACGATCGTGCCAGCGCGGATGTCGACACGATCGAAATCGGCAAAACTGATCTCGGGCTTACGCTCTTTGCTTGCACTCATTCACGTACCGCTCAGGCGTTGCCGTAGGTCTCGAACAGCACACCGGCCAGCGCGTCCTTGGCCGAGGTTCCCGACCAGACGACGAACTGAAAAGCCTGGAAATAGCATTCGCAGGCTTCAAGCGCCGAGGACAAAAGCACCTCGACCTGCTGACTCGAGGGTTCGACCCCGCCGGCCAGAAGCAGCGACTGGCGGAACATGATCGCGCCTTCCTGCTCCCAGAGGTCGAAATGGCCGAACAGCATCTGCTCGTTGATCAGCGACAACAGCCGCATCACTTCTAGCGCGCGGGTCTCCGGCACCTTGATGTCGAAGGCGCAGGCCAGATGCAGCGCCTCGAAATCCTCCATCCAGGAGAAGGAGACGTGATAGTCGGTCCAGCTGCCGGCGACCGAGATCGAGATTTCGTCATCGCCGGCCCGTTCGAAGGACCAGTCATTGTTGTGGGCCACCTGCTCGATAACATCCACCGGATGGATTTCGCGGGAGTATTCGAGTTCGAGAAGTTCCATGGAATGCTTCCTGTGTTCAGGGGAGCGCCTCACGCTCCGCGGGCACACACGACGAACAATCTGATCTAGAACTCGGACGGCCAGGACTTCTCGACGCAAAGACCCCAGACCGGACCCCACCGCCCGGCCGCATGACCCTGCTTCGAATCATGCAACAAATTCAGTCTATTGATCGGGAGTCGCGTGAACAGCCCAATTTTTCGCACTGCGGCATTCGCATGTGGAAAGGCGCTGTCACAAAGATTCATGCAATGCCGTTAAGCGATTCACGGCAAAGCGATTTTCAGGATCGGACTATGTGGAAAAGTTTAACGATTATTTTTTCGCGCGAGGCTTCGCCGCCGCCGCTGGTGCGGCATCACCGGCCAATTCGGCGAGCTTGGCTTCGAGCGCCTCGATGCGGGCAGCAAGCCTGGCGTTCTCGTCCCGGGCCTTGGCGGCCATCTCGCGCGCGGCCTCGAATTCCTCGCGCTGCACCACATCCATCGAATTGAGGATGCGCTCCGCCTGCCCCTTGAAGGCCGTCTCGACCTCACGGCGCACGCCCTGGGCGGCACCGGCGGCGTCGGTCATCAGCTTGGCGAATTCATCGAGAATGCGGTTCGGTCCGGTCGACATGGCAAATCCTCGCTTGCTCGAAATGACGTAGTGGCGCTGAGCGCCGAATGCAAGAACGTTGAGGCTTGGTGCGGCATCAAGTCGGACCAGCCAAAATCACTGGCAAGCCTGACCAATAACTATTATTGTTCCTGGACGTTTTGCAGGAGCGCCATCATGGCCATTAGCGCAGACTTAGGCAGTCGTCTCGAGGATATCGTCAACCAGCTCGTGAGCACCGGCCGCTACAATTCGAAGAGCGAAGTGCTGCGCGAGGGCGTTCGCCTCGTTGAAGAGCGGGAGAAGCGGCTCGCCGCCCTCGATGCAACCCTAGCAAAAAGCATTTCCGATGCCGATGGTGGCCGGGTTAAGCCCGGCGACGAAGTGCTGGACAGGCTTGAGGCCAAATACAAGGCAATGGCAGCGAAAACCAAGTGAAGCGGCTGGTCTTTACGGATCAGGCCGAGGCAGACCTCGAAGCCATTGGCGACTACATCGCGCTCGACAGCCCATTTCGGGCCGTCACGTTTATCCAGGAATTGCGCCGCGATTGTGTGGAGTTGCGCACCATGCCGGAGCGATATCCGTTCTTTGAGCGGCATCGATCCTCAAGCATCCGCCGGCGCGTCCATGGCAACTACCTGATTTTCTACCGCGCCAGTGCCGACACCGTGGAAATACTGCATATCCTGCATGGTGGAATGGACCTAGGGGCGATCTTGTTCCCTGACAATTGACGGCGCGACCTTGCGTGACCAGCCAAAGTTCTTCGGTATGGTCTGCGTCGAATTCGACCGCAACCTTCTGTACGGGATGACGCCAAGTCGCCTATTGTGGCGTTTCCATCGCGACTTGCGTCAAGCATGAGTCGTCTCCAATCAGGGTCACCAAATGGCAACGCCCCCGCGCCGACCGACAAATCCGTTCGCAGCCGCCGAGGCGGCCTTCAAGCCGGTCAAGAAACCGGCAGCGCCCATTCGCGAACCCTCATCCGCCCCGAATGTCCGCGAGCTTGTTTCGATCCGGATCGACCGGGCCGTGCTCGATCATTTTCAGGAGGACGGTCCCGGCTGGCAGGACAGGATCAACGACGCGTTGCGGCAGTGGGTGGCCGCCAAGGGCTGAGCTCACCATTCACGGCGCGATGGCTCGCGGTGGATTCGTCGCGACATTTGACGGCGACGACGTTGCCTTGACCCTGCCAAAACCCTGCCGCATGGTCCGCGCCCGAATGCGACCGCAACCGAGAGCTCCCCGTTGAACGAATATTTCCTGCTGCCGCTGGCCTCGCTACCCTTCCCCAACATCAACCCGATCCTCATCCAGATCGGGCCGCTGGCGGTGCACTGGTACGGCGTCGGCTACATCGTCGGCATCCTGTTTGCCTGGTGGTATGCCAAGCGGCTCGCCGCCAACCCGAAACTGTGGCCCGACGGCATCCTGCCGATGAAACCGGAAGACCTCGACGATTTCATCGTCTGGGCCGCCATCGGCGTGGTCCTCGGCGGCCGCACCGGTTATGTGCTGTTCTACGATTTGGCGCGCTACATCGCGCACCCTCTCGACATCTTCGCCGTCTGGCAAGGCGGTATGTCGTTCCATGGTGGCCTGCTCGGCGTCATCCTCGCCATGACGCTGTTTTCCATCAAGCGCGGCATCCGCACCTGGTCGCTGTTCGATGTCGTGGCCGCCGGCGTGCCGGTTGGGCTCGGTCTGGTGCGCGTCGCTAACTTCATCAATTCCGAGCTTTGGGGCCGGCCGACCGACGTGCCTTGGGCAATCGAATTCCCCAATGGCGGACCGTTTACCCGCCATCCGAGCCAGCTCTACGAGGCCCTGCTCGAGGGGCTGGTGCTGTTCCTGGTCCTGCGCATCCTCACCCATTCGCGCCTCAAGCTGAAAATGCCGCGTTTCGTCGGCGGCGCCTTCATCTGCGGCTACGGCCTGTCGCGCATCTTCGTCGAATTCTTCCGCGAGCCTGACCAGCAGCTCGGCTACCTCCTCGGGACCACCTGGCTGACCATGGGCATGATCCTGTCGACGCCGATGGTGCTGGCCGGCATCTGGGCGATGGCGACCGCCAAGCCGGTGACGCAATCGCAGCCGCAGGCGACATGACGCGGCTGAAGACCCGCATCGTCGACCTGATCGAGGCGCTGGGGCCCCTTCCCGTCAACGAATATATGGCGATGTGCCTGTTCGATCCCGCGGACGGCTACTACACGACGCGCGAGCCATTCGGCGCCGCCGGCGACTTCATTACCGCGCCGGAGATCAGCCAGATGTTCGGTGAACTTGTCGCCGTCTGGCTCTACCAGGCTTGGGCGGCGATCGGTCGGCCGATGCCGGTGACCATCGCCGAGATCGGTCCTGGCCGCGCACGCTGATGAACGACGCGCTGCGAACGCTGTCGCGGCTCGATCCTGACCTGGCCAACGGCGCCGCCTTCGCCATGATCGAGACCAGCCCGCGCCTGACCGAGATCCAGAAGCAGACGCTCGGCGCGACACCTTTCGCGGTTCGCTGGCACGAGACCATCGAGACCTTGCCCCAGCAGCCGCTGCTCATCGTCGGCAACGAATTGTTCGACGCCGTGCCGATCCGCCAGTTCGTCCGCGCCGGCATCGGCTGGCGCGAGCGCATGGTCGGCCTCGACGAGGACACCCTTTGTTTCTTCGCCGGCGCCGGCTCGGTCGACCCGACGCTGCTGCCCGTCGATGCGGCTGAAGCGCCGCAAGGCGCGATCGTCGAGGTGGCGCCGGCGCGCACCGGGCTGATGGCGGCCATCGCCGAGCGCATCGCCCGAAACAATGGCGCCGGGCTGTTCCTCGACTATGGCCATCTGCAGCCGGGTGTCGGCGACACGCTGCAGGCCTTGCGCCGGCACAGTCACGAAGATGTGCTGGCCAATCCCGGCGAGGCCGACCTCACCTCGCATGTCGATTTCGCCGCCCTTGCCGCGACCGTGCGCGCGCATGGTCTCGACGCCCATCTGTCGACGCAAGGCGATTTCCTGCTCGGCATGGGCATTCTCGAGCGCGCCGGTCGGCTTGGCGCCGATGCCGGCCAGTCGGCCCGTGACAAGATCACCGGCGATGTCGAGCGTCTCGCCGGCCCGCAAGCCATGGGCGAGCTGTTCAAGGTGCTCGCAGTCCTGCCGCGCGGTGTGACCGTCCGGCCGTTTGCCACGGCGGATTGACTTTTCACCGCTGCCCCTCCCAATCTCCCGTCCGGTAAAAGAGCGGCCGAACCGCCGGCCGCTTCGCTTCCGGACTTTTTCTTGACGAAACCGCCCACACGGACAACAACGCCCGCATGCTGAATCAGACCAAACCGGATCCCATTCGGTCGCCGCTGCTGGACAAGGCGCAGGCACAAGGCATCCGCCACGGCTATTTCACCCGCGCCGGCGGCGTCTCGACCGGCATCTACCAGGGCCTCAACATCGGCACCGGGTCGGATGACGACAAGGCGCTGGTGGCCGAAAACCGCGCTCGTGTCGCCGCCTGGATGGGCGTACCGACGAGCCATCTGCTGACCGCCTGGCAGATCCATTCCCCCGACGTCGTTGTCGTGAGGGAACCCTTTGCCGGCGAACGGCCCAAGGCCGATGCCATCGTCACCGACCGCCCGGGCATCGCCATCGGTGCCTCGACCGCCGACTGCGGCCCGGTGCTGTTTGCCGATGCCGGGGCGCGCGTCATCGGCGCGGCACATGCCGGCTGGAAAGGCGCCTTTACCGGCGTGCTGGAAAACACCATCGCCGCCATGGAAAGCCTGGGGGCCCGGCGCGAAAACATCGTCGCCGTGCTCGGCCCCTCGATCGGCCCCGACAATTACGAGGTCGGGCCGGAATTCATCGCCCGCTTCGTCGAGGCCGACGCGGGAAACATCGGCTATTTCGCGCCCTCCGCCACATCAGGCCATGCGATGTTCGACCTCAACCGCTACACGGTCGACCGGCTGGCCAGGGCCGGCGTGATCGCCGAGGGACTAGGCCGCTGCACCTATGCCGAGGAAGACCTTTTCTACTCCTACCGGCGCACCACGCACCGCAAGGAGCCCGATTACGGCCGGCAGGTTTCGGCCATCGTTTTGGAGAATGAATAATGGCGCTGCATTTTGAACGATCGGAATTTGACGCGCGGCGCGACCGGCTGATGATCGAGATGGCCGAGAAGAAACTCGACGCCATCCTGCTGTTCGCGCAGGAAAGCATGTACTGGCTGACGGGCTACGATACGTTCGGCTTCTGCTTCTTCCAGTGCCTGGTGGTGAAGGCCGACGGCTCGATGGTGCTTTTGACCCGCTCGGCCGACCTGCGCCAGGCGCGTCACACCTCGATCATCGACAACATCGTGCTGTGGACCGACCGCAACGGCGCCAACCCGGCGGTCGACCTGCGCAATTTGCTCAACGATCTCAATCTGCTCGGCGCCCGCATCGGCGTCGAATACGACACCCACGGCCTGACCGCCTATAATGGCCGCCGGCTGGACGAGCAGTTGCAGACCTTCGGCCAGATCGCCGACGCGTCCGGCATTGTCGGCCGGCTGCGCCTGTTCAAGAGCCCGGCCGAGATCGCCAAGGCCGAGAAGGCCGCCAACCTCTCCGACGATGCGCTGGACGCGGCGCTGCCGCTGATCAAGCAGGGCGGCGACGAGGCGCTGATCCTCGCCGCCATGCAGGGCGCGATCTTTGCCGGCGGCGGCGACTATCCCGCCAATGAGTTCATCATCGGCTCCGGCGTCGATGCGCTGCTCTGCCGCTACAAGGCCGGCCGCCGCAAGCTCACCAAGAACGACCAGCTGACACTCGAATGGGCCGGTGTCTTCCACCACTACCATGCACCGATGATGCGCACCGTGCTGACCGGCAAAGTGTCGAAGCGCCATCAGGAACTGTTCGACGCCGCGCGTGCCGCCCTTCTCGCGGTGGAAAAAGTGATGACGCCGGGCAATACGTTCGGCGATGTCTTCGACGCCCACGCCCGCACCATGGAAGCGCACGGCTTGACCAAGCACCGGCTGAACGCCTGCGGCTACTCCGTCGGCGCCCGCTTCACGCCGTCCTGGATGGACATGCCGATGTTCTACCAGGGCAACCCCGAGCCGATCGCACCGCACATGACGCTGTTCGCCCACATGATCATCATGGATTCCGAGACCGAGACGGCAATGACGCTTGGCCGCACCTACCTGACCACCGAATCCCAGCCGAAGCCGCTTTCCCGCCATGATCTCGACTTGATCGTACAGTGAATCCATAATGGGAGGCGTTCTTCGCCAAGGAGTTAGAAGGCAAATGAGACGATCGCATGTGACGACCGTGTCATTGCTTGTGGCATTGGCTGTTGCCTCCTGCACCAACGCAAAGGACGTTCTCGAACCCTCCGCCATCACCCCGCCGGCGACTTCGGGGCCGACAGCGCCGGGCAGTACCGCGACCACCGTTCCCGCGACGTCACCCGCCGCGCCTGCCACCACCACGGCCGGAGCCGCAACCGCCACCACGCCGCTCAACTCGGCCCAAAGCGCTGCCATCCTGTCGAAGACGCGGCTGCAGATCGCACCGATTGTCGGCGCTTCGGTGGAAGCCGCCACTCCGCTGACTGCGGAACTGCAGACGCGCGCCAAGCAGCGTGGAATTACGCTTGCCGGCAGCGCCGACCAGACCGCGACCCATGTGCTGAAGGGCTATTTCTCGGCGATTTCGGAGGGCAAGGACACCACCGTCATCTATGTCTGGGACGTCTACGATCCCTCGGGCAACCGCCTGCACCGCATCAACGGCCAGATGAAGGCGCCTTCCGTGAATTCCGGCGCCGGCGCGGGCGCCGACAGCTGGAAGGCGGTCTCGCCCGCCACCATGCAGGCGATCGCCGACCAGACCATCGACCAGTTCGCTGCATTCCTTGGCGGCAAGGCTGGCTAGGGCATCGGACCCAAAAGTGGAAACGGTTTTGGGGAAAATCCGATGCTCGAACGAGGTAAGAGAGCAGCGAACGTCCGCTGCTCACTGTTGCCAGTTGGTGATGCCGAACAGCTTTCTTGAGTTTAGCCGGCGGATTCCCGATCTCGGCGCTTGCAATACCAGCGCGGGCCGCTAAAAGCCCGGTTAAAAGGTACGGGAGAGTCTGTCAGGCCTTCCCATCCCCCACCAGGAACGGTGCATGAAACTCTTCGCGGGCAATTCCAACAGGGTGCTGGCCGAAGCGGTCGCCCGCTATCTCAACATCCCGCTGGGCAAGGCCAGTGTCAGGCGCTTCGCCGACCAGGAAATCTTCGTCGAAATCCAGGAAAACGTGCGCGGCGAGGATGTTTTCATCCTGCAGTCGACCTCGTTCCCGACCAACGATCATTTGATGGAACTGCTCATCATGATCGACGCCTTCATGCGCTCCTCGGCCAAACGCATCACGGCGGTGATTCCCTATTTCGGCTACGCCAGACAGGACCGCCGGGCGTCGGGCCGCACGCCGATCTCGGCCAAGCTGGTCGCCAACATGATCACCCGCGCCGGCGTCGACCGTGTTCTGACGCTCGACCTGCATGCCGGCCAGATCCAGGGCTTCTTCGACATCCCGACCGACAATCTGTTTTCCGTGCCGGTGATGGCTCGCGACGTGAAGGCGAAATACAAGCAGCTCGGCAATGTCGTGGTGGTGTCGCCCGATATCGGCGGCGTGGTGCGAGCGCGGGCGCTGGCCAAGCGCTTCGACGCGCAGCTCGCCATCGTCGACAAGCGCCGCGAGCGTCCAGGCGAATCGGAAGTGATGAACATCATCGGCGCGGTCGCCGGCAAGGATTGCCTGCTGATCGACGATATCGTCGATTCCGGCGGCACGCTGTGCAACGCCGCCGATGCGCTCTTGGCCAATGGCGCCACCAGCGTCACCGCCTATATCACCCATGGCGTGCTGTCGGGCGGCGCGGTCGCCCGCATCAGCGGCTCGAAGCTGCAGGAACTGGTGATCACCGATTCCATCCAGCCGACGCAAGGCGTGCTCGACGCCCCCAACATCCGCGTCATCTCGATCGCCGACCTGATGGGCGAAGCGATTTCGCGCACGGCAACCGAGGAATCGGTGTCGAGCCTGTTCGATTAGAGCGATTCCAGGAAAAGTGTGACGCCGTTTTCCCAGGAACCGCTTGCGCGCTTTTCCTGGGATTGCCTCACGGCGCCGGGCCCTCAAGGCGAGGCGGGCCTCGCCGCACGCCTTCGCCATTGTCTCGCGCGCCGCGCATATAGCCGCGCGGCGAGGAGCCCAGCATGCGCTTGAACATGGTGATGAAGGCCGGCACGCTGTCATAGCCCAAGTCGAGTGCCACCCTGGTGATCGGCTCGCCATCGGCGAGCCGCGGCAGCGCCGCGAACAGGCAGGCCTGCTGGCGCCATGTCGACAGCGACAGGCCGGTCTGGCGCTGGAAGGCGCGCGTGAAGGAGCGCCGGCTCATGCCCGCGGCGTCAGCCCATTCGTCGATCGTCGCGTGCGGCGAAGGTGCCGCGACGAAACGACGGCACAGCATCGCCAGCCTTGGATCGGACGGGAATGGCAGGCCGAGCGGCCGTTCCGGCAAGGTCGGGATTTCATGCAGCAACAGCTTCATGATCAACCCGCCGCGCCCTTCCAGCTCGCCGCCCTGCGGCAGTTTCTCCGATTCCACGATCAGGCTGTGCATCAACTCGGTGACGCCGACGACGCGTAAGCCTTCCGGCAGCCCCGGGATCGCGCCCGGCATGACGTATACCGAGCGCATCGAGACATCGCCCAGCATCTCGACGGAATGCTCCGTGCCGGCCGGGATCCACATTGCGTGGTCCGGCGGCACCATCCAGCGCCCGTGCCGCGTCGTCACCAGCACGACGCCGACCAGCGCATGCAGCAACTGGCTGCGGCTGTGGCGGTGTTGCGGCACGTGGTAACCGTCGGGATATTCGGTCGGCAACGCCACCGCCGGCCCGGCGACCTCCTCCAGCCATTGCCAGCGGCTCTGGTGCAATTGGCCGAGATCGGCATTGCCGGCGCGGAAGATTTCCCTGCCATGTGGCATCGGCTATGGCCCACTTGCGAAACTATTGGACCAAACCACGAAAGAAGTCGCGCGACAAGCGGCTTATAAGGCAACCGTCCCTAAGGCGGCCGCAGGAGCGTCCGCCAGCTTGCCCTGCGGGCGTGCCCGCCAAAAAGACCACGGAGCCTGCCTTGACCGATACGACAGCCGCCAGCGTCGCGCCACCAGCGAGCGCCAGCCACGCCTCAGCCCAGGCGACGGCCTTCACCGTCATCCTGGCGGTGAGCTTCTGCCATTGCATCAACGACATCATGCAGTCGCTGCTATCGGCCATCTATCCCCTGCTGAAACAGAATTACGGCCTTGATTTCTGGCAGATCGGCCTGCTGACCTTCACCTTCCAGGTGACGGCGTCCTTGCTACAGCCGGTGATCGGCATGATCACCGACAAGCGGCCGATGCCCTATTCGCTGCCTTATGGCATGGCCTCTTCGCTGATCGGCCTGGTCGTGCTGGCCTATGCCGGGCACTACTATCTGCTGCTGATCGGCGCCTCGCTGATCGGCATCGGCTCGGCGATCTTCCATCCCGAATCCTCGCGCATAGCGCGCTTTGCTTCTGGCGGCCGGTTTGGCCTGGCGCAATCGCTGTTCCAGGTCGGCGGCAATTTCGGCCAGTCGATGGGGCCGCTGCTGGCCGCCTTCATCGTCGTGCCGTTCGGCCAGACCAGCATCGCCTGGTTCGCCGTCGGCTCGCTGATCGGCATTGTCGTTTTGTGGCAGGTCGGCGGCTGGTACAGCCGCTTGCGCGCCGCGCAAGGCGCCAGAAAAGCGGCAAGCTTCGTCTCGCCCTTTCCGCGCCGCAAGGTGATGAGCGCACTGGTCGTGCTGACGCTGCTGGTGCTGAGCAAGAACGCTTACATCGCCAGCCTCGCCAGCTACTACACCTTCTACTCCATCCATAAGTTCGGCGTGTCGGTGCAGATGAGCCAGGTGATGCTGTTCCTGTTCCTCGGCGCCTCGGCGCTGGGCATCCTGCTCGGCGGTCCGTTCGGCGACCGCTATGGAC
Source organism: Mesorhizobium huakuii (assembly GCF_014189455.1). Lineage (NCBI taxonomy): Bacteria > Pseudomonadati > Pseudomonadota > Alphaproteobacteria > Hyphomicrobiales > Phyllobacteriaceae > Mesorhizobium > Mesorhizobium huakuii. The sequence goes on from NZ_CP050296.1 coordinate 1,304,840, forward strand.
AGAAGGCGATGATCTGGTTCTCGATCGTCGGCGTGCTGCCCTTCACGCTGGCGCTGCCCTACGCCAACCTGGAATGGACGATGGTGCTGACGGTGCTGATCGGCCTCATCCTGTCGTCGGCCTTCTCCAACATCGTCGTCTTCGCGCAGGAACTGGTACCCGGCCGCGTCGGCATGATCGCCGGCATCTTCTTCGGCTTCGCCTTCGGCATGGGCGGCATTGCCGCCGCCGTGCTCGGCGTTGTCGCCGACATGAAGGGCATCGATTTCGTCTTCCAGATCTGCTCGTATCTGCCGCTGCTTGGGCTGCTGACGGTGTTCCTGCCCAACATGAAGGAAGCGAGGAAGGCGCAGGCCGCGGCCTAAACCCGGCGGATCGGAATTCACATGAAAAGGCACCCGCCCGGATGGGCGGGTGCCTTGCCTATCCTGCGGAAGGCCTATGCCTTGAAGAAGGCCAAAAGGTCGGCGTTAATGACATCCGCATGGGTTGTCGCCATACCGTGCGGGAAACCCTTGTAGACCTTGAGCTCGCCCTTCTTGAGCAGCTTGATCGACAACAACGCCGAGTCGGCGATCGGAACGATCTGGTCGTCGTCGCCATGCATGACCAGCACCGGCACGTCGATCGCCTTCAAATCCTCGGTGAAGTCGGTTTCCGAGAAAGCCTTGATGCAATCATAGTGCGCCTTGGTGCCGCCCATCATGCCCTGGCGCCACCAATTGTCGATGACCCCTTGCGAGACTTCGGCGCCCGGACGGTTGAATCCGTAGAAAGGCCCGGCCGGAACGTCACGGAAGAACTGGGCGCGATTGGCTGCCTGGGCAGCGCGGAAGCCATCGAACACCTCGATCGGCAGGCCGCCGGGATTGGCAGCCGTCTTGAGCATGATCGGCGGCACAGCGCCAATCAGCACCGCCTTGGCGACGCGGCCGCCCGAGCCGTACTTGGCGACATAGCGCGCCACCTCACCGCCGCCGGTCGAATGGCCGACATGGATGGCATTCTTGAGGTCGAGATGCGCCGCGAGTTCAGCCACATCGGCCGCATAGGTGTCCATCTCGTTACCGATATCCGTCTGGGTCGAGCGGCCATGGCCGCGCCGGTCATGGGCAATGACGCGGTAGCCCTGTGCCAGGAAGAACAGCATCTGGGCATCCCAGTCGTCGCTGCTCAGCGGCCAGCCATGATGGAAGACGATGGGCTGACCGGTTCCCCAGTCCTTGTAGAAAATCTGCGTGCCGTCCTTGGTGGTGATCGTGCCGCTGCCGGAACCGGATTTCGTCTGCGAAGCCATCTCAATCTCCTTTGATTGTTGTCGCGGTAAACAATATCGCGATATCGATATTGCTAGCGCAGCCCTGAACCCTTGTCTACAAAAAATATGTATCGCGATATCATTTTTCGTGGTACCGAATTTCCTACGTCGGCAAAAGGAACGCGTCGTGCCTCTCCCGTTGGACAACCAGCTCTGTTTCACGCTCTACGCCACCTCAATGGCGATCAATCGCACCTATAAGCCGATGCTGGACGAGATGGGGATCACCTATCCGCAATATCTCGTGCTCAACGCGCTTGCCGAGGCCGACGGCATGTCGGTCGGCTCGATCGCCCACCGGCTCGCTTTGGAATCGAGCACCATCACACCACTGGTCAAGCGCATGGAACAGGCCGGCCTTGTGACCCGCCAGCGCAGCCATACCGACGAGCGCCAAGTGCAGGTCGACCTGACAGTCGCCGGGCGCGCGCTGCTTGTCCAGTGCAATTGCCTGAACGAGACCTTGATCGAACGCTCCGGCATGACGCTGGCGCAACTTGATGCGCTGAACCGGCAAATCCAGGCGCTGCGGGATGCGCTGGGTGGCGACCGCTAACCATTTCGATCCAGCCGTAACTAGCTTTTCTCCCGAAACCCCCAGACGCCTGGAAAGCGCTCTGAGAAGGCGCCTGGAGCCATCGACCGGCCGCGACAGACGCCAGCCCGGCCGAAGGCCTGCGATCACGAAGCGGTGACGGCTGTAACGGACGCTCGGTAGCTTGCGAAGACTGGACATAGGCGCCGGGTAAAGCACTTGCGGCGCGTCCCGGCCGAAATCCGGGCGCGATCTGCCAACCTCTCAAGGAATCCACGATCATGTTGAATAGGCGTACTTTTTCCACCGCGCTCGTCGCCGGGGTGGCGACGAGCATACTGGCCGGCTCCGCCAAGGCGCGAGCCCAGACGAGCTCCAAGATTCGCCCCGAGGTGCGCCCCAGGGTTCGCAACGTCGTCCTCGTCCATGGCGCTTATGCCGATGGCTCGTGCTGGTCGGAGGTGGTTGGCCTGCTGCAGCAGGCCGGCTTCAATGCAACCGTCGTCCAGCACCCGCTGACCACGCTGGAGGCAGGCGTCGAGGCAACGCGCCGTGCGATCGCTCTCCAGGATGGACCGACGATACTTGTCGGACACTCCTTTGCCGGCATGATCGTCAGCGAGGCAGGGGCGGATCCAAAAGTGTCCTCGCTCGTCTATGTCGCGGCGCGCGCGCCCGATGCCGGCGAAGACTACACGGCGCTCGCCAAGACTTTCGCGCCGCCGCCCGCCTCGGCGGGCCTTGTCTGGTCCGCAGGCTATGGCAAGCTCAGCGAGGAGGCTTTCCTGCGGGATTTCGCCGGTGGTATTCCTCGCGAGAAGGCGCGCATCCTTTATGCCGTCCAGGGGCCGATCTCGGATCAGCTTTTCTCCGGAAAGACAACCCAGGCGGCCTGGCGCTCAAAGCCGAGCTGGTATGCCGTCTCGACCGAGGACCGCACCATCAACCCGGATCTCGAGCGCTTCATGGCCAAACGCATGAACGCCAAGACCATCGAGGTGAAGGCAAGTCATTTGTCGCTGATCTCTCACCCGCGTGAGATCACCCAGCTCATCTCGAAAGCCGCTGGGCAGCTCAGCTAGCGAGGTGGGTCCCGGGGCGGTATGAAGTTCAATCGCTTCGGCGACCGGCCCGTTTGAAATGTTGCAATCCCAAGCCGACCGGCTAGCCGGGAATGCTGAACCGCACGAGGTGCCCGCAGGCGCCTCCAGCCTCCGGCTTGCACCTCCGGCCGCCTTCCGCTATAGAGCCGCCACCCGCGTAGACACCCTTGGAGGCAACGCGGCGGAAGGCTGCCTTCCCTTGTGATCCCGAACAAAGCTCCGTCTCAAAGCGGGTGCCCTCATTCGGACATCCAGGTCTGGCGGCTTTCGACGTTTACGGCTTGGGCACATTGCCTGCCGCAAACGCTCCATAACACGCGAAAGGAAAAGCCATGAGCCACGATACTTACGAGCTCAAGGCCGAAGCGCGCGAACAGGTCGGTAAGGGGTCCGCCCGTGCAGTTCGCCGCAACGGTAAAGTGCCTGCAGTAATCTATGGTGACAAGCAGCCTCCCCTGGCAATCGCTCTCACCTACAAGGACATCTACTACAAGATCCATGGCGGCGGGTTCCTGACCACGATCGCCACGATCGATGTCGACGGCAAGAAGATCCAGGTCCTGCCGAAGGACTTCCAGCTCGACCCGGTCAAGGATTTCCCTGTCCATGTCGACTTCCTGCGCATCGGCAAGGACACCGAAGTCAATGTCGACGTGCCTGTCCACTTCATCAATGAGGACAAGTCGCCCGGCATCAAGCGCGGCGGCGTGCTCAACATCGTGCGTCACGAAGTCGAGTTCCACTGCCCGGCCAATGCGATCCCGGAATTCATCACCATTGATCTCACCGGCACCAACATCGGCGATTCGATCCACATCTCGGCGGTCAAGCTGCCGGCCGGCGTCAAGCCGGTCATCTCCGATCGCGACTTCACCATCGCGACCATTGCCGGTTCGTCGGCGATGAAACCGGAGGCTGAAGAGACGGTCGAAGCGGCTGCACCTGAAGCGGCTCCTGCCGCCGAAGAGAAGTAACTCTTTCCCGCCCGGAGCAGACGATGCTTGTCTTTGCAGGCCTCGGCAATCCGGGCGCGAAATACGCTGGCAACCGGCACAATGTCGGTTTCATGGCGGCGGACGCTATCGCCCGCCGCCATTCCTTTTCGCCCTGGTCGAAGAAATTCCACGGCCTGATTTCAGAAGGCACGCTCGGCGGCGAGAAGATCGTCCTGATCAAGCCGCAGACCTTCATGAACCTGTCCGGCCAGTCGGTCGGCGAAGCGCTGCGCTTCTACAAGCTCGACCTTTCCGCCCTCACCGTCTTCTATGACGAGATCGATCTTGCCGAAGGCAAGCTGCGCATCAAGACCGGCGGCGGCGCCGGCGGCCATAACGGCATCCGCTCGATCGACGGCCATGTCGGCAACGCCTATCGCCGTGTGCGCATCGGCGTCGGCCATCCCGGCGTCAAGGAAATGGTCCAGCATCATGTGCTCGGCGACTTCGCCAAGGCCGACCGCGAATGGCTCGATCCCTTGCTCGACGCGATCGCCGACAACGCCGCCATGATCGTCAAGGGCGACGAATCCGGCTTCATGAACAAGGCCGCGCTCGCCGTCCAGGGCAAGGCCGCACCCGAGCCGGACAAGCCGGCGCAGAAACAGGCGCCCAAGCAGCAGAGCCACATCCGCCAGGCACGCCCGCCGCAGGCGCCCGCCAAACTGCCTGAGACCGGCCCGATGGCGGCCATGCTGAAAAAACTGTTCGGTAAAGACTGAAGCGACCGGCGCCGCCTGGCCATAGGCAGCGCCAACCGTGCAGAACTACATTGCGCCGACGGCCATGCCCTTGGTCGTCTCATCGATCGCGTCCTTCACCAGCGCGATCGCCTTGACGCGATGACCGCCCTTGTCCGGCAGGGCCGCCTGCAACTGATTGAGCGCTGCCTGGAGATCATTCAGCGCCTTGTTCATATGCGGTTGCGCGGCTTCGGCCGTGCTGGTTGCAAGAACCGTTGCGCTGCCGGCAACGGCTGCTCCAGCCATGCCGAGCACGGCGATGCTGCGCAGACTGTCACGACGGGAAAGCTTGAATTCGGTCATTTCAGAACTCCCTCTCTGTGGAACTGTCGTCACGCGACATCGCTAAATTAGCCCGCGCCAGCATCACGCCGTATTGACGAACGCGTGATCGGTGCCTGGCGCCGGCCCGCCTTGCCGGCAGGCGACGTCCCACGCTAGCACTGGCGCGTACTGGCAAGATCGGTAGCAGCGAGACCGGCATGGCGGATGATGTTTCGAATCTGACCGGGGAGGCCAGGCAACTGGGGCTGGCCGGCGATTTCGGGACGGCTCATCAGCTGATCGACCGGGCCACGCTTCTTGCCGGCAACGATCCCGCTCGGCGTGCGACATGCGCGATCGAGCGTGGCCGGCTGTACAATTCGGCAGGACAGCGGGATCTGGCGCGGCCGCTGTTTGAGGAGGCATGGCGGCTGGCACGAGAGGCACGCGCGCATATTCTGGCGGCCGATGCCGCCCACATGCTCGCCATCGTCGGAACACCCGACGACGCCGTCGAATGGACCGCGATTGGCCTTGCCTATGTCGGCGAACATCCGCAGGCAGAGCCATGGCGCGGCCCCCTGCTCAACAATCTCGGCTGGTCCTATTTCGACGCCGGCCGGTTCGACGATGCATTGCCTGTCTTCGAGCAGGCGGTGGCGGTGCGGCAGTCGCGCGGCCAGGCCCGGGAGATGCGCATCGCCCGCTACGCGGTCGTCAGGACGCTGCGCGCGCTCGGCCGCCTCGAAGAGGCCCGACGGCTTGCCGAAGAGGTGGCCAGGGCGGCGGAAGTCGACGGCGATCAGGCGCCATACATTCACGAGGAGCTGGCCGAGTGCCATGCCGGACTCGGCGACATGAACCGCGCGCGCTCGAGCGCTCGGCGCGCCCTCGCCGTTCTCGGGGACGATCCCGCCTTTGTCAGCCAGGAGGCCCGCCGGCTCGCCAGACTGCGAGACCTGGCAGGCTGAACGCCGGCCATAGGTTCGCCTCGGCCAGGCCGCCCATTCCCGCTGGGGGCTTGACGTTGATCACCCCTATCGCCCATAGCCCTCATCAAATTTCGCTTTTCCCGATAGGACTGGACACAATGGGTTTCAAATGCGGCATCGTTGGCTTGCCCAACGTCGGCAAGTCGACGCTCTTCAACGCGTTGACCAGGACGGCGGCGGCGCAGGCCGCCAACTATCCGTTCTGCACCATCGAACCGAACACCGGCGAGGTGGCGGTGCCCGATCCGCGCCTGCAGAAGATCGCTTCGATCGCCAAGTCGAAGGAGATCATCCCGACCCGCATCTCCTTCGTCGACATTGCCGGCCTGGTGCGCGGCGCCTCGAAAGGCGAAGGGCTGGGCAACCAGTTCCTCGCCAACATCCGCGAGGTCGACGCCATCGTGCATGTGCTGCGCTGCTTCGAGGATGACGACATCACCCATGTCGAGGGCCGCATCGACCCGGTCGCTGATGCCGAGACGGTCGAGACCGAGCTGATGCTCGCCGACCTCGACAGCCTGGAACGCCGCATCGTGCAGATCCGCAAGCGCGCCGGCAGCAAGGACAAGGAAGCGACGACCGTGCTGCCGATGATGGAGGCCGCGCTCGAGCTGTTGCAAGCCGGCAAGCCGACCCGCATCCTGCTCAAGGGCATCTCGGCCGAGGATTTGCGCATCCTGCAGGGGCTGAACCTTCTGACCTCGCACCCGGTGCTCTATGTCTGCAACGTCGCCGAGGCCGATGCCGCCACCGGCAACGAGCACACCAGGGCCGTGGAAAAGATGGCCAGCGCGCAAGGCGCCGGCACCGTGGTGATCTCGGCCGCGATCGAGGCTGAGGTCGCCCAGCTCTCGGACGAAGAAGAGATGGAATTCCT